>NZ_JADZGI010000001.1:952542-1270056 GCF_015865035.1 Novosphingobium aureum | reverse complement strand
GTCGAGCTGTGGGGCGAGGACGCGGAAGCCGCCGCCAACCGCGCCGCACGCTTCGAGGGCTTCAGCCTTGCGATGCGCATGGCCGCCCTCGCCCGGACCGCGTGAGGGGCGGCGCGCACCGCCTTCCGGCTCCTGCGGCGCGCATGAAGCCCCTGACATGAAGATCGTCTTCAGCCGCAAGGGGTTCGACACCACCGCGGGCGGCGTGCCCTCGCCGATCCGCGACGGCGTGCCGCTCTCGCTGCCGATCCCGGCGCGCGACCGTTCGGCGACGCGCTACGCCGATCTCGGGCTTGGCGAGACCGTCGAGACGCTCACGCGCGGCAAGCTGGGCCGCGATGCGCTGTGCCATGACGACCCGATGTTCGCCGATGGCCAATGCTGGTTCGGCCAGTCGGGCGCGGCGCAGGGCCATCTGCGCAAGCATGGCGTGGGCCTGGGCGACCACTTCGTCTTCTTCGGCCTCTTCGCCGATCCCGAGACCGGCGAGCGCCACCACCGCATCTTCGCGCATATGCAGGTCGCGCGCTGCGGCTCGCCCGAGGCCCTGCGCGATGACCCCGCGTTCCCCGCGCCGCCGCGCCCGCATCCGCACACGATCGGGGAGTGGAGCGCGAACAACACCATCTGGAACGGCCCCGCGACTTGCGCACGCAGTGCCCATCCGGACCTGCGTCTCACCGTCGCGGGCGGCCCGCTCAACCTGTGGTCGATCCCCGACTGGCTGCGCAGACGCGGGCTCAGCTACCACGAACGCCCCGCGCGCTGGCTGCGCGGCAACCGGCTCGATTCGGCGCGGCGCGGGCAGGAATTCGTGTGCGATGCGGGCCGCGCCCGGCGCCCGCGCGAATGGCTCGCGCGCGTGATCGAGCTGCTCGCGATGGAGGCGACGCCTGGCTGATCGAACGGTGGATGCGCGCGCGAAAGCGCTTTGCCCGAGGCTGCGAAGCGGGCATTGTCGCAAGACCTCGCCGGGCAAGCCCCGCTCGCCCGCGCGGGGACGATGGACAAGGAGAGCTTCCCGGTGACTGCACCCGTTCGTTTCGCGCCCTTCCCCGCCCTTGCTCGCCAAGCCGCGCGCACGCTCCTCGCCAGCGCGCTTATCGCAGGTCTCGCCGGGCCGCTCGCCGCGCAGACCAAGCCGGATCCCGAAGCCGAGGCACGCCGCCAGCTCAACGAGGAACAGGCGCAGTTCGCCGCCAAGCAGGTCGCGGAGAACACCCAGAAGGAACAGCTCCACGCCGAGCAGATGGTCCAGCAGGAACGCAACGCCACGGCCTACGAGGCGGTGATGAAGCAGTACAACGAACTGGTATCGCGCTACGAGGCCGACCGCGCGCAGTGGGAATCCGAAAATGCCGCCTGTGCCGCGGGCGACAAGGACTCGTGCCCCAAGGCGAAGTAGTGCCCGCCCGGGTCTGGTGCCCGGGCCTTTCGCGCCTCAGCCGTTCGCGGCGAGCTTGAGCTCGGCCTCGTTCTCGACCATTTCGGCAAGGCGACTGAGCGGACCGAGTCCGGGCATCCCGAAGAAGAAGCCCTGCGCCTGCGGGCAGCCTTCCTGCTCGACCATGGCGCGCTGCGCGTCGGTCTCGACGCCCTCGGCGACGACCGGCATGGCAAGGCTGCGCCCGATGCCGATGATCGCGCGGATGATCGAGCGCGCCGCCTCGTCGCTCTCCATCGCCTGGATGAAGCTGCGGTCGATCTTGATCTTGTCGAAGGGGAAGCTCTGCAGGTTCGAGAGCGAGGAATAACCGGTCCCGAAATCGTCCATCACCACCCTGATCCCGCGCGCCTTGAGCGCATTAAGCACCGCGATGGTGCGATCGCGCTCCTTGAGCAGCGCGGTCTCGGTGATCTCCAGCTCAAGCCGCGCGGGATCGAGCCCGGCATCCTCGACGGCGCTGACGACGACGTCCTCGAGATTGGCCATCTGGAACTGCACCGGCGAGACGTTGACCGCGAGGGTCAGCGGCTCGACCCACTGCGCCGCCTCGCGGCAGGCCTGGCGCAGCACCCATTCGCCGATACCAAGGATCGTGCCGGTGTCCTCGGCGATGGGGATGAATTCGCTGGGCGAGACCGCGCCGCGCTCGGGATGGTCCCAGCGCAGCAGCGCCTCGTAGCCAGTCACGCGCGCACCTGCGGTGGCGACCAGCGGCTGGTAGACGATGCGCAGCTGTTCGCGCGCGATCGCCTGGCGCAGATCCGCCTCGAGCCTGCGCCGCTCGCGCGCCTCGAGGTCCATCTGCGCGTCGAAGAAGGCTGCCGTGCCGCGCCCCGAGGTCTTGGCGCGGTACAGCGCGATGTCGGCTGCATTGTGGAGCACATCGGCGCTCGTGCCGTCCTGCGGGCAGACCGCGACGCCGACGCTGACGCCGACCGCACAGGGATCGCGCGCCGGGTCCATCTCCTCGCGGAAGGCGGCGAGGATGCGATTGGCGAGGACACGCGCGCCCTCAGGCTGGTGCGCGCCGACCTGGAGCACAATGAACTCGTCACCGCCCAGTCGCGCCACCGTGTCCGCCCCGCCCACGCAGCGCTTGAGCAGCGCGGCGACGGCCTTGAGCACGCGGTCGCCCTCGCCGTGGCCGAACAGGTCGTTGACCGCCTTGAAGCGGTCGAGATCGAGCGCGAGCACCGCCAGTGGCTCGCCGGTGCGCTGCGAGAGCGCGAGCGCCTGATCGAGCCGCTCCTTGAGCAGCAGGCGATTGGGCAGTCCGGTCAGACCGTCGTGGCGGGCGAGATGCGCGATCTGCGCCTGCGCCGCCTTGGCCTCGGTCAGGTCGCGCACCGCGAGCACCTGCGAGGGCCGCCCGCGGTACTCTATCTCGTGCACCGCGACCTCGAACACCCGCTCGCTGTCCGTGCCGCGCGGGACCGCCTCTATCGGCTTGTCGCGAAGATCGGTGACCGGGCAGCCGTCGGCGGCGGCAAGCAGCGTCTCGGGATCGCGCCCGAGCAGCATGCCGGGCTCGCTGCCCATCCATTCGGCGAAACGCGCATTGGCCTCGACCACGCGGCCTTCACGCACGATGACGATGCCCTCGAGCGTTGCCGCTGCGAAACCCTTGAGATCGGTCAGGTAACGGTCGACCAGCGTCGCGATGCCGGTCAGCAGCACCACCAGCATAGTCGAGAGCACGATCGCGCCGATGACGAAGGTGCGCCCTTCGGCGACCTCGACACGCGGCAGGCGCGGATCGAAGACGAGCGTGGTCGCGGCCATTCCGGTGAAGTGCAAGGTGCAGACCGCGACGATGCTCAGCAAGGCCGCCGCCGGCAGCCGTTTGCGCGCACGCGTGGAAAGATGGCGCGAGAGGTAGAACGCGGCTGAGAACAGTACCACGGCGATCACCGCGCTCACGCCGACCATCGTCCAGTCGTACTCGATGCGCGCCTGCACGCGCAGCGCCGACATGCCGATGAAGTGCATGAGGCCGACGGCCACCGCGAGCATGGTGCCCGCCGTGGCGCAGCTCGAAAGCGAGAACCGGCCGAGCAGCTTGATCGCGGTCCAGAACCCCGAGATGGCGATGACCGCCGAAAGCACGGTGGGCGCGAGCGAATAGCCGATCGGCAGACCGCCCTGGTAGGCGAGCATCGCCACGAAGTGCGTCGCCCAGACCCCCAGCCCTCCGGCCAGCGCCGCGATCGCGAGCCAGGTCGGTCGCCGCCCGCGCGGGCACTCTTGCGCTCGCTCGAGCGCCTGGAAAAAGGTCAGGCTACCGATGATCCAGATCACCGCGGCCAGAGCGACCGTCAGATGATCGTGCTGGTACCAGACACAAGACGCGACTTGAAACATACGTTCCCCCCTCGCGTCCTATACAAGCCCCACGTAGTTGACATGAGGTAAACACTTAAATGGAATTACAGGGGATTGTTCAAATATTTTGCCAAATTACATATTTTGCATAATATTTTCGGGATATTTGGGCACAGTTGTCCAATATCGTGTAATTCACCGTCCAGTGTCTGCATCGACGCGGCTCAAGGGAGCCCCCGAGACCTCGGCCTAGCCCCTACATCGTGCCCACGCCGCGCGTGAACTGGTCGCGCAGGCTGGCGAGCGTGCGCGCGGGGACGGGATCGAGCCTGCGCGCGGGCTTGCCTTTCATCAGCCGCTCGCGGTCCTTCGCCTCGGGTATCACCACCCGCACGCGCACCGCCGCCTTGCCCCGCGCGCGCACGCCGAGCAGTTCGGCCGCGCCGCGCGAGAGATCGAGGATGCGTGCGCTCTCGCCGAAGGGGCCCCGGTCGTTGACCCGCACGAGGATGCGCCTGCCGGTGTCGAGCGCGGTCACCTCGACGTAGCTGGGCAGCGGCAGGTCGCGGTGCGCAGCGGTCACCCAGTCGGCGCGGAAGCGTTCGCCGTTGGCGGTCTGGTTGCCGCTCTCGTTGCCGTACCAGGTGGCATAGCCAAGCATGTCGTAACCCGGCTGCGCGCGCGGGGTGTAGGTGACCCCGCGGATCGCATAGGGCGGCCCGATGCGCACTGGAACGTCGCTGACCGCGCGGTAACGCGTGCCCCCCGCGCAGGCCGAGAGGGCGAGCGCGAGGGAAACCGCGAATGAGGCTGCGAGAGCAGTGCGCCGCATGGCTCAGTTGCGCTCGGCGGCACTCTTGGCACGCACCGCGCCGAATTCGGAGCCTTCCTTCCAGCGCGGCCATGCATCCGAATTGGCGAGCTCCTCGCCGATGGTCCCGGCAAGGTCGATGTCCTGCACCGCGCCCGCGAGGTCCCAGTCGGGCCCGATCGCGTCGCAGGCCTGGTGGTAGCAATTGCCCGTATAGGCATCGATCCAGGCCTGTCCGGCCGCGCGTCCGCCCTGCTTGATGTCGGCCGCGCCCGCGATGCCCATCAGCAGCATGACCGGCACACCACGCTTCGCGAAGGAGAAGTGGTCGGCGCGGTAGAACAGGCCGCGCTCGGGCAGGCTCTCGGGCGTGACGGTGCGCCCCTGCGTCTTCGCGACGCCGGCCATGCGGTCCTCGAGCGAGTTCTGGCCCTTGCCGACGAGCACCACGTCGTTTGCCGCGCCCTGCGTCTGCAGGATGTCGATGGTGAGGTTGGCGACGGTCTTCTCGAGCGGGAAGACCGGGTTGGTCGCGTAGAATTCCGAGCCGAGCAGCCCGCGCTCCTCGGCGGTCCAGGCGGCGAAGACCACGCTGCGCCTCGGGGCCGGCTGGCCCTTCATGACCCGCGCGATGTCGAGGATGCCGGCGATGCCCAGCGCATCGTCGTTGGCGCCCGCACGGTAGATGCGCCCTTGCGCGTCGGGCTCGCCCTTGCCGTAGGCGTCCCAGTGCGCGCCGTACATCACCACTTCGTCGGGGCGCTCGGTGCCCGCGATCTTGCCCAGCACGTTGTGGCTGGCGATCTCTTCGTGGCTGACCGGAACGTCAGCCGCGAATGTCACGCCCTTGAGTGGCACCGGCTTGAATGCCTTGCTGCGCGCGGCCTTGCGCAGCTTCGCCAGATCGAGCCCGGCCGAGGTAAAGAGCCTGCTCGCCGCATCGCCCGAAATCCAGCCCTGCAGCGCAAGGCTGGTGAGGTCACCGGGCTTGCGCACGATGTCGTAGTTCTCGCCGCCCGGGCTCTTGACCACGTTCCAGCCGTAGCCCGCAGCCTCGGTCTCGTGGACGATCAGCGCACCGACCGCGCCCTGGCGCGCGGCTTCTTCGAACTTGTAGGTCCAGCGGCCATAGTAGGTCATCGTGCGCCCACCGAACTTGCCGACCGGGTCCTCGCCCTGGCTCGCGGCGAAGTCAGGGTCGTTGACGAGGAAGACGACGACCTTGCCCTTGAGGTCCGCGCCCTTGAAGTCGTCCCAGCCGCGTTCGGGGGCATCGACGCCGTAGCCGACGAAGACCACCGGGGCATCGGCGATGCTTGCGGTGTCGTCGGGGCGCAGCGTCGAGACGTAGATGTCCTCAGTCTGCTTGACCGGCATCGCGCCCTTGGGCGTCGTGAAGGCGAGCTTGCGCGCAGGCTGCAGCGCGGTGTGGAGCAGCGGCACGGTCTGCACCCACTGGCCGTCCGGCCCGGCGGGCTCGAGCCCGATGTCCTGCATGCGCGCGATGAGGTAGCCGATGGTGCGCTCCTCGCCGGTGGTACCCGGCGCACGGCCCTCGAAGGTGTCGGAGGCGAGCGTGGTCACGTCGCGCGCGATGCGTTCGGGATCAACCGAGACCTTGGCGAGCGCGGGGGTGGCACTGGCTGCGAGTGCGGGGATGGCGAGCGCAGCGGCGAGAAGCAGGGGGGATTTGCGTGTCATGCCCCAATCTTAGGCCCCGGGTACGGGGCGAGGCAAGCGCATGGGCGCGCGCCACAGGCAAGAGCCCGCGCGTCGCGCGACACGCGGGCTCTTGCGGGGATGGACATGTGCCCGGTCGCTGCCGGGGCAACTGTGCCCCTAGCGCGCGACGCGCAGGGTGGGCACCTCGGCACTGGCGAGTGTCATCCCGTTGGCACGCGCGGCCATCTGCATGTTCACGATCTCGTCGCGGGCAGCATAGGCGCGCTGGGTGGATTCGACCCGGCAGTTCTGCATGTGGGCCATTTCGTTGAGGGCCCGGATGTCGGGGGCACCGCACACGTAGCGCACCGCACGGTCGATGCGGTTGGTGAAGGTGTCCATCCCGGCCGAGCTCAGGATGTTGAGATCGTCATAACGGACCTCGCGGGTCGGCACGTCCTCGCGGTACTGCTTCTGGACGATGACCTCTTCGGCGATCACGGGGGTGGCCAGCAGGGCAATGCCTGCGGCAGCGGCGATGGAAAGCGTCTTCATGGTCTTGCTCCTCTTTCGTGGCGCAGGGCGACGACGCGATGGAACCTCGTGTTCCGGCGCATACTGTGCTCGTGAAGCGACCTTCGGGTGCAACGCTTGGAGGCAGCTGCGTCATCGTGCAGCAAGAGGCCTCTCCCTGGCGCGACGAGGCGCCAGCCAAATGGCCTCGGCGCGGGTCGCGTAGTTCCAACAGGGTAATTTATCGGCGTATAACCAGCTGAGTAATGCAATTATATTTTGCAATGACTCGTCCTGCGGTAACAACCTTATACTCCTGTGCGATTCCGATTGGAATAGCGAAGTCCCCTTATTTTTCCGCGCTCCGTGCATTTTTGAACTTTCGAGGCGTGTCTGGCAGGCCTGTGCCCGCGCCCGGGCGTGGTGCTGAGTCGCTGGCCCGTGCCGCCGTCATGGAACGCGCGGCGGCCCCTCTCGTTGGTCCCCGCGAAGGGAGCCCAGCCCCCGCCTGGCAATGGCCGAAAAGGAAGACGATGTTCGACAAGCCCCGCCCGAAGACCTGCACGCACGCGCTCGCCACATGGCTGACGATCCTGTGCGGCGTGCTCTGGGTAGGCTGCGCGCTCGTCCCTCTCGATCCCGCCCACGCCGCCGCGAGTGCTTCGGCCGTGCCGGGCAGCGAGACCGAGGCTGCCGAGCAGGAGGCGGCGCCGAGCGATCCTTACGGGCGCGAGACGCCGCGCGGGGTCGTCAGCGGGCTCGTCAATGCGCTGGCCGCGGGCAATTACGGTGAAGCTGCCGCCTACTTCGAGGCCAGCGTCCAGCCGCAAGGCAGCGCTGGCGACGACAGCAGCAGCGATGTCGACGAGGCCGCGCGCGGCGAGATCGCCCGCCAGCTGCAGCAGGCGCTCGATGCTGGCGGCAGCCTCGAAAGCTACGCCGTCCTCTCCTCCGATCCGGCCGGAACCCTCGACGACGGCCTGCCCCCCGACGCCGAGCGCGTGGGCAAGCTGCGTGGTTCCGAGGGGGCCGAGCCTACGCCGATCCTGCTCACGCGCGGCACGGGCAAGGACGGCGCGCGCATCTGGCGCATCTCGCGCGAGACGAGCGATGCGGTGGCGGCCCAGCTGGCCGAGAGCGGGACGGCCACCGGCGCCGCCAGGGACAACGGCCCCGAAATCGCCGGTGCCTCGATCCAGGACTGGCTCACCCTGTTCGGCCTCGGCCTCGCGATCTACCTCGCCTTCCAGCTGGCAACGAGCGCGCTGCTCTTCCTGATCGGGCGGATGCTCGACAAGGGCCGCGATCACCCCGCCTTCCGCTTCGCCAAGGCGGCCATGCCCCCGCTCAGCCTGTTCGTCGCGATCGTCGTCTTCCAGGTCTGGGCGGACAGCCTGCCGGTCTCGATCGTCGCGCGCCAGCTGGTGCTGCGCTACATCAGCCTCGTCGCGCTCGCCGCGCTGACCTGGTTCCTCCTGCGCCTCGTCGATGCGCTCGGTGCACTGGTGATCACGCGCATGGAGCAGCGCGGCCAGCGCCAGGTCGTCTCAGTGGTCACCCTGCTGCGCCGCGCGGCCAAGCTGCTCCTGCTGTTCGCCGCGCTGGTCGCCTTCCTCGACACTTTCGGGATCGACGTCACCACGGGCATCGCAGCGCTGGGCATCGGCGGCATCGCGCTGGCACTGGGCGCGCAGAAGACGGTCGAGAACCTCGTCGGCAGTGTCTCGCTGGTCGCCGACAAGCCCTTCCAGGTCGGCGACTTCTGCAAGGTCGGCGACGTAATCGGCACGATCGAGGACATCGGCATCCGCTCGACGCGCGTGCGTACCCTCACCCGCACGCTGGTGACGATCCCCAATGGCGACCTCTCGCAACGCCAGATCGAGAACTACGCGCTGCGCGACCGTTTCCTGTTCAACCCCGTCATCGGCGTCGAGTACGGTATCGGCTCGGCCAAGCTGCTCGAGGCGGTCGAGCGCATCGAAGGCGTCCTTTCCGACCACGAGCGCATCGCCAAACCGGGCTTTCGTGCCCGCTTCGTAAGCTTTGGCGCGAGCTCGCTCGACATCGAGATCTTTTCCTACATCGAGGCCGCCGACTACGACGAGAGCCTCGTCATCCAGCAGGACCTGCTGCTGCTGATCTTCGCCCGGCTCGAGGAAGCGGGCATCGGCATCGCCTTCCCGACCCGCACGCTGCACCTCGTGCGCGAGAAGGCGGATCGCGAACAGGGCGAGCGGCTGATGGTGGCGCAGCAGGATACCGGCCAGGGATAGCAATGGGCCTGCGCAGCATCGGGTCCTGAGCCTAAGGCGCGACGCGCGCACAGGCGTATTGATCTGCGTCTGCCCTCGTTCGCCTGCCATACAGTAACGTGCGCTGCCTCTTCGGGGTATCCGCAGCAGGTGGGGACGGATTGACGGCTTTGGCCGCATCGTCCGACCTACCTCATTGATAGCGCCTGTTCGCCTCGTACGCTTCGACTTCCAGTGGCATGTTGCGATGCCCGTACTCGAGCAACTCGCTCATGTACCGACTCACATATTCGCGGAAACTCGCACTGCGTTCGATTTGCGCGACATGCACGAGTTCGTGGGCAAGGCTCGGTCGATCCAGCGAATAGCCTTCGCGCACCCAGATGCTATATCCGAACGCTTGGGCATTGTTGATGATGTCAGGGCCGATGAAGCCGAGGCTCTCCCCGGTCTCTCGCATGTCCTCGTCATCCGCAGGAAACGGCACCGCGTCTACAAAGACAAGACGCACATTTTCCGGATGCTCGATCCCGATCTCACTGGCCAGTGCAATCTGTTGCGTTGTCAGCGGTGTTCCGCGCTCCATGCCTTCAGCTTCGATGCGTCTCGCCCACTCGGTGTATTTCGCGATGAAGCCGGCGTATGGATCGCGTCCTTCATCAGAAGGCTGATGGTCGGCATCAGACATCGATGCATGGGCAGAGGCATTGGCAACGGGATGCAGGCTGGCAGCCAGCATGGCGCAAGCCGAAATGACCGCGCCAAGTCCACCGTAGCGCATTCGCCGGGGTACAACCGCTTCGCTCCGCCTGCAGAAATTCGTCATTTGGCAATCCCTTCCTGACCTTGTGAGCGAAGCCTTAGCCGGCCGTGTCGGGCAGTGTCTTGAACATCATTGCTCCCGATAGCGCGCAGGCGAGATGCCAACGATCGATTGGAACTGGCGCGTCAGGTGGCTCTGGTCCGAAAACCCCAGGTCAGCTGCGATATCCGCCAAGGGGGCACCGGCCAGAAGCATGCGCCGTGCCTCGTGGATTCTTCGTTGGGTGCGATAGGCGAACGGGCTCAATCCGTGCGCGAGTGTGAAGCTGCGAGCCAGATGGAATTTGCTCACTCCGGCTGCTTCGGCAAGTTCATCGAGGCCGAAGCTTTCACGGAAATGCTCATCGATATAGCCCCGAGCCGATCGCACGGCTTCAGGCAGCCGGTTCTCGCGCATTGGCCGGACCGCCGCATCGAAAGCGATATCGATGATTTCGGCGAGTGCGCTTTCCTGTTCCAGCCTGTCTCCCGTTCCCAGCTCGAACCATCGGTGCAACTGCAGAAACCGATGGACGTCCAAGGCATCCGTGCGCGATGGCGCATCGAAGCGAAGGTCGCAGCGGCCGGTATATGTCGCCACCAGTTCAGGCGGCAGGTAGAATACCCGGTACTGGAGGAGATCGCTACCAAGCGAGCGGTTCGAATGAGCCTGCCCCGGATTGAGCGTGATCATGTCGCCTTTGCCGACGACATGGGACGTGCCGTTGACGTCGAGCTCTTCCGCTCCGTTCTCGACCGCTCCGACCACATACTGGTCATGGATGTGTACGGGAAAACTGCGGCTGCGATATGCAACGGCGACAAGTTCAATGCCGACATGTTCGGGGCGCGTGAAGCGCGCGGACGATCCCTTTTGCATCTCGCTGGCCTAGGCGGAGAAGCGATTGCTTCGCAATGCTCGTTGTCGGCGACCGCCATTTCGCTGGTCCATTCGTGCGAGCCGGTCGAGGGTGGATTTGAGACCCTGCCCCCCACTTCGCTCATGACGAGCTTGCCGAAGCATGCCAGCCACAACACAACACCATGCCCGGGGCCTTCGACAGGCTCAGGCTGAGCGGGAGCTGACGGGCCTGATATGGGTCGAAAGCCGACATTGGCACGCAACCTCGTTGCCAGAGCCGCTCGAGGCGAGCCTGCTGCAGCAGCAACTTGTGTCGCCCCTACACTTTCAGAGCAAGTGCCGGCCACATGCATGGCCGGGATTCAGGCCCGCAAGATCGTCTTGCATCAACATTCGGGCAACCGGCGATCACGCCCCCGCCTCTCGCCGTCAGCCCTTCACCCAGGCCGCGACCTGGCGGGCGACGTCGTTGGCGGCGCTGTTGATCGCGGGGCCGACGAATTCGGGCTCGGCCTTCATGACCGGAACGACCGACTCGAAGCGCTTGCGCGCCAGTTCCTCGCTGCCGCGTTCGGAGCGCACCGCATCGAAGCGGACCACCACCGCCGAGCGCTGGGCGTCGTAGCCCATCTCGAGCAGGCGGCCGCCGATGAAGGTCTTGCCGGTGACCTCGTAGTCGCCGCCCTCGAGGACCATGTCGCCGGTATTTGCGCGAATGGTCTCGGCGAGCAGGCCACGGAACAGTCGGGTCGGCTTCTCGATCCAGCCCGCGCCCTTCAGATAGGCGAGGTTCGAGGCATCGACGCGCACCGGCACGCGCAGCATGTCGAGGCTGCGGTCGGCCTCGGGATCGAGCACGATGATGGCATCGTTGAGCTTGCCCTGAGCGCTGTATCCCGCCGGCGCGCTCTGCTCTGCGGTGAGGCGGAACAAGGTGTCGGGCGCCTTGCCCTCGAGGCTGACGCAGCCCGCGAGCGCAAGGCTGGCGAGTGTTGCCGCAAGCGCGCCGCGCCAGACGCGGCCATGGGTACGGGCGTGGCTGCGGACGCCGGAACGGCGGGTGACAGGGTTGGTCGCAGGTGTCATGGTCATCATCGTTCCTCGCCCGATCACGGCTTGTAATCGGGCAGCTTCTGCCCCTTGAACAGCGCGCCGGCGCCCTGTTCGTCGATCTTCTCGGTGACGTTGCGCAGCGCGCGGCTGGTTGCGCGCAGGTCGCGGATCGCGGCCTCGGCGGCAGGCAGCGTGTTCTGCGAGACCTGGTCGAGCGCGGGCTGGGCGTGCTGCATGGTGGTGTCGAGCTGCTTCATCGATTTCTCGGCTGCGGCCAGCGTCGAGCGCAACTGCGCGGCGAGCGAGTTGCCCTCCGAGCCGAGCAGGTCGTCGGCCTTGCTGGCGACCCCCTCGAAGGCGGCGAGCGTCTGCGTCGCCTGTCCCAGCGTGCCCTGCAGTTCCTGCAACGTGCGGCGCATCTCGGGCGTCGCCTGCGCGAGGTCGCGGGTCATCTTGTCGGTGTTCTTGAGAATGCCGCCGATCGAGCGGCGGTTCTCTTCCGAAAGCAGCTGGTTGAGGTTCTCGGTCAACGTGGCGAGGCGCTCCATGAGGAGCGGCGCGTTGCTGAGGATCTCGCCCAGACCACCGCGCTTGGTGGGGATCACGGGCACGCCCTCGGGCCCCGCCTCCGTCAGCTTGGGCGCACCCTTGACCGCGCCTTCGAGCTGGATGTCCGAGACGCCGGTGAAGCTGCCCTGGATCGTCGCGGTGGTGCCCACGGTTACCGGCACCTTGTCGTCGACCTTGACGCGCACGCGCACGAAGCTGGGGTCCTGCGGCCACAGCTCGATCTCGGAGATCTGCCCCACCGGTACGCCGGCGAAGTTGACCTCGGAGCCGCGCGCGAGCCCGTCGACCGACTGCTTGAAGAAGATGTCGTACTGGTCCTGCTTGCCCTCGTTCATCCGCGCGAGCCAGATGACGAAGCCGGCCACGAGTGCCAGCAGCACCAGCGTGATCGCTCCGACCCAGACGTTGTTGGCTTTGGTTTCCATGTCCTCTTGCCTTATGCCCCGGCGCCGGTCGTATCGCCAAGGTTCGAATCCACTTCGGGATCGCCCTTGGCCGCCAGCGCCGCACGGCCGCGCGGGCCGTTGAAATATTCCTGTATCCACGGATGGTCGAGCGCGAGCAGCTCGGGGATGGTGCCGATGGCGATGACCTTCTTGTCCGCCAGCACCGCCACCCGGTCGCAGATCGCGTAGAGCGTGTCGAGATCGTGGGTGATCAGGAACACGGTAAGCCCGAGCGTCTCCTTGAGCTCGCGCGTGAGGCTGTCGAAGGCGGCAGCGCCAATCGGGTCGAGCCCGGCGGTGGGCTCGTCGAGGAAGAGCAGCTCGGGGTCGAGCGCGAGCGCGCGGGCGAGGCCTGCGCGCTTCTTCATGCCGCCCGAAAGCTCGCTCGGATATTTGAACGCGGCCTCGTCGGGCAGCCCCGAAAGGCGCACCTTGAAGCGCGCGATCTCGCGGCGCAGCTCGTCCGAAATCTCGGGGTAGAACTGCTTGAGCGGGACCTCGACGTTCTCGCCCACAGTGAGCGTCGAGAACAGCGCACCGCCCTGGAACAGCACGCCCCAGCGCGAGCGGATGTCGATTTCCTCGCCGTCGCCATCGGCCATCATGTCGCGGCCGAGCACCTCGATCTCGCCGGCGGCGGGCTGCTGCAACCCGATGATCGAGCGCATCAGCACCGACTTGCCGGTGCCCGAGCCGCCGACCACGCCGAGCACCTCGCCGCGCCTGACGCGCAGCGAGAGGTCCTCGTGGATGACGTGCTCGCCAAAGGCGTTGCGCAAGCCATCGACGCGGATCGGGAAATCGTCGCCGTCCTCGAACTGGGCGCTCGTCGCGTGGTGCTGGTCCATGGTCTCGCTCATTTCCAGCCGATCTCGGTGAAGAAGATGGCGAAGAAGGCGTCGAGCACGATCACCGTGAAGATCGCGGTGACCACCGCCTGCGTGGTGCGCCCGCCCACTTCCTCGGCGTTGCCCGAGACCTGCATGCCCTGGTAGCAGCCTGCCATCGCGACGATCAGCGCGAAGACCGGCGCCTTGATCAGGCCGATCCACACGTCGGTGATCGGCACGACCTCCTGGATGCGGCGCAGGAAGGTGAAGAAGGGAATGTCGAGCGCGAAGTTCGAGATGAACGCGCCGCCGATGATCGCCACCACCGCCGAGTAGAAACCGAGGAGCGGCATCATGAAGATCGCCGCGAGCACGCGCGGCACCACCAGCGCCTCCATCGGCGAGACGCCGATCGTGCGCATCGCGTCGACTTCCTCGGTCAGCTTCATCGTGCCGATCTGCGCGGCGAAGGCCGAGCCCGAGCGCCCCGCGACCATGATCGCGGTCATCAGGATGCCCAGTTCGCGCATCGAGAGGCGCCCGGTGAGGTTGATGGTGTAGATCTCGGCGCCGAACTGGGCGAGCTGCACCGCGCCCTGCTGGGCGATGACGATGCCGATGAGAAAGCTCATCAGGCCCACGATCCACAGCGAATTCACGCCCACGTGCTGCATGTGGTGGACCAGCGCCTTGCCGCGAATGCGCCGCGGATGGCGTACCATCGTCGCGAGCGAGACCATCAGTTCGCCCAGAAACGCGAGGACGCGCAGGAAACCGGCACCCCAGCCCTTCACCACTTCGCCGAACTCGCCCACGGTGCGGGTGAGCAGCGATGGCGCCTCGGGCTCGGGCTGCTTGTCGCCCGCGCTGCCGATCGCGGCGAAGAGGCGCTCTGCCTTCTCGCTCGCGCCGACGATCTCCATGCCGCGCTCGTTGGCGCTTTGCAGCACCAGCCATGCGCCGGTAGTGTCGATGTCGGTGACACCCGAAAGGTCGACCCGCGAATAGGAGCCGTGCAGCGCCTCGAGCCTGCGGTCGAGATCGCCGAGCGAGTGGACGCGCAGCGCCCCGCGCAGCACCAGCGTCGGCGCCGCGCCCTCGTCGTTCTCCGACACCGTGAAGTCTGCCCAGTCTCTCATGTACGCTCGTATTGGGGAATAATCTGTGGTCCGGCAAGAAGTTCCGGGCCTGCGACGAACCGTGTTATCATCTGTTTCGCGCCGCTTGTGACATGGCCACGTGGCGAAATCGTGGCGCTATTCGCCTCCGCCTTGCGGCGCAACCCCTTGCGGACCGGCAAGCCCAGCCCGCACTGCCCGCTTGCACGGCGACGCACTCGCTGGCAAAGCGCGGCGCCATGACCGACCAATCGCCCGAAACCGCCCTCGACAAGACTTTCGATCCTGCCGCGATCGAGGCCCAGTGGTATCGCCACTGGGAAGACAAGGGCCTGTTCCGCCCCGAGCGCCCCGACGCTGCGCCCTTCACCATCGTCAACCCGCCGCCGAACGTGACGGGTAGCCTGCACATCGGCCACGCGCTCGACAACACGCTGCAGGACATCGTGATCCGTCACGAGCGCCTCAAGGGCAAGGACGCGCTGTGGGTCGTGGGCACCGACCACGCCGGTATCGCCACGCAGATGGTGGTCGAACGCCAGCTCGAGGCGAAGCAGGACAAGCGCACCAACTATTCGCGCGAGGACTTCGTTTCCAAGGTCTGGGAATGGAAGGGCGAGAGCGGCGGCACGATCACCCGCCAGCTGCGCCGCCTCGGCTGTTCCATGGACTGGAGCCGTGAGCAGTTCACCATGGACCCGCACTTCACCAAGGCCGTGGTCAAGGTCTTCGTCGAGCTGCACAAGCAGGGCCTGATCTACCGCGACAAGCGCCTCGTGAACTGGGACCCCAAGCTCAAGACCGCGATCTCGGACCTCGAAGTCGAGACCCGCGAGATCAAGGGCGGCTTCTGGCACTTCAAGTACCCGCTCGCCGATGGCGTGACCCTCGACAACGGGCAGGACTTCATCGAGGTCGCCACCACGCGTCCCGAGACGATGCTGGCCGACATGGCCGTGGCCGTGAACGCCGAGGACGAGCGCTACAAGTCGGTCATCGGCAAGGAGATCCTGCAGCCGATCACCGGGCGCCGCTTCCAGATCGTCGCCGACGAGCACGCCGATCCCGAACTGGGTTCGGGCGCGGTGAAGATCACGCCGGGGCATGACTTCAACGACTTCGAGGTGGGCAAGCGCGCCGGCTTCAAGGCGTCGGAAATGCTCAACATGTTCGACGCCGATGCGAACGTGGTGCAGACCGAAGACGGCCTCGTCCCCGCCAAGTACATTGGCATGGAACGCTTCGCCGCGCGCGAGGCGATCGTCGCCGAGATGAAGGAACTGGGCTTCCTCATCCCCCATGTCGTCACCACCAAGACCAAGGACGGCGAGACCGAGACCACCGAGCACGATGCGGAACCGCGCACGATCCAGACGCCTTTCGGTGACCGCGGCGGCGTTGTGATCGAGCCCTGGCTGACCGACCAGTGGTACGTCGATGCCGCCACCCTCGCCCAGCCCGCCATTGCGGCTGTACGCGACGGCGCGATCGAGGTCGTCCCCAAGACCTGGGAGAAGACCTATTTCAACTGGATGGAGAACATCCAGCCCTGGTGCGTGTCGCGCCAGCTCTGGTGGGGCCACCGCATTCCGGCGTGGTACACCGAGGACGGCGAGGTCTTCGTCGCCGAGACCGAGGAAGAGGCTCAGGCGCTCGCGGGCAGCAAGGCCCTCACCCGCGACGAGGACGTGCTCGACACCTGGTTCTCCTCGGCGCTCTGGCCTTTCGCCACGCTCGGCTGGCCCGAGAAGACCGACCTCCTCGCCAAGCACTACCCCAACGATCTGCTGATCTCGGGCTTCGACATCCTCTTCTTCTGGTGCGCGCGCATGGCGATGCAGGGCATCCACTTCATGGACGAGGTGCCATGGAAGAAGCTCTACCTCCACGGCCTCGTGCGCGCATCCGACGGCGCGAAGATGTCGAAGTCGAAGGGCAACGTGGTCGATCCGCTGGGCCTCATCGACCAGTACGGCGCCGATGCGCTGCGCTTCTTCATGGCCGCCATGGAAAGCCAGGGCCGCGACATCAAGATGGATGACAAGCGCGTCGAGGGTTACCGCAACTTCGCCACGAAGCTGTGGAACGCCGCGCGCTTCTGCCAGTCGAACGGCATCGTCGCCTCGACCTCGGTCGCAGCGCCCAAGGCGAACTCGGCGGTCAACCGCTGGATCATCGGCGAGGTCGTCGAGACCGTCGCCGAGCTCGACAAGGCCATGGCCGACCTGCGCTTCGATGCCGCCGCCAACGCGATCTACCACTTCGTGTGGGACAACTTCTGCGACTGGTACATCGAGCTGGTGAAGGGCAACTTCGACGAGGAGACCAAGCAGGTCGCCGGCTGGGTGCTCGACCAGATCCTCGTCATGCTCCACCCCTTCATGCCCTTCGTCACCGAAGAGCTGTGGTCGAAGATGGGCGCGCGCGAGGCAGAGCTGATCGTCTCGGCCTGGCCCGCCCCCGAGGCTTCGGTCGATGCCGAAGCCAAGGCCGAGGTCGAGTGGCTGATCGCGCTCATCGGCAACCTGCGCGGGGCCAAGGCGGAACTGGGCATCGCGCCCGGCGCGCGCCTCACCGCCTATGTCGCCGACGTCTCGGACGCGACCCGCGCGATCATCGGCGCCAATGCGACCGTGATCGACCGCCTTGCCCGCCTCGATGCGATCCACTTCGAGGCAGCCCCCGCAGGGCCCGTCCTGCAGGTCGGCGCGGGCGATGCGATGCTGGCAATCCCGCTCGAGGGCGTGATCGACATCGCCGCCGAGAAGACCCGCCTCGAGAAGGCACTGGCCGCTTCCGAGAAGGAAGCCAAGTCGCTCGACGGCCGCCTCTCGAACCCCAAGTTCGTCGAGAAGGCGAAGCCCGAGGCCGTCGAGAAGGCACGCGCCGACCACGCCCACCACACCGCCGAGGCGGCAAGGCTCGCCGCCGCGCTCGAACGTCTGGGCTGACACGCTACGGGGGAGCCATGCGGCTCCACCGCTCCTGCCCTGGGGGGCGAAGCGCCATCCCGGCGCCCTGCTTGTCTCCCACCGACACACGCGCCCGCCGGTACTGGCGGGCCGCTTCCCCAGTCGTGTCCTTCGCCGCCACTCGTCATCCCCGCGAAGGCGGGGATCCAATGCACCAAGACACCCCGGCCCGCACCACGAACGCCACGAAGCGTTTTCCTACAGGCCCCGAACCTGACACAGTGGCGGCGATGCCTCCCCCCTCCCTCCGCTCCCGCCGCGATTTCGCTTGCATGTGCCTGCAAAAGCGCCGCATGGGCGGGCTCGAGGCTTTTGCGCCTGTACCGTGTCAACTGTGTCAACCTGACCTCATCCAGACCGCCGAACGCCCATGCTGACCCTCGCCACCACCACGCCGGGTGAACCGGAAATCTTCGCCTCGCTGCAAGGCGAAGGCGCGAGCATGGGCAGGCCGAGCACCTTCGTGCGGCTCTCGCGCTGCAACCTCGCCTGCCACTGGTGCGACACCGCCTACACCTGGCGCTTCACCGGCGACAATCGCCCCCACGACGACGCGCTCGACTTCGCGCGCGAGGACAACCAGGTGAAGCTCGATGAGGCCGAGGTCGCGCGGCGCGTCGCCGCGCTCTCGCCCGACCGGCTCGTGCTCACCGGCGGCGAGCCGCTGCTGCAGGGCGCGGCGCTGGCGCGCATGGTGAGCGCGCTCAAGGCCCTGCGCCCCGGCTTCCACGTCGAGATCGAGACCAACGGTTCGGTCGCCCCGCATCCCGCGCTCGATCCGCTGATCGACCAGTTCAACGTCAGCCCCAAGCTCGCGCACAGCGGCAATCCGGCCAGCCTCGCGCTCGTGCCCGAACGTCTCGCCGCCTACGCCGCAGACCCGCGCGCCTTCTTCAAGTTCGTGATCGCCGAGCGGTCAGATCTCGACGAAGTGCTTGGCCTCGTGGCGAGCTACGACATCGTGCCCGAACGCGTGTTCCTCATGCCCGAGGGCCGCGACAGCACGACATTGCGCGAGCGCTCGCGCTGGCTGGGGGACCTATGCGCCGCGCACGGGTTCGCCTTTACCGACCGGCTCCACATCCACCTGTGGGGTGACACGCGCGGCACCTGAGGGGTTTGGGGGACACATGAACGAAGCATCGCCGATCCCTGAGGGCGAGATGGAACCGGCCGAAATGGAACGGCCCGCACCGATGCAGGGCGACCTCACCAGCGGTCCGATCCTCAAGACGCTGATGCTCTTCTCGATCCCGATGCTGATCTCGAACGTCCTCCAGACGCTCAACGGATCGATCAACGCGATCTGGGTCGGGCGGCTGATCGGCGAGAGCGCGCTGGCCGCGACCGCGAATGCCAACGTCATCATGTTCCTGCTCTTTGCCGCGGTCTTCGGCTTCTCGATGGCGACCACGGTGCGTGTCGGACAGAGCTTCGGCGCGCGCGACCTCGATGCCGCGCGGCGCACCTTCGGCAGCGGGGTTGGCTTCTGCAGCCTCGTCGCCGCGCTTGTCGGCATCGCCGGCTGGTTCTTCGCCGAGCCCCTGCTCGACGCGATGGGAACGCCGGGCGAGAGCAAGTTCCAGGCGCTCGCCTACCTCAAGGTGATCTTCGTCACCCTGCCCTTCGGCTCGGTCTCGATGATGGTCTCGATGGGCATGCGCGGCGCGGGCGATTCGCGCACCCCGCTCTACGCCATGATCATGACCGTGCTGCTCGACATCGCGCTCAACCCGCTGCTGATCATGGGCGCCGGGCCGGTGCCTGGCATGGGTATCGCAGGCTCGGCCGTCGCCACGGCAATCGCCAACTTCGGCGGCCTCGTCTTCCAGGTCTGGCGCATCTACCGCCAGAACCTGCCGATGCGCCTGCGCGGCGAGGAACTGCGCTATCTTCTGCCCAAGTCCGACGAACTCGCCTTCATCGTCACCAAGGGCCTGCCGATGGGCGCGCAGATGCTGCTCGTCTCCTCAGCCGGCCTGATCATGATCGGCCTCGTCAACCGCGAGGGCCTCAACGCTTCGGCCGCCTACGGCGCATCGCTGCAACTTTGGAACTACCTGCAGATGCCCCCCTTCGCGATGGGCACGGCGGTCAGCGCCATGGTCGCCCAGTCGATCGGCGCGCACGACCATGCCCGCGTGGACGAGGTCACTCGCGTCGGCATGATCACCAACCTCGCGCTGACGACCGCGCTCGCAGCCCTGATCGTCGGCTTCGACCGTCCGCTGCTCGCGCTGTTCCTCGGCGGGGACAGCCCGGCGATGCCGATCGCGCAGCACATCCAGTTGGTATGCACCGCCAGCTTCGTGATCGTCTCGGTGACGATGATCCTGCAGGGCACCTTCCGCGCCTATGGCGTGGTCTTCATGCCGCTGGTGATCATGTTCATCGGTCTGTTCCCCGGCCGTTTCGGGTTCTACTACCTAATGTACCCGAGGCTCGGCGGCGACGCGGTCTGGTGGTCGTTTCCGGTGGGATCGGTGGTGACGGTCGGCCTGACCTACGCGTACTTCTACCTTGCGAAGTGGCGCATGGTCGACTGACCGGCCGGGCCGCGCGGGGCGCTGTCAGCGCCCCTGCGTGCGCCAGCGCTGGACGGTGCGGTGGACCTGCTCTTCCTCGCCGCCAGCATGGCTCCACAACTGCGAGAACGAGGGGTCGGCCGAGGCCGGACGCTTGTATTCCTCGAGATCGTCGAAGCGCACGCGCATCGGGATCGCGGTACCCTCGCCGCAGATGATGCACTCGCGGTTGCGCAGCGCCGGGATCGAGTCGAGGAACCCGCGTGCGCCCTCGGGCATGGCAGCGCGCACGAAGGCCTGGTCGCGGTCGTTGTTGAGGCGCATCGAGATGATCGTGCCGCACTGCGAGAGCACGCCCTCGGCAAGGTCGGAGGGTCGCTGGGTGATGAGGCCGAGCGAGATGCCGTACTTACGGCCCTCCTTGGCGATGCGCGAAAGGATACGGCCAACCGAAGAGCCGTCGGCATGCTTCTCGCTCGGCACGTAGCGGTGGGCTTCCTCGCAGACCAGCAGGATCGGGCGGGTTTGCTCCTCGCGGCCCCAGACTGCGAAGTCGAAGACCAGGCGCGAGAGCACCGCGACCACCGTGCTGGTGATCTCGGTCGGCACGCCCGAGACGTCGATAATCGAGATCGGGCGTCCGTTCGAAGGCAGGCGGAAGATGCGGGTGATGAAGTCGGCCATGGTGTCGCCAACAAGCATCCCCGAGAACATGAACTGGTAACGCGGGTCACCCTTGAGCTCGTCCAGCCGGTTGCGGATGCGCATGTAAGGCGCGCTGGAGTGGCCCTTGTCGAGCTTGCCCATGGCGTTGGCGAGCGACGCCGAAAGGTCGGAGAGCAGGTAGGGAATCGGCGAGTCGACCGTGATCTTGCCGATCTGCTCTGCCAGCCGGTTCTTCGAACGGGCCTCGAGCAGACACTTGCCCAGGATCTCGGAATCGAGCTGGCGATCGTCCCCGCGCGAGGTGAGCAGGATCTCGCAGTGCTCCTCGAAGTTCATCAGCCAGTACGGCATCTGCAGGTTGGTCACGTCGAGCAACATGCCGGTGCTGCGAAAGGCCGAGGAATATTCGCCGTGCGGGTCGATCATGATCACGTGCCCCTCGGGCGCGTGCTCGCAGATACGATGCAGGATCAGCGCAGCGCTGGTCGACTTGCCGGTACCGGTGGAGCCGAGCAGTGCGAAGTGCTTGCCCAGCAGCGCATCGACGTAGAGGCCCGCGCGGATGTCCTTGGTCGGGAAGACCTTGCCCACCGAGATGCTGGCACGCCCGTCGCTGGCGTAGATCTGGCTCAGATCCTCGCTGGTCGCGGGGTAAACCAGTGCGCCCGGAATCGGGTAGAGCGTGACACCACGGCGGAAGCCGTGGATACGTCCGGTGAGGCGTTCCTCGTCGCCCTCACCGAGGAAGTCGACTTCTGCAACCATGCCGCCCGGCACGTCGTTGGCCTGCTTCTGGTTACGCACGCTCGCCAGAAGCCAGCCGTTGCCGACGCGCACCTTGACCTGGCTGCCGACCTGGCCGGAGAGCGCAACCGAAGGGTCGGAATCGCTCGAAATCTCGTTGAGACGGCCAAGGTCGAAGGCGATGCGACTGCCAGAGCCGCCGATTTCGAGCACGATACCGATCGGTTCGCGCCACGAAGAGCCTCGCTCCGTTCCATGCGCTGCGTCAGCCTCGCCCCTGCCAGCCGAAGCCGTGGTTCCGAAAGCGCCCATTCCCATCTGATTCATTGGTCACCGAACTGACTGCATTGCCCTTGGAGACCCAGGGTAGGAGTGGCGCAGTTAATTTTAAGCTAAGCTTGGTGCGCAAATATAGCGAAGAAGCGCGCGGCTCAGGTCAGCCCAAGGCAAAAAGCCGCCCGGCCAGCCAGCCCATTCCTACCGACACGAAAACTGCCAGAAGCCCATAGGCAAAGCCGTAATTCTCGGAAAAGTTGGCAATCGCGCGTTCGAGACCGAGCTTGCGCACCTCGACCTGGCTACTGGCGGATGCGACGACCCGACCGTCCGTGATGGCGAAAGTCTCTGCGGTATAGACGCCGGTCGGGACCTGAGAGGGAAGACGGATACGGGCCTGATACAGAACCTGTTCGCTGACCGAGACACCGCCTTCGTCCTCGCGGTAAAGACCCGCCTTGCGATTTCGCTCGACGAGGCCGCCAGCAAAGCGGACCTGCTCCTCGGGATCGATTGCGCCGATCGGCGAAAGCTGCAGCCACTTCAGGCCAAGCTCATAGATAGCGGCAGTCTTCTCGTCGACGATGTCGGCGATCGGCTTGGTCGAGGCGATAGCGTAATAGGAGGGTGCCGAGCGCAGTTCGGTGCTCGACGCATTGACCCAGATCCCGGCGACCTTCTGTTTCTCACGCAGCACGATCGACTGCGTCGGTCCCTTCAGGACGACGACAATATCGTAGTCCTGCGCCGCTCGCGAACCCTCTGGCGTCAGGATCGCACCAAACAGCAGCAGATCGGTGCCATTGAAGCCTTGCTGCAGGTTGATCTCGTGCTGAGAGACTTCGGGCACGAGAATAGGATCGCGCGCGCCGCCCAGCATGAGCACAGCCACCGCGGCAAAAACGAGGGAAGCAATCGCCCTCATAGTGGCGCAACAGTGTAGATGTCAGCGGGATTGTAGGTCAGCCCCAAAGCCATGCGAGCCGCGACCAGCAGGACGATCACTGCGAGAATCAAGCGCAGCCGCACCGGACTGGCTTTCTGCGCGAACTGGGAACCGACTTGCGCGCCCGTCACCGAGCCGAACAGCAACAGCGAGGCCAGCACGATATCGACTGCATGGGTCGTCAGGGCATGCATCATGGTTGTCGCGATCGTGGTGAACAAGATTTGCCACAAGCTGGTGCCGACAACGACATTGGCGCTCATTCCCAGGATGTAGAGCATGGCCGGCACGAGGATGAACCCACCGCCGATGCCCATCAACATCGTCAGGATGCCTACGCACATGCCCAATAGGAGTGGCGCGAGCGGGGAGATATAAAGACCCGAGCGATAGAAACGCCAACGCATCGGCAGGCTGGCCACCATCGGGTGATGCCGACGCTTCTTGGCCACGAGCTTCTCGCCGCTGCGTTCCGCACGGATTGCCTGGATGCTTTCCTTCGCCATCAGGCTCCCAATCGAGCCCAGCAGCACCACGTAGAGAATGGAGATAACGGTGTCGATCTGACCGATGCGTTCGAGCAACCGGAACAGCAGGGCCCCGATCCCGGTACCGACGATGCCGCCCGCGACCATGACCGTGCCCATCTGGTAGTCGACCCCGCCTCGACGCGACTGGAAGAAGACACCCGAAACGCTGGCGCCAGTGACCTGACTCGCGGCCGACGCCGCCGCAACCGTTGGCGGGATTCCGTAGAAAATCATAAGCGGAGTGGTGAGAAAGCCGCCGCCGACCCCGAACATACCCGAAAGGACGCCGGTCAGCGCGCCCAGACCGACGATGATCAGACCATTGACCGAGAGGTTCGCGATGGGAAGGTAGACGTCCATTTCGCATTTCTCGCTACCGCAGCATCGCGTCCGAGAAAAGCCGCGATTCAGAAACCTGCAGAAAGAGTAAGCGCTGGCCCCGTGTCCGGTTGCGCCTCGCCCGCGATCCTGAAGCGCCAGTCCAGCCCAAGCCTGCCATAAGTGCCCTTTGCAAGCGGCATCGTGACCGAGGCCGAAGGCCCCGCATCGAGCCGGGCCGCCCCCTTCTGCGCCCCCCCCCAGAGCCCTGCGCCAAGCCGGGCAGAGATACGGTCCAAACGCAGCACTTCGCGATCGGTGCGTAACTGACCGTCAAGGAATGGGGTTGAGAACCTCCCGGCGACGTAGCCTGCCTGTGCATAGGCCTCCAATTGCCCATCGAGCGGCAGCGAGATGGGAGGCAGCTGGCTTACCACCATGGCAGCAGGCTGAACGCGCCTTTTGCCCGACTGCTCAGTCACGCGCACCTCCATGGCTAGGGTCGCAGGAACCTTGGGCAGCGGCTTGGCAGACAGCCCCAACGCTGCAGCGGTCTCGCTCATTCCACCCAGCGTCGAGGTCGTGCGCAAATAGGCGGCAGGTGCAAGCGGATTGCCTTGTGCCAATCCATAGCGCAGCACTGCACCAGCCTGGCTCGCCCCATAGGTCGCAGGCAAGGCTCCGGGCGAGATCGCCCCTCCCGTTCCGCTTCGTAGCAGGGCCCATGCGTCTCCAGACCAGCGCCGGGAGCGCGACAATGCCGCCCCTGCGCCATCGTCCTTCTTTTGGCTGCGGCGACTGGCACCAGGCGCAAAACCTGCCGGCATCCCAGGGCTTTCCGGGAAACCGGCAGCCACTTCTACGGGCACATCGAAAGCCTGGACAGAGTCTCGATTTTCACCAAGGCGAGAGCGACCATCGGCGATAGCCCCTTCACTTGAAGGAGCTGACAACGCCATGGGCAACGCCGGGCGAACAGCGCCTGCCTCAGTTGCTGACGGCACTAGGGGCTGGCGCCTCACCAGAACCTCAAGCAACCAGTCCAGCGGGACGGTGATTCGTCCGCCTACATCCAGATCGTAATGCGAAAGCAGGTCCGCAACGGCGCTCGGATCGACCAATGCCCCCTCCAAGTCATCGCCAGTAGCCGTGCCGACACCCCGCCCTGGCAAACCGTCGGCCAGCACAGGCGGCACGGTTAACTTATCATCCCCCCGGCTAAGGCCTCGAGGCGCACCGGCCGCTGCGATTTCGGCGGCGCTGGAAGTCGCCAGCAATGGTGGCTCCCAATTGATCAACCGCCCACCCAGCCAGCCGGCAAGAACCGCGAGAAAGGCAACCAGCGGCTGGCCGCGCACTCGCAAGGTCGCGCTCATGCCGGCAGCTGCGCAGAAATGTCGGGCACGGCCGGATGATTATCGTGACTGGTCTTGTCCCAGGTCACGCTGCCACCGGCCAGGCTATGCAGGTAGCGCGCAAGGGCTCGGTATCCTGCCATGATCGCGATAATGTTGGCGACCGGCCCGCGCGGGATGGAACGAAGCCCTTCGCGCAAACCATATTCGTGCGCGGTAAAGGCAAACCGATTTGCCATGCGCCACACAAGGCTCGCCCAGCAGGCGATCAGCATCGCTTCCAGTACCGGCGAAAAAACACTCGCCTGCACCAAGCCAAAGATGCGCAAGCCTCCCAGTAGTCCCTCGAGCACCAGCAGTCCATAGGCACAGGCGAACACGAATGCAGCCAGCGGTCCGCGTCGATCGCGCAGTACCATCCACCAGTCGGCGAGACGGTTGCCCCAACCCAGACTGTCCCAGCCCTGAAAGGCGATGCCAAGAATCCAACGGGTCTTCTGTCTGACCGAGGCATCGAGGCTGGCCGGAAAGTAAGCGCGCGTCGCGACAAGACGCCCCTGTTCGTCACGAAGGCGCAAGTATCGAGAGCGACCACCCTCACGCCAGACGAGCAGTCCTAATTCGTAGTCCTCGGTCAGGCATTCGCTGGCGAATGGTCCCTCGCCACCCTCAAGCGCGCGACGCCGGGCAATGCGCTCGAGCATCTCGCAGGCAAATCCGCAGCCGACCCCGGCTGCCGGAATGCCTGCACCCAGCGCATCGCGCACGACCAGGACCTTGGCGTGGGCCTCGGTGAATTCATCGGTGTAATGCCCTGCAACCCAGCGCGAGCGCGGCTGCGGTTCGGGGCGGACCGGCAATTGCACATAGTCGCACGTATCGATCGCGGCATCGATTACCGCCAGTTCAGCAGGGTGAACCATGTCTTCAGAATCGTGCATCAGGATAAAACGGCTGCGCATGCTGCGCCGACGATCCTCGTCACGCACGGCCCGATAGAGACGGTTGAGGCAATCGGCCTTCGTCGTGGGGCCGGGCTTTTCGTGAATGACGAGCCTGACACGGGGGTCGCCGCTGGCAGCGGCAATGACGGAAGCGACGGTCGCTCCATCATTGCGGTAACACCCTATGTACAAGGTGAAATCGCGCTGATGCCATGCCGACAGGGCATGGCGGATGGTATGGCCTATGACCTCGGCTTCCTGCCAGGCCGCAATCAGTACTGCTGCAGGCGATGAAAGCGGCGCAGCAGCCTGCTTGTCGCTCACCCTGCTCACGCCTGCGCGCCCAGTCAGCTTCAGCCAGATCCACACCAGGTCCACACCGACATCGTCAAGCGTACCGGCCAGGAACCAGAACGCAGCAAACAACAGCAGTTCATGCTCTACCGCGAGAAGCCAGACCAAGACAGGATCGAGCATTGTCATCGCACCAAGGCCCCGCCACCCCACAAACCCACAGCTCGAAATAATATATCGAAATACAGTCGACCTTATTTCTCTGCAGATCCAATACAGCCCTCAAGAAGAAGAGCCAGATGAACACCTAACCATCCAATAGGAACATGGCGGATCGGAAACATCCAGATATTTTCAATAACTTAATTGATGTTAAGTTGCGCCGCAGCACGTTTGATCAGATCGCGGTTCTCCTACGCAAAACGGCACCGCCTAGGCGGTGCCGTCACAATGCGTTCCGTCGATGGGCCGGGTTACGCCAAGGCGAACTTAGACCCGCTCGATTACCAGGAGCCGGTATTGCCCATGCTGGCCCAGGGCTCGGCAGGCTCGAGCTTCCCGTTCTGAAGCAATTCTACAGAGATCCCGTCCGGCGTCTTCACAAAGGCCATGTGCCCGTCACGCGGGGGACGATTGATCGTCACGCCGGCGGCTGCCAGTGTCTGACACGTTGCATAGATATCTTCGACCTCGAACGCGAGATGACCGAAGTTGCGACCGCCTTCATAGGTCTCGCCTGCGCCGTCCTCGCCCGGCCAGTTGTAGGTCAGCTCGACTTCGGCGTCCTCCTGGCCTGGCGCGGCAAGGTAGATCAACGTGAAGCGCCCTTGCTCACTATCGAAGCGGCGAGTCTCCTTGAGGCCAATCAGGTTGAAAAAGTCGATCGTCGCCTGGGGATCGGTAACACGGATCATGGTGTGAAGGTATCTGGTCACGAATAGTCCTCGCTCGTCATGCAGCGGCGTCGAAGCCGCCTTTGGAATAAGTTGCCGGGGTCATAGCTTACTCAATGAGCGCCATCGCCCCCCCTGCAAGTGCTCGCCCTGCTGTTCCAGCCCGGCATGGGCAGAAATTCCGGGCATGAGATAGGTCCACAGATGCACTGTGCAAGGATTTCTAAACCAAAGGTAAAGGTTCGCCATGCGAGACAATGCGGGCAGCAACAGCGCCGGAACGGTATCGCCCGCGCTTGCCTGCCGCTCGCGGCGAACCTATAAAACCGGAATATAATGTTGGGAATCCTCAAAGACCTTTTCGCGCGGCCCAAAGTCGCAACACAACCTTCGGCCCCTGCCGGAGAGCGCATCTACGCTATCGGCGACATCCATGGGCGGCTCGACCTTTTCGAGCGCCTGATCTCGCAGATCGAACGTGACGAGCAGGCCCGCGGCAAAGCTCGAACCACTCTGATACTACTCGGTGATCTCATCGATCGCGGGCCCGACAGCGCAGGCGTCATCGACCTCGCCCGCAAGCTCAGCGAGACCCGCATGGTTGAGATTCTCCAGGGCAACCACGAGGAAATGCTCCTTTCGAGCCGGTCCGACGTCAATGCGTTGCGCAGCTTCCTGCGCTTCGGCGGGCTCGAGACGATTGCGTCCTATGGTGTACCTCCCGAAGACATCGCCGCGTTGTCCAGCGAGGAGGTGCAAGCCTTGATGAACCGCACGATCCCCGTGGCTGATTTCGATTTTATCCGCGAATTCAAGAAGCTCGTACGCATCGGCGACTATGTCTTCGTCCATGCCGGCCTGCGCCCCGAAACACCTATCGACATGCAGCTGGGGCGCGACTGCCGCTGGATCCGGGAGCCCTTTCTCAGCCACGATGGCGATTTTGGCGCCTTCGTCGTGCACGGCCACACGATAACGACCGAGCCCGATCGCCGCCCTAACCGTATTGGCATCGACACCGGAGCATACGTCCACGGCACCTTGACCGCGATCGGGCTGCAGGGAACCGAACAGTGGTTCGTGCAGGCGCACGAGGATTCCAGTACGCAGCCGGGCGCCCTGGAAGAAATTGCCTGAGCGCAGGGTCGAGCGCCATCCTGCTGGAAGATTGCGCTCGCCTGATAAGCGCGGCCTTGAAATGCCGGGGAGCCTGTAAGCCGGGTTCTGTACCGGGCGTGGTCTCCCCCAAGTTGCCTTGAACGGGGGACCTTACGCCAGGTGGCAGCCATTCCTCTTGGCGACATGTTGCCATGGCGCTCAAGCAACCAACCCGGGCTGCCTGGGTCCGAAACAGACCCGCCATTCAAGATGGCGCGCAGCCCCTATTCGGTCTTGCTCCAGGTGGGGTTTGCCTTGCCGCTGTCCGTTACCGGAAGCGCGGTGCGCTCTTACCGCACCCTTTCAGCCTTGCCTGTGAACCCGAAGGCACCATCGGCGGTCTGCTCTCTGTGGCACTTTCCCTGAACTTCGCGAGGCCTGGAAGCCCCACTCGTCCGGCGGGCGTTACCCGCCACCTTCGTTTCGCGGAGCCCGGACTTTCCTCGGCATGGGTAGACCATGACGCGGCTGCCCGGCTCCCCGGCGCTGCGTGCACTAGCAGGAAAATTGCAAAAGGGAAGCTTACCGCGCGCGACCGGTATCGCGCTCGAGCAGAAGCTCGAAGAGGATGCCGCCGAGTTCGCCGTCGATCTCCCCGTCGATCAGCCCCGGCCGCCAGCGCCGCTGGAAGGCGGCAACGGCTGCGCGTCCGTCGGAAATGTCATAGCCGAACCGTTCGAGCGCGAGGTAGAACTTGCCCGGGTTGTCGTAGAACAGGTTCATCTTCGCACGCGGCGTATCGAGCGCAAGGCCGAGCCGGGCCAGCCGGCCCCAGTCAAAAAGCTCACCCGGGTCCTGTTTGCGCGCGGGCGCGATATCGGAATGCCCCACGACATTGGCGCGCGGGATATCGTGGCGATCGAGAATGTCAGCAAGCAGCGGCAGCAAGGCATCCATCTGCGCTTCGGGAAAGGCACGATAGCCCCATTCGTGACCGGGATTGACCAGTTCGATCCCGATCGAGGCCGAGTTTACGTCGCTCTCGCCGCGCCAATAAGATCGTCCTGCATGCCAGGCACGCTTCTCCTCGGGGACGAGACGAGTGACGATGCCCTCCTCGTCGATCATGTAATGGGCCGAAACCTCGGCGGCAGGATCGCACATACGCTCAAGGGCGTCAGCAGCGGTCTTCATGCCGGTATAATGCAAGACGACCATCGAGACCGGTCGCTTGCGAGCGTTCCAGTTTGGCGAGTCCACGAGATGATTGACCAGCCACCGGTTCATCGTCCGCTATCCTCTTGCTTGGCGCACAGTCGTATTGCGCCGGAACACGCGTCTCGATCTATTCGCCGTCAGGCTCCTGGCAGGACCGCGCCAAGCACCAGCGCATTGTCTTCGAGCATGAACTGCAACTGCCCGCCCACGTCATTGGCAAGCTGGTTGAGCATGGCCGCGGGCGCGGTACGACTGGAAAGCTCGCTTTCAGGCATTGTTCCCTCCAGCGCACGACCGATATCGCGGTCGAAGGCGATGCGTGGGCCGGCCGCGCGCACAACCAGTTCCGCCGTGCCGTCCCCGATCTGCTCGGTACGCAGCTCCGCAGCGAGATCGAGCGTCCCACCACGCGGGAGTGCCTCGATCGCCATCAGCGCGAAGTTGAGCAGGGTCTTGATCGCGGACTTGGGCAGTACGTCGCTTCCGATCGACCAGTTCACCGTGATGCGCGCATTGTTGGCGACCAGCGCATCGACCAGAACCTTTGCCTCGCCGACCGCGATGCGCTCACCGAAACCGCCTGCCGCTCCGAAGGCGAGACGAAAGAACTTGAGCTTCTCGGTCGAGATGCGCGCGCTCTGCTCCAACAGCTCGAAACAGCGCTGGCGCATTTCGGGATCGTTCTCGTCCGCGAGGAGCTCCAGCCCGTTCGACAGTGCGCCGACCGGGCTGAGCATGTCATGGCACAGGCGCGAACACAGGAGACTTGCGAGGTCGAGCGAACTCGTCGTCATGGATCGGTTCTTTCCGTTCTCGTTCAGCCCGTCAGGCATGCGCCCCCGGGGTATTGTACATGGTCCGGCGCAGGATGATGTCGACGGGTTAGTTAAGCCCCTTCACACCACGCGGCAGGCAACTTCGTCAAACCCATTCCCGCGATCACGCCAGAAAGCAACATCATCGCGCGCAATGATTGCCCAAATCCGCAAATCGCCGGTGGAATGTTCCTGATCCGTGGTGGACGGCCGCGCAAGTCCCTGAGGATGCGAGTGATAGTAGCCCTGCACCTGCACGCCACCCTCGCGCGCCTCTCGGTGCGCGGCCAGCAGAACCGCAGGATCGATCTCGAAGAAGCGCTCCGGCACCTTCGCCAGATTCGCCGCCGCGCGGAAGCGGTCGATCAGGCCTTCGCGCCCGCCGAGCAGCAATCCACAACACTCCTCGGGATGGGCCTTGCGCGCTTCTTCGCGAAGAGAATCCAGAACGGCCCTTGTGACTTCAACTTCCATCCCCAAATGCTAGCGGCAATGGGGGCTTCGGCAAAGATCATCGAAGGAACGATCGGCCCGGCTGGTGGCCGGATCGACAAGGCGCTTGCGGAGGCGAGCGATCTTTCGCGCGAACGCGTCAAGGCGTTGCTCGCGGAAGGTCGCGTGACGCTCGATGGCAAGCCCGTCACGCAAGGCTCCGTCAAAGTCGCGCCGGGCACTGCATTCGCAATCGCGGTCCCCGAAGCCGCACCTGCTGAAGCCATCGCGCAGGATATCGCCCTCGCCGTCATCTACGAGGACGCCGACCTCATCGTCGTCGACAAGCCCGCAGGGCTCGTCGTCCATCCCGCAGCCGGCAATCCCGATGGGACCCTCGTCAATGCCTTGCTCCACCATTGCCGCGGCCAGCTTTCCGGGATCGGCGGCGTGGCGCGGCCGGGCATCGTCCACCGCATCGACAAGGACACCTCCGGGCTACTCGTGGTGGCCAAGACAGACGCGGCGCATGAAGGCCTGGCAGCCCAGTTCGCCGACCACTCGATCGAACGCGCCTACCGCGCGGTCGTGGGCGGACGTCCCAATCCCCTGGCCGGAACCGTGACCGGCGCGATCGGCCGCTCGAACGTCAACCGCAAGAAGATGGCCATCGTCGAGGATGGTCGCGGCAAGCACGCGACGACCCATTACCGCACGCTCGAACCGCTCGCTCATGCCAGCCTCGTCGAGTGTCGGCTGGAGACGGGTCGCACTCACCAGGTACGTGTTCACATGTCGTCAATCGGCCATGCGCTATTGGGGGATCCTGTATATGGACGCACACCCAAGCCGCTCAAGCCTCTCCTCCAGCGACTCGATTTTTCGCGTCAGGCGCTCCACGCTGCGGAACTCGGTTTCCTCCATCCCGTTACAGGAGAGAAGGTCCACTTCGAGAGCAGATTGCCCGACGATATGGCCACTCTGATCGATGAATTGCGACTCTGAAATCGGATTCGTGTGCTATGATGAACAGGTGGCCGCAAGCTAAGACGCCTCTTAAGGGTCTTTGACCGTGTGCCGACCTAGAAAGGACGGATGATAGTGAGCACAAAGCAACGCAACCTTCCGGCGATCCCCGCCCTTGGCGGCGAGCAGAGCCTCAACCGCTACCTGTCCGAGATTCGCAAGTTCCCCGTCTTGGCTCCCGAGCAGGAATACATGCTCGCCAAGCGCTACAAGGAACACGAGGATCCGGACGCGGCGGCGCAGCTCGTCACCAGCCACCTGCGCCTCGTCGCCAAGATCGCAATGGGCTACCGCGGCTACGGCCTGCCGGTTTCCGAGCTGATCTCCGAGGGTAACATCGGTCTGATGCAGGGCGTGAAGAAGTTCGAGCCCGACAGGGGTTTCCGCCTCGCGACTTATGCGATGTGGTGGATCAAGGCCTCGATCCAGGAATTCATCCTGCGCTCGTGGAGCCTCGTCAAGATGGGCACCACCGCCGCGCAGAAGAAGCTGTTCTTCAACCTGCGCCGGATGAAGAAGAACCTCGACGCCTACGAGGACTCCGACCTGCACCCCGACGATGTCGCGAAGATCGCGACCACGCTGGGCGTATCGGAACAGGAAGTCGTCAACATGAACCGGCGCATGATGATGGGCGGCGATGCCTCGCTCAACGTCTCGCTGCGTGAGGAAGGCGAAGGCCAGTGGATGGACATCCTGCAGGATGAAAAGCCGCTGCAGGACGAGATCGTCGCCGAGGCCGAGGAAAAGACCGTCCGTCACGACATGCTCGTCGAAGCGATGGACTCGCTCAACGACCGTGAGCGCGACATTCTTACCGAGCGTCGCCTGAGCGAGGATCCCAAGACCCTCGAGGAACTCAGCCAAGTCTATTCGGTCAGCCGCGAACGCGTGCGCCAAATCGAGGTTCGCGCCTTCGAAAAGCTGCAAAAGGCCATGAATCGTATCGCCACGGACCGCAAGCTGCCCAGCGCGGCCTGATTGAGCGGCGCCTGAGCGAGCATTGCCGCTTCGCCGCCGTTCTTGAGCCTTCAGGCCGAACAAAATTGAAAAAGGCCGGACCACCGTTAGGTGCTCCGGCCTTTTTCATGTCTCGACACCATTTCTCTAATTGGCGGGTCTGGCGCAGGTCCCCGGGATCGGTCTAGATCGCCCAAGGGGGCACAAGGCCTCCGCATCCGTTACACCCTCCCCGGAGCCAAGCTGCCCATGCGCCTCGTCGCCAAGATCGTAATCTGGTTCGTCGTTCTCAGCGTCGCGATAACCGCGCTATATCGGGTCGTGCCGCCACCCGTGACGGTCACGATGATCACCGATGCCAACGGTATCACCAAGGATTGGGAGCCGCTCGAGAACATCGATCGCAACATGGTCGCCGCTGCAATCGGAGCGGAAGATTCAAAGTTCTGCAGTCACGACGGTTTCGACAGCGATGCCATCGAAAGCGCGATGAAGCGCAATGCCGAAGGTGGACGCCTTCGCGGTGGCTCAACGATCAGTCAGCAGACCGCCAAGAACGTATTCCTGTGGCAGGGCGAGGGCTGGACGCGCTACCTGCGAAAGGGCCTCGAGGTCTGGTTCACCTTCCTCGTCGAGGCGCTCTGGGACAAACGGCGGATCATGGAGGTCTACCTCAATGTCGCCGAGACCGGGATCGGCACCTACGGCGTCGAGGCAGGCGCCCAGCGTTACTTTGGCAAGTCCGCGGCCAATCTGAGCCGGCTCGAGGCCGCGCGCATGGCAGCAGCCCTGCCCAGCCCCAAGACCCGTAGCGTCAAGAACCCACATGGTTTCGTGCGCCGCTATGGCAGCACCATCGCTGCACGCATCAACACTGTGCGTGCGAGCGGCTACGACGCCTGCGTCTACCAGTAGTCTCCCGCGACCCCGGAAGAGAGCCCTCGTCCACGATCTTCTTTACGGGGAAGGTCCAAGATGAGCAGCCCGAACCGGGCGAGCACGTAACAATGACAGGCAAGATCCCTGTACGTCGGCCTGCGACACGAAAAAGGGGAGAGGCCCGAAAGCCCCTCCCCTCTTTTTCGTGCCATGCGGCCTGATCGTTGAAGATCAGAACTGCATGATGAACGAGCCCATGATCGAACGCGGCGAACCGATGTTCACATAGTTGTTCGAAGGCGAGGTCAGGCCGGTCGAGGCCGAACCGATGTAAACCTCGTCGAAGAGGTTGTTGAGGTTCAGCTGGAAGTACGACTTGTCGAGGTTCAGGCCAGCGAGCGAGATACGAGCGTCGAGATCGACGACCGTGTAACCCGGCAGGCTGATCGAGTTGGTGTCGGTCAGGTAACGCGTACCGGTACGCTTTGCCTGTACGCCAAGGTCGACGGGGCCGAGCGAACCTTCGATGCGTCCACCGAAGCTATACTTCGGAGCACCCGACTGGCGCTTGCCTGCGGTGGCGGCAAACTCACCGTCCCCGATCTCGACGTCGTCCTGGATTTCCGACTTCAGGTACGAACCGAAGACATAGACCAGCACTTCGGGGATCGGACGCCAGGAGACGTTGCCATCAATGCCGTAGGTTTCGACCTTGCCGAGGTTACGGGTGATCGTGCAATCGCAATCGGCGTTGTAGGCACTGGCGAGGCGGTTGTTGTACCCGTTGTACCAACCCGAAACCTGCGCCTGAATGTTGCCCGACTGGAAGCGAAGCCCCAGATCAACAGCATCCGAAGTCTCGGCGACCGGCGGATTGTTGCTATAGAAGGTGCCGTAGAGCGCATCGGTACCGGGAACCGAGAGGTTCTTTGCGTAGCTACCGAAAACGCTGACTTCCGGGGTGAACTTGTAGGTCACACCGAGGTTGGGCAGCAGCTTGTCGTACTTGATGGTCTTGCTGCCCGGAGCGCCGTTATCCGGGTAGAGATCCAAGTACTGTGCGATGGCGGCCCCGCCATTCGGACAATTCACATTGCCGTCGGTGTCGGTGGTGACGCAGTACTGGTTCAGTTCGCGTTCGAAGAACGGCATGCGCGCGCCCAACTGGACAATCAGCGAATCGTCCATGAACGAACCGCGGTACTCGCCCGAAATCTGGTTGAGCATCGCGATCGACTTGCGGTTGCGCTTCTGCGGCGCGATGCCATCGGCGTCGAGGATCGGATCGTTGATCGGGAAGACGTCGTAGGGCTCGGCATTCGGCTTGAGGAAGCCTGCGGTACCGGTCTGGCGGTGACGCGCACGGTCGAACGTGTAGGCGACACGAACGCGATTGTTGTCGCTGATGTCCCACGTCAGGTTGGCGATGACGCCGAAACGACGCGTCTGGGTCTGGCTCGGCGAAAGGATGGTCACGTAGTCCAGCGTGTCGCCGTCACCATTGAGGTCCGTACCACCGAAGTAGTAGTACTGAGTCGAACGGGTGGGACGGGCCGGGTTATTCGGATCGGTCATGTAGAAACCGCCGGTCAGACCATCCGGTGAAAGACCTTCGTAACCCACCGAGGTGCCGCCACCGTTCGCCTTGACGTACTGGTAGCTCGGCTCAACGTTGAGGATCAGGTCATCAGCCAGCGTGAAACGCGACTGGACGCGAATGTTGCCGGTGTTCGACGGGTTGTAACGGCGCTCGAACGGGGTACCGCACGAGTTGTAGCTATCCTGTACCCCAAAGGTGCCCTCGACGGTGGTGCAGGGCGTACCGTCGTACAAGTCGTAGAAGCGATCACCAGGCTCCTGCACCCCGTAATCAGACAGGTCACCGTAGAAGCCAAATGGCGAACCGTTGAAATTGTTACGGTTCTCGTTGTAGTGCCCGGCAACCGAGATGAAGTCGCCATTGTCGCCGATCGGCTGATAGATCTTGGCGTTGTACTGCTGCTTGTTGACGCCGCCGTAGTTCGAGAACGTCGACTTGTTCTCGGTCGTCGAGGCGGAAATCCAGGCCTTCGTACCGAAATTCGTGATCTCGCCGGTCTCGATCTTGACGAAAGCACGATACATCAGGCGGCTGTCGTCATTGCCGCGAGCGATCACGTCACCCATCGACATGCTGGTCATGACGCCGAAGTCGTCATCCGGGGTCTTGGTCGAGATGTTGATCGTACCGCCCGCTGCCGACGCGGTCGGGCTGTCGACGTCGGTCGAACCGAGACTGACGGTCGCGGCCGAGATCAGCTCGGGGTCCACCATCTGGTTGGTGTACATGGCATAGTTGCCGGAGTCGTTGAGCGGAATACCGTCAATCGTCTGCGAAACGCGATCTGCACCGAAGCCGCGCACGGTGAACGAGCCACCCAGCGAGCCCCAGGGGTCGTTGTTGGTGAAGCTGACGCCGGGAACAAGGTTCAGGGTCTGGTTGATCGTCTGGCCCGCCTGCTGACGCGCGATCAGTTCCTGAGTGATGGCAACCTTGGCCTTCGGGGTCTCGGGAATGTCAATGCCGCCGACTGCGGTCTCGCGAAGGCCGCTGACAACGATGGCGCCTTCTTCGAACTCGGTCGACGCGGTCGACTGCGCGAAGGCGGGAATGGCGAGGAATGCGGTACCGACGGCGAGCGCGCTCGTGGCGGTGTTAAGAATGGACTGGAACTTCATCTAGGCCCCCTGAAAATCTCAGACTGGGTGGATGCAACTTGCGACGGGAGAGAGCCGCCACAGGTTTGCTGCGGCCGCTATGCGCAGGGCCATATGACAACTTTCTGACGGTTGGGATTCATTCCGTTCCCGCAGGCCAGCAATTTCAAGGCACAAACGTGAACTTTACCGTTATCCGAAATTTTTCTTCTTATTTTTCATAGCCTTGCAAGACTGTTGTAATTGTGCACTGCGGCAGAAATATCACTACGCAAGCCTTCTCGAATCTTGCGTAAGGGTACGGGAAATTGCCAAGGCATTGAAATGGCGATGACATGTTACGTCATAGCTTGATGCCTGGAGCAGCGGCTGCGACACCATCCCGCATGGATTCGCGACCAGAGACCGGGACCTCCCGCCAGCATCGCACAGCCAATGATCGGGACGACCACCATCATGGCCACGGGCATCAGCACGGCCATCACGGTCATCACGGCCACCATCACCATGTAACGCCCCCCGATGGCAAAGTCGGACGAGCCTTCGCAATTGCCGTGGGACTGAACGTAGCCTTCGTTCTGGCCGAACTGGCCGCCGGCGTCATCGGCGGATCGATGGCGCTTCTGGCCGATGCCGGACACAACCTGAGCGACGTGCTTTCGCTCATACTGGCCTGGACGGCCAACGTTCTTGCCAAGCGCCCACCCTCACAACGCTTCACCTATGGGCTCAAGAGTTCCTCGATCCTCGCAGCGATCGCCAATGCCGCGCTGCTGTGGGCCACTATCGGTGCCATTCTGGTGGAAACAATCCGCCGCCTCACCGACCCGGCTCCGGTCGAGGGCACGATGATGATGGTCGTCGCGGCCATAGGCATTGCCGTCAACGCACTCTCCGCAATGCTCTTCGCCAAAGGCTCGAAGAGCGACCTCAACTTGCGTGCCGCCTTCGTCCACCTCATGGCCGATGCTGCGGTCTCGGCGGGTGTGGTCGTTGCTGGCCTGGCGATCAGCGTGACCGGCTTCGCCCTGCTCGATCCGCTCACGTCGCTGGTCATCACCGCGGTCATCGCCTGGTCGAGCTGGGGGCTGCTACGCGATTCGCTGAAGATGGCCATGTTGGCGGTTCCCGACAGCATCGAGGCCGGAGCCGTTCGCGAACTCCTGGAGTCTCAGCCCGGGGTCACCCGCGTTCACGACCTGCATATCTGGCCGATGAGCACGACCGAGACTGCGCTCACCGCGCATCTGGTGATGCCAAATGGCTCCCCGGGCGATGCCTTTCTCGCAGAGCTCGCCGGCTTGCTCGCCGAGCGCTTCGACATCGGCCACCCCACCATCCAGATTGAAAGCGACCCTGCCGCCTGTTGCGCGCTCGAGAGCGACGCAGTGGTCTGACGCCCGGCGCATCGCTGCGGCCCTCACGGTATTCAACAGCACCGCGGACAAAGAAAAAGGGCCTGTCCGAATATCCCGAACAGGCCCTTTTGTCGATTTGGCGATGAAATCCGCTCAGGCGGCCTCTTCGGCCTTGTCGCCCTTGAGAACGCGTATCGGCTCCTTGCGGCCCGCAACGACGTCGGCATCGACAACGACTTCGGCGATGTCCTCTTCGGTCGGCAGGTCGAACATGGTGTCGAGCAGCAGTCCCTCGACGATCGAGCGCAGACCGCGCGCACCGGTCTTGCGATCGATGGCCTTCTGGGCAATCGCCTCGAGCGCCTCGTCGGTGAACGTAAGCTCCACATCCTCTAGATCGAAGAGCTTGGCGTACTGCTTGACCAGTGCGTTCTTGGGCTCCTTGAGGATCATCACGAGGGCCGCGATGTCGAGATCCTCGAGCGTCGCGATGACCGGCAGACGACCGACGAATTCGGGGATGAGGCCGAACTTCAGAAGATCTTCCGGCTCGCTCTTCTGGAGCAGTTCGCCCACGCGGCGCTTGTCGGGATCGGCGACGTGCGCACCGAAACCGATCGAACGCTTCTGGAGGCGGTCGCCGATGATCTTCTCGAGACCCGCGAAGGCGCCACCGCAGATGAACAGGATGTTCGTGGTGTCGACCTGCAGGAATTCCTGCTGCGGATGCTTGCGCCCGCCCTGCGGCGGCACCGAGGCAGTGGTGCCTTCCATCAGCTTCAGAAGAGCCTGCTGCACGCCCTCGCCCGACACATCGCGCGTAATCGACGGGTTTTCGGCCTTGCGGCTGATCTTGTCGATCTCGTCGATGTAGACGATGCCGTGCTGCGCCTTCTCGACATTGTAGTCGGAAGCCTGAAGCAGCTTGAGAATGATGTTCTCGACATCCTCGCCCACGTAACCGGCTTCGGTCAGCGTGGTGGCGTCAGCCATCGTGAAGGGCACGTCGAAGGTCTTGGCCAGCGTCTGTGCGAGCAGGGTCTTGCCCGAACCGGTCGGCCCAACGAGCAGGATGTTCGACTTCGACAGCTCGACGTCGCCCTGCTTGCCCGAGTGCTTGAGGCGCTTGTAGTGATTGTGCACGGCCACCGAGAGCACACGCTTGGCGCGCTCCTGCCCGATCACGTAATCGTTCAGCGTCTCGCAGATTTCGCGCGGCGACGGCACGCCGCCGTCCTTCTTGCCCGCGATCCCGGCCTTGGTCTCTTCGCGAATGATGTCGTTGCAAAGCTCGACGCATTCGTCGCAGATAAAGACCGTGGGGCCCGCGATCAGCTTGCGCACTTCGTGCTGCGACTTGCCGCAGAAGCTGCAGTACAGGGTGCTTTTCGCGTCAGATCCGCTCAATTTCGTCATTTTCCATCTATGCCCATTCTGGGGGCCGACTCGTACGAGTCTACCTTGTGACGGGCCGGTTTTGCAATCCTATGCGGTCAGCCTTGAGGTGGGCTGAAGGGGCGCTACGGCGAGTGCCCCTCCCTGCCCGTCACCTCTTGTCAGCCTTCCGACGGCTTGTCAGCGTCCGGCCTTGTTTCAAAAACCTTGTCGACGAGACCGAAAGCGAGTGCTTCCTCGGCCTCGAGGAAGGTGTCGCGATCCATCGCCTTTTCGATCTCGTCGAGCGACTTGCCCGTGTACTTCACGTAGAGATCGTTGAGGCGGCGGCGCATGCGCAGGATTTCGCGGGCCTGGATCTCGATGTCCGAGGCCATGCCCTGCGCACCGCCCGAAGGCTGGTGCACCATGATGCGGGCATTGGGCAGCGCGATGCGCATACCCGGCTCACCTGCGGCGAGCAGGAAGCTGCCCATCGAGGCCGCCTGGCCGATGCACACCGTCGAGATGCGCGGCTTGATGTACTGCATGGTGTCATGGATCGCCATGCCCGCCGTGACGACACCGCCCGGCGAGTTGATGTACATCGAGATATCCTTGGACGGATTTTCCGATTCCAGGAACAGCAGCTGCGCGACGATAAGCGAGGCCATATGGTCCTCGACCTGACCGGTCACGAAGACGATGCGCTCGCGCAGAAGGCGCGAGTAGATGTCGAAGCTGCGTTCACCCCGGCTGGTCTGCTCGACGACCATCGGCACGAGTGCACCGGTCACGGGATCGGTGGTGAATTTTCCTTGAGCGCCTGACGCGCCAAACAGGTCGAGCATTGGAGTCCTCATCTGGTTGCCCGCCTTATTTCGCGTGCCTATCCCCGATGTTCAAGGGCTTTAACCCATCAATCGGTGCATGGATTGGCACAATCGCATTGTGAACCGCCCCTCGGGCATGCACGCTGTCTCGCAACAAGACAGGCAAGGGGGCAATCGGCAATGGTATCGCTCAATAAAAGTAACGCGCCGCGCTGCGTCGCCCGTGGGTGCGCGTTCGGCATTCTGCCGCTCGCGCTAGCGACAACGCCAGCCTTCGGTGATCCGGCTATACAGACACCGCTAAGTCCAGCGTCCTATCGCGAAAGGATCGCACAAATCGACAATGCCGGGCCGCAGCTCAATGCCGTGATTACCCTGGCACCAGACGCATCGATCAAGGCAGCGAAGGCCAAAGGTGAACTCTCGGGTCTGGCTGTACTGGTGAAGGACAACATTGAGACACGTGACATGCCCACAACTGCCGGGAGCCTTGCCCTCAAGGACAACATGACCGGACGCGACGCACCGCTTGTCGCGCGCCTGAGGGCTGCAGGCGCAGTGATCACGGGCAAGACCAACTTGTCGGAATGGGCGAACTTCCGCGGCAACCGCTCCTCGAGTGGCTGGAGCGCGGTCGGCGGCCAGACGAAAAACCCCCATGCCATCGACCGCAGCCCTTGTGGGTCTTCGGCGGGCAGCGGCGCTGCTGTCGCGGCAGGACTAGCCTGGGCGGCAATCGGCACCGAGACCGACGGTTCGATAACCTGTCCCGCTTCGGCAAATGGTATCGTCGGCTTCAAGCCCACGGTCGGGCTTGTCAGCCGAAGCCTGGTGGTTCCGATCAGTTCGAGCCAGGATACCGCAGGACCGATGACGAACAGCGTGCGCGATGCCGCCCGGCTGCTGAGTGCGATGGCCGGACGCGATGCTGCCGACCCGGCGACGGCGCAGGCTGACGCGCATGCGATCGACTTTACTCGCGGGCTGGCCACAGCGAGCCTCCAGGGCTTGCGGATCGGGGTCTTGCGCAAGCAGTCTGGAAAGATGCCTGGCGTGACGGCCTTGCTCGAACAAGCCTTGTCCGACATGCGCCGCGCAGGAGCGACCATCGTCGACATCGATTTCTCACCCGACCCGGCGATGTGGCAGGGTGAAAATACCGTGCTGAATTATGAATTTCGAGAAGGCATCGCGGCCTATCTCGCTTCACTGCCTGGCGAGCCCCCGGCCCGCGACCTTGCTGGCCTTATCGCCTTCAACAAGGCTCACGCCGAGGAGGAACTGCGCTTTTACGGGCAAGAGACTTTCGAAGAAGCGCTCACGACCACCGACGAAGCCGCATACCACGACGCGCGATCGAATGCGTTCCGACTTGCCGGCCCCGAGGGGATCGATGCGCTGATGGCGCGCAACCAGGTCGCGGTGCTGATCTCTCCCACCGGGGGCCCAGCCTGGACGATAGACCTGGTCAATGGCGATCACTTCGGCGGTATCGGCGCTGGCTCTCTGGCCGCCATCGCTGGCTATCCTCATCTTACCGTGCCGATGGGGGCAGTCGAAGGCCTCCCGGTCGGGCTTTCGTTCATCGCTGGGCAGTGGCAGGACGAAAAAGTCCTGAAGATCGGAGCGGCCTACGAAAAGGTCCGGAGCGCCGCTCTGGCCGTTCCGCACTTCACCCGCTGGTCGGCCAAGCTAGACGCAGAGACCGACGCACAAGACTGAACTTGCTCGAAGAGGTCACTGCAAACTACCGTTCGTGAACGAAAAGAGGCCCGGCGTGTAAACCACGCCGGGCCTCTTTTATTCCGGACCGTCAGGTCACCGAAGACAGATCAGTCTTCCTTGGCGTCGGCCGTTTCGGTCTTCTTGGCAGCAGCCTTCTTGGCCGGAGCCTTCTTGGCAGGAGCCTTCTTGGCGGCAGGCTTGGCTTCGCCGTCCTCGTCCTTCTTGGCGGCAGCCTTCTTGGCCGGGGCCTTCCTGGCAGCCGGCTTGGCAGCTTCTTCGCCCTCGGCGTCGTCGGCCTTGGCCTCGTCTGCCTTCTTGGCAGCGGCCTTCTTCGCCGGAGCCTTCTTGGCCGGAGCCTTCTTGGGAGCCTCGGCCTCGCCGTCGGTGTCGGCCTCGATCGCGGCCTGAAGCTCCTCGCGGGTCACTTCACGCTCGGACACTTCCGACTTCTCGATGAGGAAGTCGACGACCTTGTCCTCATAGAGCGGAGCGCGCAGCTGTGCGGCCATCATGGGGTCCTGCTGAACGTATTCCATGAAGCGCTGACGATCTTCGGGACGGTACTGCTGCGCAGCCTGCGAGACCAGCATCGACATTTCCTGCTGGCTGACCTCGACGCCATTGGCCTGGCCGATTTCCGACAGGAGCAGGCCGAGGCGCACGCGGCGCTCTGCGATCTTGCGGTAGTCGTCCTTCTCGGCCTCGATCTCCTTGAGCGCAGCCTCGGAATCTTCCTCGTTGCTGGCTTCCTGGACGAGCTGCTGCCAGATCTGGCTGAACTCGGCCTCGACCATCGAGGGCGGCACGTCGAAGTCGTGGCCAGCGGCGAGCTGGTCGAGCAGCTGGCGCTTCATCGCGGTGCGGGTGAGACCGGCAGTCTCCTGCTCCAACTGGCCCTTGAGCAGCCCCTTGAGCTGCTCGAGGCTCTCGAGGCCCAGTTCCTTGGCGAAATCGTCGTCGATAGCGCCTTCGGCCGGAGCCTTGATCTCATGAGCGGCGATGTCGAAGGTCACTTCCTTGCCCGCCAGGTTCTCGGCCGGGTAGTCTTCCGGGAAATTCACGGTGATGACGCGCTCGTCACCGGCCTTCATGCCCACGAGCTGCTCCTCGAAGCCGGGGATCAGGCGACCGGCACCGATCACGATCGGCTGCTTCTCGGCCTTGCCACCCTCGAACTCGACGCCGTCGAGCTTACCGGTGAAGTCGCAAATGACCTGGTCACCGTCGGCGGCCTCGCCGTCCTTGGTCTCGAAGCGCTGCTGCTGCGAGGCGATGCGCTCGAGCTGCTCGTCAACGGCTTCGTCGGCAACCGGAACGGTCAGCTTATCGAGCTTGAGCCCGTCGATCGAGGGGGTCTCGATGACCGGGAGAACCTCGAGCGCAACGGTGAGCTCGGCATCCTTGCCCTGCTCGTAGCCTTCGCCGAGCGAGACGTCGGGGTTCATCGCGGGGCGCAGCGCGTGATCGGTGACCAGCTTGTCCATCGCTTCGCGGATGACGCCGTTGAGCGTGTCCTGATGGATCGAATCGCCGTGCATCTTGCGCACGAGGTTGGCGGGAACCTTGCCGGGGCGGAAGCCGGGCATGCGGACCTGCGGAGCGATCTTCTTGATCTCGCCCTCGACGCGCTCGGTGATGGTGGTGGCCGGGATGGTGACCGTGTAGGCGCGCTTCAGGCCCTCGTTGGTGGTCTCGACAATCTGCATTTCGATGCCTTCCTGTGCAATCCGTTTGGCCGACCCGCAGATTCGGGCACGACCGATTCGTTCGGTTCATCCGGCCCGGGGCCGTGAACTGGTGCGGGCGAAGGGACTCGAACCCCCACATCTTGCGATACTTGGACCTAAACCAAGCGCGTCTACCAGTTCCGCCACGCCCGCACGGATGAAGCCTGAAAACTCAAGGGACGAGCCCTTATAAGGCCGCGCCGAAAAGGGCAAGCGCCGCGAATCCTCCGTTTTCGCCACGATCAAGCCATTTTCGCACTGAAACGGCACTCGCGGACATGTCCCTAATGCGATTTGGCCATGACTTGCGCCATCTTACGCCGCACCGGCGCCTTGCAGCTCTGCGCGAGGCTGCCCAACTAGGTATGCACAGAGTAGGACATTCCCTGCTGATTGGAGAGGTTCAATATGGCCACGCGTCCCGATGACAACCCCGGCGAGACCCCGGTCGAAACCCCCGTACCGCCCATCGACCCCGGTGAACCGACAGCCCCCGACGAAGCTCCCCTTCCCGGTCCGGATTTCGACCAGCCTGACACCGGCCCGGCAGAACTTCCCGGCGAGGTCGGCTGAGGAGTAACAGCGAGCAAAGCGAAACGGGCGGCCCGCATTGCGCGCCGCCCGCTGAAAATTGTCGAACGGCCATCTTGACCGCTGCCTGGATCAGGGAAGGCTCAGTGAGCTCCGCCGAATATTCCGCTCATCCAGCCGAGCTTGCGCTCCGGAGCGCCGAGGGTCTTTCCCCCCGTCGGCGCCACAGGGCACGTCGCGCAAAAAGCCTGAACTCCGCTGTGGGAGAGCAATGCCATCAACTGAGACCTGGCCTGTCCCAACTGCGCCTGCTGACGCATCGACACGAGGCTGGCGAAATCGGTCACTGCAGCCTGTTCGCCGCTATCCGAGAAAAGGCTCGCCACAAGTTGGGAAACAGGGTCCTTCTCCCCGCTCAGATAGACCGCGTGCCACTTGCCATTGCCCACACCGCCAACCCTCGCGGCATAGGCCAGCGCATCGTCGAGATCCCCCATCGCATCGACGAGCCCACGCTCGCGCGCTTCCGCGCCCGGCCAGACCCGACCTTGCGCGACCGCATCAAGCTCCTCGGCCGACATCTTGCGCGACTTGGCCGCCAGATCGACGAACTTGCCGTAAGTGCCCTCGACAGAGGTTTGCAGCAATTTCTCGACCTCGGGCGAGAAGCCCCCGAGGATATCGGGCTCACCCGATAGCGGAGTGGTCTTCACCCCGTCGCTGGTCACGCCGAAATCGGAAAGGGTGCGCTCGAAACTGGTGACGACGGCGAAGACACCGATCGAACCGGTGATCGTGTCCGGCTCGGCGAAGATTTGCTGCGCGGGGGTCGAGACCCAGTAGCCACCGCTCGCTGCGAGGTTGCCCATTGAGACGACGACCGGGATCTTCCTGTCCTTGTAGCGCACGATGGCGCGGCGGATGCGTTCAGCAGCCATCGCCGAGCCGCCCGGCGAGTCGACGCGCACGACAAGAGCCTTGAAGCCCTCGTCGATGTTGTCGTCGAGCAATTGCGCGATCCGATCACCACCAGCCTCGCCCGGCCCGGCATCGCCATCGACGATCGTCCCCGCAATCGTCACGACACCGATCTTGGCACCTTCCTGCTTCTCCGGGTTCGCAGCGAGCCAGGTCGCAAGCGGGGTATGCGCATAGGCCAGATCGCTCTTGCCGGTCTCGTCACCAACGAGCTTGGCGACACGCAGACCGAACTCGGTCTTGTCGCCGATACGGTCGACAAGCCCTGCCGCCTTGGCCGCCGCAGCCATATCGTTGCCGTGCTGCGCGACCCAGCCAGCGGGATCGGCGACCATCGCGTCGAGGCGCGCCTTGGGGCGGGCCTTGCGAACGTCGGCCTGCCAGCCCTGCCACAACGCACCATAAACGTCCTCGTAGGCAAGCCGCGCCTCGGGCGACATGTCTTCGCGAATGTAGGGCTCGACCGCCGACTTGAAGGTGCCCGCACGGTAGACGTGCGCATTCACCTTGAAACGGTCGAGCAGCCCCTTGAAGTACAGGCTGTTGCCCCCCGGCCCCGCGACGAAGGAACCGCCCATCGGATCGACCCAGACCTCGCTCGCGTGTGCCGCCAGCAAGGCGCCGTCATCTGCATAGGCATTGGCGAAAGTAAGCACCGGCTTGCCCGCTGCGCGCACCGCGTCGATCGCCTCGCCGACGGCGCGCATGTGCACCTGCCCGCCACCCAGGAAGTGCGACAGATCGAGGACGACCGCCTTGACGTGATCGTCCTTTGCCGCGCCGCGCAGCGCGCGCTCGAGGTCGCGCACCGGGAATTCATGCACTGGCGCAGAGCCGGAAAGCAGCAGATTGAAGGGATCGGGAGCGCTCTTTTCCTCGACGACCATGCCGTCGAGGTCGAGCAGCAAGGCGCCATCCTCGATCCGCCCCGGCGCAGGCCGCATGGTCAGCGCGCCGAACAGGAGCGAGAAGAACAGCATGAGAAACAGCAGGGCAAGCGCATCCTTGATGCCGACCAGCAATCTCCAGACCTTGCCTGCGAATTTCATTGATGCTCCTAACTTACCGGTTTGGCCACGACCATAACCACGCCCCGTGCGACAGGGAAGGCGAGACTTCGCAGGCACCTGGCCTAGGCTCAGGACCCATGACTCACGTCTACGAGGCGCCGTAATGGCGAACATATCGGGCCGAAGTGGCCGACGGACGGGCTGGTTGCCTGTTCAAGGCTGCTTCGGTTCGAGATGGAAGGCATTCCGGCGTCCCGGAGGGATTTGATCAAAATGGCCCAGCGCAGCGTCAAGAAGTTTTGAAATATCGAAATATTCCATCGCCTTCCTTCCTCGCCCTGAGCCATTTTGATTCAAACCTCGTAGACGAGAGGCATGGGTCCTGAGCCTAATCTCACGCGCGCGCCTTTCGTCCGGAGCAGCGCGAAGAGACTTGAGCGTCCCCGCGTGCGAGCCTAAGGCCCTTTGCTTGATGACAGCTCCCGAATACACCTATCCCGAGGGTCGCGCGGCATTCCCGCACGATGGCCTCGTAGGCATCGCCGGCCTTGCGCCCCACGAGATCTGGTTCCTGCTCGACGAGGCGGAACAATGGGTCGAGCTCAACCGCGGCGCGCAGAAGCGGCGCGACGTGCTCTCGGGGCTCACCATCATCAACGCCTTCTTCGAGAACTCGACGCGCACGCTGCTGAGCTTCGAGATCGCCGGCAAGCGGCTGGGCGCGGACGTCGTCAACATGGCGGTCGCGACCTCGAGCGTGAAGAAGGGCGAGACGCTGATCGATACCGCGATGACGCTAAACGCCATGCGCGCCGATGCCATCGTCATCCGACACCAGAGCTCGGGCGCGGTCCAGCTGATCGCCGACAAGGTCGACTGTCCGGTTCTCAATGCAGGGGACGGCCAGCACGAGCACCCGACGCAGGCGCTGCTCGATGCGCTCACGATCCGGCACGCCAAGCGCGCCTTCAACGGACTGCGTGTCACCATCTGCGGCGACATCCTGCACAGCCGCGTCGCGCGCTCCAACATCCTGTGCCTCAAATCGCTGGGTGCCGACGTTCGCGTCTGCGCCCCGCCCTCGCTTCTGCCCGCCGACATCGAGCGCATGAACGTCGAGGTATTCCACGATTTCGACGCGGCACTGAAGGGGGCCGACGTGGTGATGATGCTGCGCCTGCAGATGGAGCGCATGGATGGCGAGTTCATCCCCTCGCCGCGCGAATACCGCCATCTCTACGGCCTCAGTCTCGAACGCCTCGCCAAGGCCGAGAGCAACGCGCTGGTGATGCATCCGGGCCCGATGAACCGCGGCATCGAGATCGAGAGCAACGTCGCCGATCTCGTCGAACGCTCGCAGATCACCACGCAGGTCGAGATGGGAGTCGCCATCCGCATGGCCTGCCTCGAAGTCCTGACCCGAAAAGGCCGCAAGATGGAGGGCTGGGCATGAGCTTCCACGCACCGCTCACCGTCACCAATGGCAGGCTGGTCCTGCCCGACGGCACGATCACGAAAGGTTCGGTGCGCAGCGAGGCCGGCTTCATCACCGCCATCGGCAGCGATGTCGCCGCACAGGAAGGCGATACCGTCTACGATGCACAGGGCCTGCTCATCGCGCCTGGCCTCGTCGACGTCGGCGTCTTCGAGATCGACAAGCCCGCCTTCCACTTCGGCGGGATCACCCGCGCTGCGCTGATGCCCGACCAGCCGACCCCGCTCGACATCCCCTCGCGCGTGCGCTTCGCAGCGCAGTCGGGCAAACCGGATTTCTGGGTCCATCCGCTGGGCGCGGCAACCCGCGAGCTCGCAGGCAAGTCTCTCGCCGAACTAGCGCTGATGCGCGAAGCCGGAGCAAGGGCAGTCGCCACCGGGCGCCGCTGGATCGGCGATTCCGGCACCATGCTGCGCCTGTTGCAATATGCCGGCATGCTCGGACTGCCGGTCATCGCCCACGCCGAGGATGCGGGCATCGCAGGCAAGGCGGTCGCAACCGCAGGCGAGATGGCGACCCGCCTCGGCCTTCCCGCAGCGCCGTCCGAAGCAGAAGCCCTCGCCATCGCCCGCGATGTCGCACTGGCCGATCTCGCCGGGGCGGCAATCCACTTCCGCAATGTCACGACGCGTTCCGGGCTCGACCTCGTGCGCGCCGCCAAGGCGCGCGGCCTCAAGGTGACCGCCGGGGTTTCGCCCGCCTATTTCATGCTCTCCGACCTTGCCATGGCCGAGTTCCGCACTTTCGCGCATCTATCTCCACCACTGCGCAGTGAGGAGGATCGCAAGGCAGTGCTCAAGGCAGTGGGCGACGGCACGATCGACATGATCTCGTCTGGTCACGACCCCCGAGGCCCCGAGGACAAGCGCCTTCCCTTCGCCGATTCGGCCCCGGGCATGGCAGGTGCTGAGACCCTCCTGCCCCTGACGATGAATCTCGTGCGCGACGAAGTCATCACGCTGCCACGCGCCTTCGAATTGCTTTGTGCCAACCCGGCCAGACTGCTGGGCGTCAATGCCGGGCGGCTCGAAGTCGGCGCGGAAGCCGATATCGCGGTGGTCGATGTCGATCGCCCCTGGATCGTCGATTCGGACAAGATGGCTGCGAGCGCAGGCAATACCCCGTTCGACAAGCAGCCCGTCCAGGGCCGGGTCCTGGCGCTGTTCAAGGGTGGCATGACGATCAAGTCGCGCAAGTTCAACGCGACGGGTCGCTAAATAGCCCCGCACCCGAAAAAAAGAGGCCCCCGTCCCGAGGGACGGAGGCCTTTGAAGGTTCACATGGAACTGGTGTCGCAGCGTGAAGGCTGCGGAAATTCAAGTCATCGGCGCGCGAGCATCGCACCGCTGCCGCGCGGCGAAGGCAATGCGCCGGGAAGCGGATTGGCTTCGGCGTAGGCAAGGCAACCGCGCCCTGCACTCTTGACGCTCGAGCACATCGAGGCGGCGGAGCTGCGATCGAAGCCTTCGGCAGCCACGCGGAAATAGCGCGCGCCGCGGACTTCGGCCTCGGTGATGCGCATGGTGTGATCCTTCAGGCGCGGATTGCGCGCCACGAAGATGCCCCAGGCGCGCTCTGCTCCTTCACGGGTGCGGAAAGAACCGAGCTGAACGAGGTGCGTGCTGTCACCAGATGCCGGCGCAGTAACCTGCGCAGAGCGCACCGGCGCATTCTTGCTCGACGCGCGCTTGGTCACAGGCTTCGCGGCAGGCGTGTCGAATGCCTGGGCGAAGCTGGCACGCGGAACATCCTGGACGACCGGACGCGACACAAAGCGCGTCGCATCCTCGTTTTCGGCTTGTGCGGGAGCAGCGATCGCGGCCTCGGCCATCATCGCCGCCGGGATCGCGGTCATGGCATCGTCACGGCGTGCTGCCTCGGCAGACGCGAGTGCGGGAAGCTCGCCGCTCGCCTCTACGCCCGCCGGAGCCTCGGGCGCCTCAGACGCCTCTACTCGCGCGAACTTGGGTTGGGGCAGACCGCCATCGAGCGCGATCGCACGGGGCTGGCCGGGATCGACGACGCCACGCGGGGTGCCGAGCAGGCCTGCGACGCGTGCGCCATGATCCTGCGGGCGGGCGGTGCGGGCCCATTCGGAAAGGCGGGCATCGAGCTGATCACCGGGAACGTCCTGCGAGGCGATGATGCGCGCCTGCGCCCACTGTCCTGCAAGAGCGTAGGAGTAGGCCAGGTTCTGACGTGCCTTGGCGCTGTCCTCGCCGCCGCGCACGACGTCGGTCAGGATCGCGACGCCCTGAGCGGGCTGTCCGGCGAGCGAAACCGCCAGACCGAAGTCGCTTGCGGGAATCTTGTCGCGCCACTTGGCGAGCACGCGCATCGCCTCGGTATTGTCGCCGGCACCGATGCTGGCTAGCGCCAGACCGAGCGCACTGCGCGCATCGTCATCGCCCAGCGAAATCGCGTCGCGATAGGCTTCCGCAGCCGAGTCGAAGCGGCCGGCTGAAAGATAGACCTTGGCGAGATCGGCACGCAGCGAAGCGCGATCCGGCGAGCGGCTGACACGGCTCTCTGCCTTCGCGATCGACTTGAGCGTCGCTGCATCGAGACTGCCCGGAGCACTCGCCTCGACCTCGGCGCGGGCATAGGCGCCGTGACTGACGAAGCCCCCGAGCAGGGCAGCGGCCATCGCGGAACAGGCAGCGAGAGAAGCCGAGCGGGCGTTGATCTTGGAGCGTTCCATGGAACAGTACCTCTTGTCTGCCTGCCGTCAGCTCTGCTGCGAGACCGGCGGCTGTTGACCGGAGACCCCGGGGATCTCCGCAAGGAAGCGGTCGAGCGCTTCGGTCACGATGGACTGCGAGCTGCGATCGAGCATCAGCGCCGCCATTTTCAACTGGAAATGGCGTTCGGCATCGAGGCGCAGTGTGAAAGCGGCGCGCTTGCCCGGCTTTGCAGCGGTCTCTGCGACAACAGGCTCACGCTGCGCGACGGCACCGAGGCGCTGCGCAATCTGGTCCATGCGATGGAGGACCTCGGGCTTGCCGACGTCGAACGTCTGCGAAGCTGCAGCATGGCGGATGCGCTCGACCACCGGAGCCTGGTCGCCGAAATCGTTCCAGCCCAGATCGTCGCCATCCTCGAAATCGTCGTTGCCGACGGGCATCGCGCCACGGATCGACGCCGGGTTACCGATCGCGGCTGCCGCCAGCCGAGTCGATTCCTGGCGACGCATCGCCGGCTTCGCGCCGCCCTTGCGGGCGAGCAGGCTGGGGGTCAGCGAAGCGAAGGCTCCCATCTCGCCGATCATGACGGATCAGGACCCTGCCACGCGGCGGCCGAAGCCCCCGACCGGGCGGTTGGAGCCCTGCATCACCGGCACATTGCTTGCGGGCGCGGCAAAGATCGTGCGACGGAAGTTCTTCTCGAGGCGATCCGCGATGTAATTCCACAGCGCGGCCACTTCCTGTGCGGAACGACCGTTGGGATCGACTTCCATGACCGTGCGGCCATCGATCATCGAGGCGGCGAAGTCAGTGCGCTGGTGCAGCGTGATCGGGGCGACGGTACCGTGCTGCGAAAGCGCGACGGCGGCCTCGGCGGTGATGCGCGCCTTGGGCGTCGCGGCGTTGACCACGAACATGAGCGGCTTGCCCGAGCGCTCGCAGATGTCGACCGTGGCACCCACGGCGCGCAGGTCGTGCGGGCTCGGACGCGTCGGCACGACAACGAGTTCTGCCACCGAGATAACGCTCTGGATCGCCATGGTAATCGCCGGCGGCGTGTCGATTACCGCGAGCTTGAAGCCCTGCTGACGCAGAACCTGAAGATCGCTCGCAAGGCGGGCGACCGTGGTCTGGGCGAAGGCGGGCAGTTCCGCCTCGCGCTCGTTCCACCAATCGGCCAGCGAGCCTTGCGGGTCGATGTCGATGAGAACGACGGGTCCCGCCCCAGCGCGCTGCGCCTGAACGGCCAGGTGACCAGACAAGGTTGTCTTGCCCGAGCCCCCCTTCTGAGATGCCAATGCCAGTACTCGCAAAGCCTAGTCCCCCACGAAAAACATTACGAGGTTCGAAGATGTCGGCTATTGAGATCGCAGAACGGTCCTAATTTAGCGTTAATCGCCGCACATGGAGCACGTTTCGTCGGCCAGCGCCCGGTTTCCCGGCGTCTGCGTTGCTAATGCGTAATTAACCGTAGTGCGCGAAAAGCCTCCGAAGCACTCCGCTCCGAAAAAACTTGGCGCGGGACTGGCGCAAGCGGGCGGCGATATCCTAGGCTCGCACCTATGACGGGGGACCGATTGAACATTATTTGCAGCAAGGCCCGGAGTCGCAAGCAAATGCTTGGCTGCCTTGGCGTTTCGCTGGCCCTACTGGGCGCGTTCCCAGCGATGGCCAACGTCAAGGACGGCGTCGACGCATGGTCCGCGGGCGACTACGCGGGTGCGGTGCAGGAGTGGGAGCCACTCGCCGAGAACGGCGATCCCGATGCCCTTTTCAACCTCGCACAGGCCTACAAGCTTGGCCGGGGCGTTGCCGAAGACCGCAGCAAGTCGCTCGAACTCTATCGAGAGGCAGCCGTGCGCGGCCACGTTCAGGCCGCCGACAATTACGGACTTGCCCTGTTCCAGTCCGGCGAGCGGGAGAAAGCCATTCCCTACCTCGAAGCCTCTGCAGGACGAGGCGATCCGCGCGCGATGTACATCCTGGGAATTGCCCATTTCAACGGTGACCTCGTCGCCAAGGACTGGACGCGCGCCTATGCAATGATGACGCTTGTTCGGCAAGCCGGCCTGCCCCAAGCGACCGGCGCGCTCGCGCAGATGGACGAATACATTCCACTCGAGCAACGGCAGGAAAGCGTAATACTGGCCCAGCGCATGGCAGCCCAGGCACAGGCCACCCGTGCACAGCTTGCCACATCCAGCGAGCTGGCCTCGCCCCGGCCCGCACAAGCCTCGACCACGCCTAAACAGACTGGTTCGGCGTCGACCGAGATTGGCCCGGCCAACAGCGCAGACCCGGTGAAAGCCGCGATTCGCACTGCCGGCTCAGCCAGCCCGGCTACTGCAGGGGCTGATTTCGCGCGCCCGGCCGCGTCGTCCGGTGCAACGCAGGCTGTCCAGGTGCACAAGACAGCGCCGGTCACGCGCAGTGCCGACCTGAACGGCGCCGCTCCCGCGACGACCGCGCCCTCCCGACCCACACGGAGCGCATCAGTCCCGGCGGTTCCCACCCGTCCGCAATCCGGTCCCTGGCGCTTGCAGCTCGGCGCTTTCGGCATACCCGGCAATGCCGACAAGCTCTGGAAGCGGCTGCGCTCGCGCCCCGAACTCGCCGGGCATGACAAGGTGCTCGAACCCGAGGGCAAGCTGACCAAACTGCTTGCCACGGGCTTTGCATCCCATGCGCAGGCGTCTGCCACGTGCGACACGCTCGCTGCGGCCGGCTTTGCCTGCCTCGCGGTACGCAACTGAGTCCGATCGACCTCCGACACGCGCATCAGCCGGGCAGCGATGACGCGCCCAGCACCATGCAGCGGCTCGTGTCGCTCGATCTCCTGCGCGGAATCGCGGTATTGGGTATTCTCGCGATAAACATTGCCGGGTTTGCCGGGCCAAGGGTCGGCACGATCTCGCCCTCCCTTGTCGCCGCGGTGACCGAGCATCGCTCGGCGCTCGACAGCTGGGCCTTTGCCTTCTCGCTCGTATTCTTCGAAGGCAAGATGCGCGCGTTGTTCTCCCTATTGTTCGGTGCGGGGATCGTGCTGTTCTGCGAACGCAAGGACGCCGCCGGAAGTGACGGCGATGCCCTGCAAGCGCGGCGCCTGTTCTGGCTCATGGCGCTCGGCATGGCGCATTACCTGCTGCTCTGGTGGGGAGACATCCTGTTCGTCTATGCTATTTGCGGTCTCGCAGCGCTGACGTTGCGCAGGCTGAACGAGAAAATCCTGCTCATCGGCGCACTGGTGCTTTTCTATGGCTGGCACTTGTGGGGGCTGCTCGAACTTGCCCCCCTCGTCCATGCCGAGACCGCCTTGCGCGAAGGCGTCGCGACCGGGCCACAGGCAGACAGGGTCGCTGCTTGGTTCAAGCCGGTCATGAGCACGGTGGCCACAGAAATGCGCGAGGCCGACCTCGGTTTCGGACAACTCCTGCTGGTCAAGCTGACTCATCGCCCCTTGTGGCTGGTGACCATGACCTGGAGCAGCTTTGCCGAGACCCTGCCTCTTATGATGATCGGCATGGTCATGTACCGGCGCGGCTTTTTCCAGGCCGGCGTATCGAGACTACGGCTGCGCACGCTCGCCGTTTGGGCGACCGGTTGCGGGCTCGCGCTGAGCGCAGGTTTCACGGCCTGGGCCTTTGCGCGCGGCTTTCCTCCCATCGCGATGGAGGCGGCACTGGCATGGGGGCTGGTTCTCCCTCACCTGCTGACGGCTCTGGGGTACGCAGCTATTGTGGTGCTCGCCGCGCCGCGCCTCGCCACGAGCTTGCCGGGCCGATGCCTGGTCGCCGCGGGGCGCATGGCCTTCAGCAACTACGTTGCCACCAGTCTGGTGATGAGCCTGTGTTTTCGCGCATGGGGCCTCGGCCTTTTCGCCGATTTCGGACCTGCGCTTCAGTGGCCCTTCGTCATGCTGGCGTGGCTCGCGATGCTTTGCTGGAGCCCGTTGTGGCTGCGCCATTTCCGGCGCGGGCCTCTGGAGTGGCTATGGCGCTCACTGGTCGAAGCTAAGCCTCTCCAAAACCGCAGGTGAGAATCGTTAGCAGGAACTATTGCGATCCACTCGCAAATGCATATAGTGGTTCACAAGAGGATTCGCTGCCTGATTGGGACCTGTCCATGTACGTCTGCATCTGCAATGCCATCCGTGAAAAGGATCTGCGCTGCGCTGCTCGCCGCCTCGATGGCGATGCCGAAGCGGTTTATGCGGCTCTGGGCTGCACGCCACAGTGCGGGCAGTGCCTCGACGAAGCCGAAGACATCATCGCCGAAGAGGCCATCGCAGCCCGCTTGCCAACGGCTGCCTGATCGGCGGTTCGCCCCAAGGTAAAGACCTGAGGCCGCCCTCTTCTCGTGCCCACGGCCGCACATGCGTCTTGTGGACGAACTGGTTGCCCTGCCCTAGCTGCAGGCTCATAATCGGGCCCTGTTTTCATAGGAGACCCACATGAAGGGCGACCCGCAGGTCATCGACTTCCTCAACAAGGCACTCTTCAACGAGCTGACCGCGATCAACCAGTACTGGCTGCATTACCGCATGCTCGACAACTGGGGCATCAAGAAGCTCGCGGAATACGAGCGGCACGAGTCGATCGACGAGATGAAGCACGCCGACATTCTCGCCGACCGCATTCTCTTTCTCGATGGGCTGCCGAACTTCCAAGCCTTGGGCAAGCTGCGCGTTGGCGAAGACGTGGTCGACATCCTCAAGTGCGACCTCGCCCTCGAACACGATGCGATTCCTTTGCTGAAAGAAGCCATCGCCCACTGCGAGGCAGTACGCGACTACGTCAGCCGCGAAATCTTCGAGCGTATCCTCGAAAGCGAGGAAGAGCACGTCGACTACCTCGAGAAGCAGTTCGACATGATCGAGCGCATGGGCCTGCAGAACTACTGCCAGCTCAACTCAAGCCCGCCCGAGAGCTGATAGAGGCCATCTGGCTCAATAAAACATTAGAGGGCAGGACCGGCACAGGCCGATCCTGCCCTTCTTGCATTCAGTTCGCGCCCTGTCCGCTATCAGGAGCGGCGCGATCGGTGCGGTACCTGTCGAACCAGGCAAGGATCGCCGAGGCCTTGGCCGCCGACTGCGAAGGCCGCGCGGCGATGCCCCCATGGCTTGCTCCGGGTACCTTGACCAGCGCCGTCGGGATCCCGCGAAGCTGCAGCGCAGTATAATACTGCTCGGATTCGCTGACGGGGGTGCGGTAGTCCTCGGCACCGACCACCACCAGCGTGGGCGTCTCGACATTGCCGACGAGGCTGAGTGGCGAGCGCTTCCAGTAGACCATCGGCTCTTCCCAGACCGGCTTGTCGAACCAGTGGTCGTGGTAGATCGGCGCCCCGTCGGAGGTCAGCGTGAAGCTGCCCCAGTCGATCACCGGCTTTTGCGAGGCAGCAGCCTTGAACCGGTTTGTCTTGCCGACAATCCATGCCGTGAGCACGCCGCCGCCCGAGCCGCCGGTAACGAACAGGTTGTCCGGATCGGCCACGCCATCGGCGATTGCGGCATCGACCGCAGCCATCAGGTCGTCATAGTCGGGGCCCGGATAGTCGCGATCGATCAGACGCGCGAATTCCTCGCCATAAGAGGTCGAGCCGCGCGGATTGGTATAGAGAACGGCATAGCCATGCGCTGCATAGAGTTGGTCGTCGGTCGAGAAGGTCGGTCCGTAGGCTGCCATCGGTCCGCCATGGATTTCGAGAATCAGCGGCGCCTTCTGCCCAGGCTGCAGACCCGGCGGCGTTACCAGCCAGGCATCGACCGGCCGCCCGTCGGGCGCTGTAACAGCGAGCTTGCGAACCGGCGCCATCGCCTTGTGGTCGATCCAGGTACCATTGAGGTCGGTCAGGCGTTCGCCCTTGCCACTGCTCGTAACCCACAGGTCGGCCGGGCGGTCGGTGCCGCTGGCGGTATAGGCAACGCGCCCCTTGTCGGACACCGAGAAGCTGCCCCCGGTATAGGGCCGGTCGTAGTGCGCCCCCGGCGTCAGTCCCTCGACCAGCACGCGCACAAAACCATCGAGACCGATGCGTGCGACCTTGGTAACCGCCTTGTCATCGTAGGAGGCGTAGAGAGTCGAATTGCCGACCCACGCGATCGTGTCGATCGAACGGTCGAGGCCTGCTGTCAACGAATGCGCATCGCTGCCATCCGCGTTCATGACGTAGAGCTCGGCATTCTCGTAGGAACGTTTGGCGTCGTCGAAACCGAGATAGGCGATCTTGCGACCATCGGGAGAGAACACCGCGCTGCCATCCGGGCCGAACCGCGACGTCAGGGCGCGAATCGCGCCGCTCGCCACATCAAGCGCGAAGACCTCGCTGTTCATCGTCTGTCTTTCGGCATCCTCGCTTCGATTGGAGCCGAACAGCAGCGTAGTGCCATCGGGGCTCCACGATAGCGGGCCGCCATCATCGTAGTCACCGAAAGTAAGCTGTCGCGGCGCCCCGCCATCGGTAGCGATCACGAAGACATGATCGTACCCGGCCTGGGCATAGCCCCCGCCATCGCTACGATAATTGACCTTGTCGATGATCTCGAGCGGCTCGGCCCACTTCGCGCCTTCCGGCATGCCTTCAGGCGGAGCGCCAAGCTGGGTCCCCTTGCCCGGCACCCGCACAGTATAGGCGATGTGCGAGCCATCGGGTGACCAGGCAATTGCCCCCGGGGTGTCCGGGAGACCGGTGAGCGCCACGCTCTCACCACCGGCAAGCCACATCACATGAAGCTGCGGCGCACCGCTGCCATCACTCGAGACATAAGCCATGCGCTTGCCGTCGGGGGACCAGCGCGGAGTGAAGTGCGCCCCCTCACCGGTCACTAGCGGCCTTTGTTCGCCGCTCGACGCATCGACCATCCAGATCGATGGTACCACCTTGTCGGTCATGATGTCCGCACTCGAGCGCACGTAGGCAATACGCGATCCATCGGGCGAGATCTGCGGGTCGGTAGCACCCTGAAGGCGGAAAAGGTCGCCGGGCACGAAACCGCGCTGCGGCCCTGCGGTCTCCTGCGCCACCGGCTCGGGTGCCTCCTGCGCGAGTACCGCAGCCGGCAAGATGGCCAATGCAATCCCCGCAACCCCCGAAAGGTAAAGCTTTTTCGAACTCACAGAAAACTCCCTTGGCAAGTCATTGCGCAGTCTTGCGTCAGACAGGGAAAAAATCCAACCTCTGCACGAAATGACCGGATGGCTCTGGCGCAAGCGAGAGGGCCGAAGCGCACTGCGCACCGGCCGACAGAAGGACACGACATGACCCCAAGCAACAAGCGGCCTTTCGAGATCGAGGACGGCGGCTACATCGCCCTGCTGATCCTCGTGACCGTGGCGTTCTGCTATCTGGTTGCCCCATTCTTCGGCGCCGTCCTGTGGGGGGTGGTCGCGGCAATCATGTTCGAACCGCTCAGCCGCCGCCTCGCGACAAGGCTCGGCGGTCACCGCAATACGGCAGCCGGGCTGGTCCTGCTGATGCTGCTCGCACTGATCATCCTGCCAACCTTCGTGCTCGGCGCGAGCCTCGTCAGCGAAGCGGCGAGCCTCTACGTCAAGATTAAGGCCGGAGACATCGACTTCGCGCACATGCTTGGCCAGATCGAGCACTCGCTGCCCGATCGGGTCAACCAGTTCATCCGCCAGTACGGTCTTACCGATTTCGAGACCCTGCGCCGCACCTTCGGTTCGAGCGTGACCACGGGACTTCAGGCCGTCGCTTCGCAGGCGCTGGTACTCGGCCAAGGCGCTCTCAGCTTCATGGCAGCGCTCGGCGTGATGCTCTACCTCACCTTCTTTCTTCTGCGCGATGGGCAGCGCTACACCGAACTGGTCCGCGACGCGATGCCGCTGCGCCCGCACATGCGCGATTCGCTTTTCACGCACTTCACCGTGGTCGTCCGCGCGACGATGAAGGGCACCGTGGTCGTGGCTGTCCTGCAGGGCCTCGTCGGTGGCATTGTCTTCTCGCTACTGGGGATCGAGGCAGCGCTCCTGTGGGGCGTGCTGATGGGCTTTCTCTCACTGCTCCCCGCCGTCGGGACAGGCCTCGTGTGGGTTCCCGTCGCGATCTATCTGCTGGTCACCGGATCGATCTGGCAGGGCGTGGTGCTGATCCTGTGCGGCACTTTCATCATCGGCATGATCGACAACCTGCTGCGCCCCATCCTCGTGGGCCGAGACACGCGCATGCCCGACTTCGTAGTGCTGATCGCGACGCTTTCCGGCCTGCAGCTCTTCGGCCTTAACGGCTTCATCGTCGGCCCGGTCATCGCCGCGCTCTTCATCACGGTGTGGAACCTGGTGAAGGAACAGCGCCAGACCGGACAGACTGCGGCCCAGGCCATGCGCACCGAAGAGGAGCAACGCTCCGAAGTCGAAGCGAGCGCGCACCCCGGCTGACGCCGCCGGAGCGCGTGCGCCAGACCGGGCAGGACGAGGACGCCCTGCCCGGTCCGCTCACTTCTTGTTGGCGAAGGGGTTTTTCGCGCTGCGCAGGTTGAGACGGATCGGCACCGCCTCGAAACCCAGCTCACGGCGGATGCCGTTGATCAGGTAGCGCTTGTAGCTTTCCGGCAGGAGATCGAGACGCGTGCCGAACAGCACGAAACCCGGCGGGCGCGTCTTCGCCTGAGTGATGTAGCGCAGCTTGATCCGCTTGCCACCCGGTGCCGGCGGCGGGTTGGCCGCCAGTGCATCGTCGAACCAGCGATTGAGCCCGGCGGTCGGCACGCGGCGGCTCCACGCCTCGCGGATAGAGAAGGCCGAGGCCATCATTTCGTCGAGACCCTTGCCGGTACGCGCGGATACCGCGAGCAGCGGCACGCCGCGCACCTGCGCCAGACCATCGCCCAGCGCGGTCCGGATGCCGTTGAACAGCGAACTCGCGTCCTCGGCCACGTCCCACTTGTTGATCGCGATCATCAGCGCGCGCCCTTCCTCAAGCACCATCGAAGCGATCTTTAGATCCTGATGCTCGAGCCCGCGGGTCGCATCGAGCAACAGCACGACGACTTCGGCGAAGTCGATGGCATGACGCGCGTCGGCGACCGCCATGCGCTCGAGCTTCTCGGTCACCTGCGCCTTCTTGCGCATGCCGGCAGTGTCGATCAGGCGCACTTCGCGCACTTCATCGGTCTTGGGATCGGTCCAGTGCCAGTCGATCGCGATCGAATCGCGCGTAATCCCCGCCTCGGGGCCAGTCAGCAGCCGATCCTCGCCGAGGAAGCGGTTGATCAGCGTCGACTTGCCCGCATTCGGACGCCCGACGATAGCGAGCTTGAGCGGCGCGCGCAGCAGCGCCTCCTCGTCCTCTTCCTCGAACTCGTCCTCTTCGGGCGGCTGCAGCGGTTCGAGGTGCGGGAGGAGCGATTCGAACAGGTCGCCCATGCCCTCACCGTGCTCGGCCGAGATCGCGACCGGATCACCGAGTCCCAGCGCGTAGGATTCAAGCAGTCCCGACTCGCCCGCACGGCCCTCCGCCTTGTTGGCGAGCAGGATCACCGGCACCGGCGAGGCGCGCAGCCACTGGGCGATCTCCTCGTCGAGCGGAGTCAGCCCGGCGCGCGCGTCGATCACCATGAGCGCGACGTCGGCGGTCGCGAGCGAGGCTTCGGTCTGCTGGCGCATGCGCCCCGGCAGCGTTTCGGCCTCGTCGTCTTCCCAGCCCGCCGTATCGACGATGGTGAAGTCGAGCCCCAGCAGATGCGCATCGCCGAAACGACGGTCGCGCGTGACGCCCGGCTGGTCGTCGACGAGCGCGAGCTTCTTGCCGACGAGCCGGTTGAACAGCGTGGACTTGCCGACGTTGGGTCGACCGATGATGATTACCTGTGGAAGCATGATTCTTGTGCGATTGGGGGTTTGGCGGGGATTTGGCAAGCGCTGTGGACGCAGTGCTGCAATTTAGGCGGAGACCCGCAGTTGCTCAAGCCGGGCAAAGGACAATCCTTGCACGCCCGTTAACCGAACACCGCAGGCCATGATCAATGCCCTTCAGGCAAACCCATGGTCATGAAAAGGCATCGGAAACTGATCCTGGCGGGGCTTGCGGCAGCCCCCCTTCTCTCGCCGATCGGCGCACAGGCACGCTCCGCCATCGACGCCATCGTCGCAAGTGCCGATTACGGCCAAGGCAATGACCCAAAGGTCGCTGAAAGCAGCACGGCGTTCGCCATGCACACCGAGACGAGCGCTGCGGGCCCGCTGGAATGCGTGCCTTTCGCTCGCGACATCTCCGGAATTCGCATCCGCGGCGATGCCCATACCTGGTGGAAGCAGGCCAAGGGACGCTACGCGCGCGGACATGAACCAAGGGTAGGTGCGGTCATGGCGATGCCAGCGCACGGCAATTCCACGCTTGGCCATGTGGCAGCCGTGAGCGAGGTTATCGATTCGCGCACCATCCTGCTAAGCCACGCGAACTGGTCCTATCCGGGCAAGATCGAACGCAACGTCGTCGCGCTCGACGTGTCCGAGAACAATGACTGGAGCAGCGTGCGTATCTGGTATGGCCCCAGCGAGACTCTTGGCGCATCGCACTGGCCGGTCAGCGGCTTCATTTACAATGCAAAGCCCGGCTCAGGACCGGAAAGGCTGCGCGAATCGCGATCGACGCTGGCGAGTGTGCGCAGCGACGATCCCATCGGGGCGATCATCGCCGGTGCCGAGTAAGCCCCGCGCGCGCCACGAAGGGCTGCGCGCGGGCGATGGAGAACTTTAGCCCTTCTTGGCGACGGGAGCGTCTTCGCCGAGGTCCTCGTACCAGGCCTCGACCGGGCCGGTCAGCTTGATCGTCAGGGGATTACCCTTACGATCCATGGTCTTGCCGGCCTGCACGCGCACCCAGCCCTCGGAAATGCAATATTCCTCGATGTTGTTGCGCACGGTACCCTTGAACCGGATGCCGATGCCGCGCTGCAGCTTCTCCGCATCGAAGTGCGGGCTGCGCGGGTTGATCGCGAGGTGGTCGGGGGGCAGGTCGGGGCCGGTCTTGCTATCTTCGCTCATGGCCACGCGATTTAAAGTGCATTGGGCTCTTGTCAATCGAGCAGGGGCCGTCTAAAGGCGCGCCTCCGCACTTGGTAGCGGGCGCGTAGCTCAGCGGTAGAGCACACCCTTCACACGGGTGGGGTCACAGGTTCAATCCCTGTCGCGCCCACCATCCTTCACCGGATGGTATAGACCCTTAAGCGGATTTCTTCCTCATCGACGGCTTTCACCCGCGGCACCACGCTGGCGCCCTTGCGCGCCCGCACGCGAGGCGGCATAGCGCGCGCCATGCATGACATCCGCCAGATCCGCGAGAATCCCGAAGCCTTCGACGCCGGCCTGAAGCGCCGCTCGGTCGAGCCGCAAGCCCAGGCCATCCTCGCACTCGACGAGCAGCGCCGTGCCGTCGCGACCCGCGCACAGGAAGGCCAGAGCCGCCGCAACGAGGCCTCCAAGGCCATTGGCAAGGCCATGGGACAGGGCGACACGGCAACCGCCGATGCGCTGAAAGCCGAAGTCGCGCAGCTCAAGGAAACCCTCCCCGCGCTCGAAGCCGAGGAGAAGGAGCTGACGGTCAAGCTCAACGATGTACTCGCGGGCCTGCCCAACATCCCGGTAGACGATGTTCCCGAAGGCGAGGACGAGAACGACAACGTCGAAGTCGCCAAGTGGGGCACGCCCGGTGACTATGCATTTTCCCCCAAGGAACACGCCGACATCGGGCCCGCACTCGGCCTCGACTTCGAGACCGGCGCCAAGATCTCGGGCGCGCGCTTCACGTTCCTCAAGGGACAGATGGCCCGCCTGCACCGCGCCCTCGCGCAGTTCATGCTCGACACGCAGACCGCCACCAACGGCTTCATGGAGTGCAACGTTCCGCTGCTGGTGAAGGACGAAGCCGTCTACGGCACCGGCCAGCTGCCCAAATTTGCGGAGGACCTGTTCCAGACCACCGACGGACGCTGGATGATCCCCACCGCCGAAGTCAGCCTGACCAACTACGTCCAGAACGAGATCGTCGACAATGCGGCGCTGCCGCTGCGCATGACCGCCCTCACCCCCTGCTTCCGCTCCGAAGCGGGCGCCGCCGGGCGCGATACGCGCGGGTTCATCCGCCAGCACCAGTTCGAGAAGGTCGAGCTGGTCACCGTGTGCCGCCCCGAGGAAAGCGAGGCCGAGCACGAGAAGATGGTCGCCGCCGCCGAGAGCATCCTCCAGGCGCTCGAACTGCCCTATCGCAAGGTGCTGCTGTGCACCGGCGACATGGGCGCGACCGCACGCAAGACCTTCGACCTCGAAGTGTGGCTCCCCGGCCAGCAGGCCTATCGCGAGATCAGCTCGATCTCTAACTGCGGCCCCTTCCAGGCGCGCCGCATGAACGCGCGCTACAAGCCCGAGGGCAGCAAGAAGACCGAATTCCTGCACACCCTCAACGGCTCGGGGCTCGCCGTCGGCCGTACGCTAGTGGCGGTACTCGAGAACTACCAGCAGGAAGACGGCTCGGTCCTCGTACCCGAGGCGCTCAAGCCGTGGATGGGCGGGCTTGAGAAGCTCGTACCTCAGGGCTGAGGCTCACCTTGGGCAGAGCGATACGCGATCCGGTGCGGCACCGCGCCCCACTGGATCGCGGCTCCTTCGCCTGCCCCAAAGAACCTGCAAAATTGCTGGAGGATATCCATCGTCTTGAAAGCCAAGTCGGTGGATTACCCGCCCTTATGCCCGAGAGCGCGGTTTCGCGCGCGACGTGAACGTGGTTAAACGGTGCCACTATGCGTATCCTCATCACCAACGACGACGGCATCAACGCCCCAGGCCTCTACGTGCTGGAAAAGATCGCCGCACAGCTTTCCGACGATATCTGGATCTGTGCGCCCAGCGAGGAACAGTCGGGCGCGGGCCATTCGCTCACACTCACCCGCCCGGTGCGCCTGCGCGAACATGCGCCGCGCCGCTTCTCGGTGACCGGCACCCCGACAGACTCGGTGACGATGGCGCTGCGCAAGGTCCTGCCCGAACCGCCAGACGTAATCCTCTCGGGCGTCAACCGCGGCGCGAACCTCGGCGATGACATCACGTATTCGGGCACCGTCTCTGCCGCGATGGAAGGTGCGCTTGCGGGCATTCCCTCGATTGCGCTGAGCCAAGTCTATTCCAAGGAGGGCGTCGGCAACAATGTCGACTTCTCCGCTGCCGAGCAGTGGGGTGCGCGCGTCCTCAAGCAGATCATCGGCATGGACTTCGCCCCGCGCACCTTGGTCAACGTCAACTTCCCGCCAATCAAGGGTGACGAAGTCAAGGGCATCCGCGTGGTACGCCAGGGCTTCCACGACTACGCGCGCGGCTCGCTCGTGGAATCTGTCGATCCCAGAGGCTTTCCCTATTTCTGGTTCGGCCTGCACGGCATCGAGCACACGCTCGGTCACAACACTGATCTGGAAGCGATCGCCGAGGGACATGTTGCCGTCACTCCGCTGCAAGTCGATCTCACCCACGATGCATCGCTGGCCGCACTGGCCGCCCGCTTCGAAGGATGAACCGGAGCCTATCGACCGCCGCACTCGCGGCGGTCCTCGCCGTCACCCCCGGAACTGCCGCCCTCGCTGCGCCTGCGGCGCAGGAGACCGCACACGTGGTCGGCACTGGCGAGACATTGGGCGGCATCGCCAATCGCGCAGGCGTCTCCGCCAATGCGATCGCCAAGGCCAACGGGCTTGAAGCCCCCTACCTCGTCAAGGTCGGACAGACGCTGACCATCCCGCGCGATCAGACGCTTCCGTCGAAGGTTGCGCCGGCTCCACAGGCAGCCTCCAGCTACACCGTAGCCGCGGGGGACACCCTCAACGGGATTGCGAACAGGACCGGCGTCAGCTCCGAAGTTCTTGCCCGGGCCAATGGACTGTCCGCGCCCTACGTCGTGCGCGTTGGCCAGAAACTGGCCATTCCGGCGAAGAGTGCTGCTGCACGCCCTGCCCCCGCCGCTGCTCCTGCAGCGGCACCACCGCCGGGCGGCGACGCCCGTAGCGAGAGCGAGAACACTCACACCGTAGCGGCCGGTGAAACACTGGGCGGCATCGCGGTCCGGGCCAAGGTTCCGCGCCTGCTCATCGCCGAGGCAAACGGCCTCGCGCCACCCTACACCGTCAAGGTCGGGCAGAAGCTCGTCATCCCGCGCACGCGCCGACATCTGGTCGAGGCAGGCGACACCCCGTTCGGCCTTTCGCTGCGCTATGCCATGCCGTGGGAGCAGATCGCGCTCGCCAACGATATCGATCCGACGGCTGCACTCGAGCCGGGCCGAACATTGCTGATCCCGACGGTCATGCGCGAAGCGGCAAAGCCTGCCCCCGAAGCCACGGTCGACGAGGCAAAGGCCGTCGCCTCAACCGCACGGCAGGCTGCATCGGCGCGGTTCATGTGGCCGGTCGAAGGCAAGCTGCGGCGTGGGTATTCGACTGGAAGCAACTATCACGACGGGCTCGACATCGTCGCTGCCAAGGGCACGATGGTTCGCGCGGCTGCCTCGGGCACCGTCCGCTTCGCCGGATTCGAGAAGGAACAGTTCGGCAACCTCGTCGTGCTCGACCATGGCGGGGGCTGGTTCACCGCCTATGCCTTCCTCAGCCGAGTGACTGTCAAGCAAGGCGCCAAGGTCGCTGCCGGCGAGCGCATCGGCCTCGTAGGCGACACCGGACAGGCGAAGGGTAGCGAGCTTCACTTCGAGGTGCGCCAGGGCGGCAAGCCGGTTGATCCGCTGGACGAACTGCCCAAGGCTCCCTAAGCCTTGGTGCCGATGTCGACCAAGCGTAACCCGCCCGCCTTGTTCAAGCCCCTTCGGCGCGCACTGGCGGTTCCTGTCTGGGCAGACGTCGCGCTGCGCCTCGGCGCCGCGCTGGCGCTCGTATTCATCGTCGTGCTCGTCCACTGGTTCGACCGCGATGGCCTGCGCGACAGCTATGACGGAACGGTCAGCTTCCTCGACGTCGTCTATTTCACGATGATCTCGATCACCACGACCGGCTTTGGCGACATTGCTCCGGTGAGTGACAAGTCGCGACTCGTCGAGGCGGTCATCGTCACCCCGATCCGCATCGCGGTGATCTACATCTTCGTGGGCACGGCCTACAATTTCATCATCAAGCGCAGTTGGGAGAAGTGGCGCATGAAGCGCATCCAGGAACGGCTCGAGGATCACATCGTCGTGCTCGGCTACGGCGTCAGCGGCTCCGAGGCGGTATCCGAACTGATCGAGCGAGGCACCGATCCCTCGTGCATCGTCGTGATCGATCCGAGCGGCGCGCGCCTCGCTCAGGCCGAACAGGCCGGGTGCAACGTCATGGAAGGCGATGCCACCCGCGACGAGACGCTCAACGCCGTGCGCATCGGCAGGGCGCGCACGGTACTGGTCTCGGCCGGCCGCGACGATACCACCATCCTGATTATTCTCACCGCACGCCACCTCGCGCCCAAGGTTCCGATCACCGCAGTCGTGCGTGCTGACGACAACGAGCTGCTCGCTCGCCAGGCCGGGGCCGACAACGTCATCAACCCGGTGCGCTTCACCGGCCTGCTGCTGGCAGGTTCGGCCGAGGGCAAGCATATCTCGGACTATCTCGCCGACCTCGCCTCGGTATCGGGGCGTGTTCAGCTGGTCGAACGCCCGGTCGCGGCGAGCGAAATCGGAAAGCCGCTGGAGGCGATCACCTCGGGTAAGGGCCTGCGCATCTATCGCGGTCCGCGTGCCATCGGCTTCTGGCAATCAGAGGCACATTGTCTCGAGGCAGGCGACATCATCGTCGAGATCACCTCGACCGGCTCGGGGGACGACGATCCGGCGCCAGCGACCTGACGCGGATCGTTCCCGATCAACCGAGCAGCCAGAACACCACGGCCATGGCCAAGTAGATAACTGGCCAGAACAGGCAGTCTGCGATCATCTGCGGAACCGGCGTGCGATTGCGCATACTGGTGATCCACACGGCCGGGATCACGAATGCCAGCGCGATGCCCCCGGTCTGCATGAAATAGAGCCAGGGCTTGACCGCCATGGTCTCCGCGCCGATCCGCGCGAAGGCGTGCCCGAACATGGCCGCAGCGAGAAAGCAGGCCAGCGTCACGCCGAGGAAGGCGCCGACGCGCTGCACTGGGCGAGGCTGAAAGCGCCGGTCGCCCATCGGCATCCCGTTCCACAAGATGCCGATGACCATTGCCACGATCGTCGCCAGCACTACGGCCAGCCAGTTTACAGGGCCCATCTCATTCCTCTTTATGCCTATTGGCCCATCCCCTCGCAGGGTGCGCCTTGGGAAACAAGGTCTTGCACCGGGCAAACCGGCCGAGCCGAGCCTGCTCCCTCGTTTTGCGTGACTTCCTGCGGCAAAGCGCGTATCGGGCGCCCCATCCCATGGCTATAGAAATCCCCTCTCCGCCCAAGGTCGGCATGGTCAGCCTCGGCTGCCCCAAGGCGCTCGTCGACTCCGAACGCATCCTCACCCGCCTGCGTGCGGACGGCTACACGATGAGCCCCGACTATGCCGGGGCCGACGTGGTGCTCGTCAACACCTGCGGCTTTCTCGATTCCGCCAAGGAAGAGAGCCTTGCCGCGATCGGCGAGGCCATGGCCGAGAATGGCCGGGTCATCGTGACGGGCTGCATGGGCAATGAGGCCGAATCGATCCGTGCGAAGTTTCCGCAGGTCCTCGCCGTCACCGGTGCGCATCAGTACGAAGCGGTCGTCGAGGCGGTCCACGACGCTGCCCCGCCCGAGCTGAGCCCATATGTGGACCTTATTCCGCAGGCATACGACGAGGCGGGTGTCAAACTGACCCCGCGTCACTACGGCTATCTGAAGATTTCGGAAGGCTGCAACCACGCCTGCAGCTTCTGCATCATACCCAGCCTGCGCGGAAAGCTTGCGAGCCGACGCATCGACGCAGTGCTGCGCGAAGCGGAAAAGCTGGTGCAGGCCGGTACGCGCGAACTGCTGGTCATCAGCCAGGACACCTCCGCCTATGGCGTCGACGTACGCCACGAAGCGAGGAACTGGAAGGATCGCGAGGTGCGCACGCACATGACCGATCTCGCCCGCGAGCTGGGTCAGCTCAAGGACGCCCAGGGCCGCGCGCCCTGGGTCCGGCTGCACTACGTATACCCTTATCCTCACGTCGACGCGGTGATCCCGCTCATGGCCGAGGGTCTGCTCACGCCCTACCTCGACATTCCCTTCCAGCACGCGGCACCCTCAGTGCTCAAGGCGATGAAGCGCCCCGCCAATGAGGCCAAGGTGCTCGACCGCCTGCGTTCGTGGCGCGAAATCTGCCCCGACATCGCGATCCGCTCCAGCTTCGTGGTCGGCTTCCCCGGTGAAACCGAGGCCGATTTCGAGTATCTTCTGGATTGGCTCGACGAAGCCCAGCTCGATCGGGTCGGCGCATTCCGTTTCGAGCCGGTCGAAGGCGCGCGCGCCAACTCGTTGCCCGATCCGGTGCCTGAAGAGGTCAAGGAAGAGCGCTACCAGCGAATCATGGAGAAGACGGCGGCGATCAGCGCGGCACGCCTTCAGGCCAAGGTCGGCCGCGTCCTGCCCGTGATCGTCGACGAAGTCGGCGAACCTGACGAGGATGGCGACATCGGCGCGACAGGCCGCTCGCAGGCCGACGCGCCTGAAATCGATGGCGCCGTCTATCTGCGCGACGTTTCCAACGGCCTCCAAGCAGGTGATATCGTTGACGTTCTTATCGAGGATGCCGACGAGCACGATCTATTCGGAGCTGTCGCCAAGGGCTGAGCCAGCAAGCCGCGTGACCTATTTGCAAGCAAGGCAATTGCACTCTGCGCAAGAGTCGATTTCCTTTTCGCATTTGCAGGACAGCGCCAAAACGAGCATATGAAAAGTGCCTTTCAGGCATCCTCTCCCAAAAGACTTTCAAAGGCTGGCCTTCGGGCCGGCCTTTTTTTTGGCAATTTTTCAGCTGGTTACCGCAGGCCGAGCAGTTGCTCGAAACGCCCCGCATGCAGTTGCATGAAATGCAATTTTTCTACATTTTTTCGCATTTGCAGCGATAACGTTCTCATTGCATAAGGATCCTGCCTTTCAGGCATCCTCTCCCAAAAACTTTCATAGGCTGGCCTTCGGGTCGGCCTTTTTTTTGCGCTGCCGAGATTGAAATACGATCACGTCAATTGTTAGCGCATGACATGACGCGGCATAGCCCGCGCCACATAGGCACGGGCGCTCGCACCGATAGGCATTTCTGGCTCCACGAAGATTTGCCTGGCTTTCGGCTAAATCCGCGATGCGACACTGGCCTGCCCGACACATTTGTCCTAGCCATGCGCCATGAACACCTCCTCGCGCATCTACACCGCCGCCCTCGTCGTAATCGGAGATGAAATTCTCTCCGGTCGCACTCACGACAAGAACATTGCCCAGATCGCATCATGGCTGCAGGTCCAAGGGATCCGCCTCAAGGAGGTGCGTGTGGTCGCCGACGATACCGACGCCATCGTCGAAGCGGTCAATGCGCTGCGCACACGCAACGATTATCTGTTCACCACCGGTGGCATCGGTCCGACTCACGACGACATCACCGTTGATGCGATCTCGGCAGCGCTCGGGGTCGAAGTCGTGGTTCATGACGAGGCCCGCGCAATCCTCGAGGAATACTACACCACCCGCGGCGGCCTCACCGACGCGCGCCTGCGCATGGCACGCACGCCGGCAGGCGCCAGCCTCATCCCCAACCGTTATACGGGCGCACCGGGTATCCATGTCGAGAACGTGTTCATTATGGCCGGTGTCCCCAGCATCACGGCCGGGATGCTCGAAGCTTTGACCGGCACCCTCGAGGGAGGCGCTCCGCTGCTGTCCAAAACGATCGGCTGCTGGGTCGGAGAAAGCGATGTCGCCGTTCTCCTGCGCGAAACCGAGCAGGCCCATCCCAATTGCCAGATTGGCTCCTACCCGTTCTGGGGCGAAGGCCGCACCGGCGCCAACTTCGTCATCCGCTCGGTCGATGCTGAGGAACTGGCAGCCTGCGCCAGAGCGCTTGTCGGTGGGCTGGAAGACATGGGCCGCGCGCCGGTACCTGGCGGTATCTGAGCAGCGCCCCTGCCAGCCCTCCCGCCTCTACCATATACCGACAAGCCTGCACGTTCAGCATGACCAAGCCCTCTTCGCTCGTCGATCGTTTCGATGCCTTTTTGAGGGGCCATGCCAGCGCGAGCCATGCACTTGAGCAATGGCACCGGCACAGCCTTGAGGGAGCCGCTCCATCGCTCGAGGCGCCGCAGTTGCAGGCACGGCCGATCCGCCCCTTCTCCGAGCTGGCCTCGCCACCGGCCGACGCGCTTGCCATCCTGGCCCTTGCTGCGGGCGAGAGTTTACGAGCACGCCATGTCGCCCTGAGCCTTGGCGGCGACGTCGTCTCGATCGCAGCTAACTGGTACGTTCCCGAGCGGCTCGACCCGGCGATGAACGCGGCCCTTGCGGATGGCACAACGCCTTTCGGCAAAATCATCGCCCCGCTGCACTTTGATCGTGAATTGCTCGAATCCTCCCGCCACCCCGGCGCGCCTTGCCCCGAAGGCACGATCTTGCGGCACCGTGCAGTGCTACATCTGCGCGACGGACGAGCCCTGGCCTACCTCGTCGAATGCTACACGCGCGCGAATCTGGCCGCCCCGGCATCAGACTGACACGACGGCAGGCCATCCAGGCCACCTGAACAACGCAGCAGCAGTTAGGACAACCACGAAAAAAGGGCCGGGAGATTGCTCTCCCGGCCCTTTTTTGTTCGACCCTGGGTCGGATCGGCGATCAGGCGCCGGCGACTTCGGTGGTGTCGATCTTGAGGCCCGGGCCCATCGACGAAGACAGCGAGATCTTCTTGACGTACTTGCCCTTGGCGCCCGAGGGCTTGGCCTTGACGATCGCGTCGACGAATGCCGAGAAATTCTTCTGCAGGTCTTCGTCCGAGAACGACATCTTGCCGATGCCGGCGTGGATGATACCCTGCTTCTCGACGCGGAACTCGATCTGGCCGCCCTTGGCGTCCTTCACGGCCTGCTCGACGTTCGGGGTGACGGTGCCCAGCTTCGGGTTCGGCATCAGGCCCTTGGGGCCCAGCAGCTTACCGAGGCGGCCAACGACGCCCATCATGTCGGGGGTCGCGATCACGCGATCGTAATCGAGGTTGCCGGCCTGCATGTCTTCCATGAGGTCTTCGGCACCAACCTTGTCGGCGCCAGCAGCGAGAGCGGCCTCGGCCTTGTCGCCCTTGGCGAACACGGCGACGCGCACGGTCTTGCCGGTACCGGCGGGGAGCGAAACCATGCCACGGACCATCTGGTCGGCGTGACGCGGATCGACGCCAAGGTTCATCGCGACCTCGATGGTCTCGTCGAACTTGGTGGTCTTGAGATCACGCAGCGCGGTCAGAGCCTCGGCAACGGGATAAAGCTTCATGTTGTCGCCCAGCTTCTCGGTGAGCGACTTCTGCTTCTTGGAAATCTTGGCCATCAGATCAGCCCTCCACCACTTCGAGACCCATCGCGCGGGCCGAACCTTCGATGATGCGGGTAGCCGCCTCGATGTCGTTGGCGTTCAGGTCCTTCATCTTGACCTCTGCGATCTCGGAGAGCTTCGAGCGCGCGATCTTTCCGGCCGAAACCTTGCCGGGCTCCTTCGAGCCGGACTTGAGGTTGGCAGCCTTCTTGATGAGGAAGGTGGCGGGCGGCGTCTTGGTGACGAAGGTGAAGCTGCGGTCAGCATACACGGTGATGATGGTCGGGATCGGCATGCCCTTTTCCATCTCCTGCGTGGCGGCATTGAACGCCTTGCAGAATTCCATGATGTTCACGCCGCGCTGACCCAGCGCCGGACCGATCGGCGGCGACGGGTTTGCAGCGCCCGCGGGCACCTGCAGCTTGATGTAGCCTTCAATTTTCTTGGCCATGATGGCCTCCTTTCACACTGTCGGGCGCGCATGCGCCCTCATGTTTAGCGGTCAGACGAGAAGTCCGGCTTGCGCCTCGCTACTCTCCCGCCGGGAATCGCAAACGACCGAAAGCCGCTGCGAAGGCCGGGCCCTTAGCCCAGAACCCGGCAAAAGAAAAGGGGCGCCGTGACAGCGCCCCGTCTCTTTATCCAAGCCACGCAGATAGCGCGGCGAGTGATGCTTACTTGCTGAGCTCGACGTGCTCGAAGTCGAGTTCGACCGGCGTCGCACGCCCGAAGATCGAGACAGAGACCTTGACCCGGTTCTTGTCGAAGTCGAGTTCCTCGACGATGCCGTTGAAGCTCGCGAAAGGACCGTCGAGCACCTTGACCGAATCGCCGATCTCGTAGTCGATGCTGACCTGCTTGCGCGGCTCGGCAGCAGCAGCCTCGGCAGCGCCGAAGTAGCGCGCGGCTTCCGATTCGCTAATCGCCTGCGGCTTGCCGTTGTTACCAAGGAAGCCCGAGACCTTCGGCGTGTTCTTGACGAGGTGGTAGACGTCGTCGTTCATCGCCAGCTTGGCGAGAACGTAGCCGGGCATCGTCTTGCGCTCGACCTGGACTTTCTTGCCGCGCTTCACCTCGGTGATGGTCTCTGCGGGGACCTGAATGTCCTCGACGAGCTGCGACAGGCCAATGCGCTCCGCCTCGGCGAGGATCGCTTCCTTCACCTTGTTCTCGAAGCCGGAGTAGGCGTGGATGATGTACCAGCGGGCCATGGTTCTCTCTTCAGTATCCAGCGTTCAGACGATTACAGGAACGACAGCAGCGAGCTGACGACCCAGCCGAACAGCGCGTCGACGCCCAGGAAGAAGCTTGCGAGCAGCACGGTCATGATGCCCACGAAGATCGCGGTCGTGACCGTCTCCTGGCGCGAAGGCCAGTGAATCTTGCGCGTCTCTGCCTGGACCTGGCGCATGAATTCGCCGGGATTGATCTTGGCCATGTCGCTCGCTCTCGTATCTCTTGCCTGTTTGCGTGAACGCAAAAAATGTCTCGTGCCTTGCGGCGCGGATTCGGTCTCTTCCGCCTAGGGGAAATCGCCGCCCCGGCCGAGGCCGGGAGGGGCAGACTGTTTCCTCATGTCGGAAGAGCGCCTGATCTAGCTCCCGTCCGCCGGATTTGCAAGATCAACCGCGCTCGGCATGCGCGCAAGGAACGAATTGGGCGTGCTGTAGATGATCTTCGCGCCATCGGGCAACGCGACCGGGTGCGCATCGCCGATGTACCACAGGTAGTCTGCATGGCGCGCCGGCTTGAACTTGCGCAGGTCGATGCGCTGGTTCGGCGAAAACAAAATCCGCTGCGTCGGATCGGCGAACCGATACCTGCGCTCGCGCATCGAGAGCATGTGCACATCGGGCAGCGCGAAGTTGGAATTTTCCATCGCTCTGCTCCGGACTACCGCATAGCTGCCAAAGTGCTCGAAGGGCCCGAAGAACCACTGGCGGCGGGGAATCGCAACCGCTGTAGCGACCCTGGCGCCCTCTGGCACATAGTCGAGCGCGGCAATCATCGTGCGCGCGGTCTGCGCGTCCCTATACCAGACCCAGCTTGTGAGCGCGGTGCGCGACACGAAGATCAGCGATGCCGCAACAAGCAGCCATGCCGGGATGCGCGACCGGAAGTCCACTGCCAGAAGTGCAATCATCAGCGCTGCCGTGCTCAGGCGGTAATCGGCGTAGTCTCCGCCAAAAATCTGGCGTGGAACCGCCAGCGTCAGCCCGAACAGGATCAGCGCCGCCCATCCAAGGCGCCCGTCGATCCGCTTCACCAAGAGGGCCGCCAGCACGACCAGCAGCAACACGCACAAGGTGGCGATGTCGAAGACCTGGTCCTGATTGCGCAAGGCCTTGTAGAGGATGCCCCACTTGTACTCGAGCACGCCCCAGCGTCCGTAGGAGACCTTGGAATTGGCACCCATCCCCGCCAACATGGGCAGGAGCGGGAAGATCAGCGGCCAGGGCGCGAGAAACGGGCGCCAGTCACGCCAGCCGCTGCGCCGCGTCCACTCGTAGCCGAACACCAAGACGCCAAGTATCCCCCAACCCGATACGTGACACAGCCAGACAACGAAACCGAGCGGGATCATGACCAGTCGCCGCCATGGCGATCCTTCCATCCGCACCCATAGCGCGAAGGTGAACAGTGCGAGAGCCAACGAGAGAGAGTAGTTGAGGAACCCCATCAGCAAGGACGGGGACCAGATCGCCACGAGCGCGAGGATAGGCCCCAGCCCAACACGACGGCGCAGCACCCACGAGACCGAGACAATCGACAGGCCGGTCAAGGCCGGGATCAACGCGACGATAATGCGCCCTGCCATTTCCACGCCGAACACCGGCGCAAGCGGTACCATCAGCAGTTCAGCACCGAGATTGCCCGTCCATTCCCAATGAAACAGGAAATACCAGGTCAGGAATGGATCGCGCCCATGATCGAGCATGATCTTGTAGCCGGCGAGATGCGACGGGTAGTCGGTCATCTGCGGGGTCCAGGCCACCAGCGCTGGCAAGGATGCCAGCAGCGAAAGCGCAATTCCCAGCCAGAACAGCGCGTCGAGGCGCCCTGCCCGCCACACGTCCTGCACCTTTCCCGAAACCGCGCTTGCGCTGGCCTCTGCGCCCTCGCCTGCCTCGGGCGAATCCGTCAACGCGCTTTCCTGCATGGGTACCCTTGTTCGACCTTTCACCGGGATACAGATCCGGGCGCGGCTCCCTTAAACCCCGCCGCGAGATTGGCAAGCAAGCGCTACGCGCGAATCACCGCTTCGGCAATGGAGCCGACTTTGCAGTTCGGGGATGTAAGGGAAACTCGGCCGGGCCAGCAGCTGGCGGCGAAGCCTTCGACCATGGCCCGAAGAACCATGGTGAAAGTGGCAGGAGTGGCAGGATTCGAACCCGCGGCCCTCGGTTTTGGAGACCGATGCTCTACCAACTGAGCTACACTCCTGCGGGTGGCGGTCCCACTAGATGGTGCCGCACAGGATTACAAGGACCTTATGCACAGGTTCGCCAGACAAATGCACGTTTCCATGTCCACCGCAGACCGTTTTTGCTAGAACACCGCTGTGCACGCACCTCGTACGACCGATCCGATTGAACCGGAACTGCTCATGCTGGCCTACCGCAGCGGGATTTTCCCGATGGCGGACAGCCGCGATGACCCCGACATCTTCTGGATCGAACCACGACTGAGGGCGATAATTCCGCTCGATGGCCTGCACGTGTCGCATTCGCTGGCGCGCACGCTTCGTCGCAACCGGTTTACAGTTACCTGCAACGAGGCCTTTTCGATGGTCATGGACGCCTGTGCCGCGCCGCGCCCTGCCCGAAGCCAGGACGAATGCCTCGATGATGATGACGACGAAGGCGGCAGCTGGATCAGTCATCGCATCCAGCGCAGCTACGAGAACCTGCACCGACTTGGCCTTGCCCATTCGATCGAGTGCTGGCGCGAGAGCGCTGATGGCACGGCACGCGAACTCGTCGGCGGACTCTATGGCGTGGGATTTGATCGGGCCTTTTGCGGCGAGAGCATGTTCTCGACCACGAGCGATTCGTCAAAGGTCGCATTGTGCTGGCTCGTGGCCGCGATGCGCCGTGGCGGCGCAACACTACTCGACTGCCAGTTCATGACCCCGCACCTCGCCTCGCTCGGCGCGCAGGAACTGCCGCAGAAGGACTATCTCAAGTTGCTGCAGGCAGCACAGTCGGGCGAGCCCGGCGATCAGTTCGCCGCGTTATCACCTTCTGGCGCGGGCACTGGATCGGTCTCCACCGCCTCTTCGACAGGATCTGCTTCGGAAGGCGCGCTTTCGCTGCCCGATGCTTTTGCCGCATTGCTAGAGGATGCGGCCGCTGCCGGGCTCTCGTCTTCGCCGGGAAAACTCATTGCACAGGCCTTGACCCAGACGTCGTAAACCGGGTGCTCGACCACGTTCAGCGCTGGCGAGTTCTTGAACAGCCAACCCGAGAACACCTTGTGCCAGGCAGGCTTTCGCTCCGCCTCCAGCTGCTCTTCCACGAAGACCTGAACGAAAGCGCCCTCTTCACGCGGACGCTCCCAGGGCAGTGACTTCTCGCAAGTCGCGAGCTTTACCACCAAGGTCCCTATCCGACGTGACTCACCCGGCTTCATCACCAGCTCGCTGGTGACATTGTTGCGCTTGTTGAGCACGCCAAGGGTGGCAACGCGGTCCTTGTTGGGAGTCCCGACCTGCTGACCTTGCGCCGCCTGCGCCGGACCGGCCTGCATTCCCGAGATTGCCTCGGGAACACTGGTATCCATCGGCTCGGGCTCAGGCGCGTCCGAGCAGGCCGCCAGCAATGGCAGCAGCGAAAACGTTAGCGGATAGGCAACCAGCCGTGACATGCGGCCGCGATCAGGCTTCCGGAGACCATGCCTCATAGTCACCCGTCGCAGCGGCACGCTTGCCACCCCGCTCGAGCGCGCCCTGCGGGCGATAGGCAGCACCGGTGCCGGTGGCATTGGGAGTGTAGTCCACTTCCCAGATACGCGCGGGCGGAAGGTGGCTTTCGGGAATGCCATCATACGAGTGATGCAACCAGCCATGCCATTCAGCAGGCACGCGGCTCGCGTCGTTGGCACCCTCATAGATCACCCAGCGCTTTTCGTAGCCCTCAGTCGTCAAGGCCTTCTTCGCGCGAAAGTACTTGTTGCCTTGCGCGTCCGTGCCGACGTGCTCGCCATTACGCGAGGACCAGAGCGAGGTGCCGATGGTGGCGCCGTCCCACCAGGTGAAGATATTGGACAGGATTCCCATGAGCCGCGCGTTAGCCCGCTTTGCCCGCGATGCCAAGCGCATTGAACGGCTTTTTGGCCGCGAATGGCGCAACCGTGTCCTGTCGTCCGGAGCCTGTGAGCGCGCGAGACACCCCCCCCCCCCGACCGCGGGCGCATCGGCAATCGAACAACTCACCGCCCCTGACGCCTCCACTCGTCGCAGAAAAGCGGCTTTTCCGTTTGTTCATCTGACGTTGTGGATCACCTGCGGCGCTTCCACGTTTCCTTCCCGAACACCATTCAGGTGATCGCCCCAGGCCCACATCGGCTCCGAGCCAGGCACGGCGGGCGATCGCAGACCAAGGAGAGCCAACTATGCGTAACGCCCTAATTGCCGCTACGATGGCAGCGGTCGCTGCCCCCGTCATGATCGGCGCCGCCGCTACCCCTGTAGAAGCCCGTGATCGCGATTATCGCCGCACCGACAACGGCATCCGCTACTGGCGCGGTGACAATGGCAAGTACTACTGCAAGAAGTCGAACGGCACCACCGGACTACTGATCGGCGGCGTAGCCGGGGCGCTGCTGGGTCGAACCATCGATGGCGGACGTGACAAGACAGTCGGCACGATCGTCGGCGCCGGTGCAGGCGCCCTCCTCGGCAGGGAGATCGATCGCGAATCGAGCAAGCCAGCTCGTTGCCGTTAATGGCGGAATGGCAATTCAAAGTCGCAAGTTGAGAGCGCGGCATCCACCCGGGTGCCGCGCTTTCCTGCAACTACCCGAGACCTGTGGCCGAGATCAGTCGACGATATCCTCGTCCGCCCATTCCTCGGCTTCGTCGATACCTTGCGCTTCTATAATCCGGCGCGCGACATCGAGCCGGTGGCCTGCCCTTAGCATGGCAGCAAGATGCTTTTCGCGCATTGGTCGATCAATTTCTTCGCGGGCATACGGGCCAAGACGCCGACGCCGCGCGAGTGCAAGCGCCGCCTGCCGCTCAGCGGTCTCGCCAGGCTGCATTTGCACTTGCAAATCTTCATCGACCCCCGCCTGCCCTAAGGCCTGACCGATGCGCCTGCTTCCATAGCCGCGCCTGAGCAGACTGCCTGCTTTCATCCGCGCCCAGGTTTCATCGTCGACATAGCCCAGTTCGACGTAGCGCTCGACGAGCCCATCCAGCGCGGGCTCATCTTCGCCCTCCCAGCCTCGTTCGCGCAGCTTTCTTTGCAGATAGGCCCGCAACTTGGCTTGCGTCGTGGCGAATCGCGCGACATAGGCGAGCGCCAACTCTTCAAGTCGACGGGGGTCGAGCGGCCGGGGATTGTGACGCTTGGCAGACATCTTGCCCTAATCGTGCCACACTCGGCGCAGATTGGGGAGAGCCATCAGATCCGTGAAAGTGACGGAACCGCTCGCACAGGGTTCAACGCCCGAAGCGCGCAGAACCGTTGATTTCGCGGATATCAGTGTAGAACAACAACGGGTTAAGAAACAATGAGCGACACCATCAGCGTGGTGGCGAGGACGGGTCAGGAACTGGTTCCCACGCCTAACGGCGACACACTCGAACGACGCTTCGCCGACTTCGACACCTTTTGTGACGCGCTGGACTATGCCGCCAGCGGCAAGCGCGGGTTCAATTTCCACGATCCTCGTGGCACCCTCAAGCATGTTTACCCCTTCAGCGAACTGCGGGCCGATGCCCTCAAGGTCGCCTATGCGCTGGTCGCACGCGGCGTCAAACCGGGCGATCGCATCGCCCTGATCGCGGAAACGGGTGCCGAGTTCGCGGCGATGTTCTGTGCCACCGTCTATGCCGGTGCATGGCCCGTCCCCCTTCCGCTGCCCACGAGCTTCGGCGGCAAGGACAACTACATCGAACAGCTTTCGGTGCAGCTTTCCAGTGCCGATCCCCTGATGCTGATCGGTCCGGACGAAATCGCGCACCTCACTTCGGCTGCTGCCGAGCGTCAGGGCTGTGGTCACGCAACCTGGGCCGATTTCGCTGCGAAGGATGCACCCGAGATCGCCTTGCCCAAGGCCGATCCCGACGACATCTGCTACCTGCAGTATTCGAGCGGTTCGACCCGCTTCCCGCACGGCGTCGCGGTCACCCATCGTTCGCTCATGTCGAACCTGGCGGCACACAGCCACGGCATGGAACTGATCGATAGCGACCGCTGCATTTCCTGGCTGCCCTGGTATCACGACATGGGCCTGGTCGGCTGCTTCCTCTCGCTGATCGCCAATCAGGTTTCGGGCGATTACCTCAAGACCGAGGACTTCGCCCGCCGTCCGCTGGCATGGCTCGACATGATCACACGCAATCAGGGCACTTCCATCTCGTACTCACCGACTTTCGGCTACGACATCTGCGCCCGCCGTATTTCCAGCCAGACAAGCGTTGACGAGCGTTTCGACCTCTCGCGCTGGCGCCTGGCCGGGAATGGCGCGGACATGATCCGTCCGGACGTGATGCAAAGCTTCGTCAATTCCTTTGCTGCTGCGGGCTTCAAGGCCAACGCCTTCCTGCCCAGCTACGGCCTTGCCGAAGCGACGCTCGCCGTCACCATCATGCCGCCGGGTGAAGGCATCCGCGTAGAGCTCGTCGAGGAAGAGCGCCTCTCGGGCTCACCGCGCGATCTCAGCCGCCCGGCCCGCTACCGTGCCATCGTCAACTGCGGTAAGCCCGTACGCGATATGGAGGTCGTTATCCGCGGCGAAAACGGCGCTCCACTTGCCGACCACCAGATCGGCAAAGTCTGGTGCCGTGGCGACAGTGTCATGCACTCCTATTTCCGCGATCCCGAATCCACGGCGGAGTGCCTCGTCGACGGTTGGCTCGATACGGGCGACATGGGCTACATGGCCGATGGCTACCTGTTCATCGTCGGCCGTGCGAAGGACATGATCATCATCAACGGCAAGAACCACTGGCCCCAGGACATCGAATGGGCGGTCGAGCAGCTGCCCGGCTTCAACCATGGCGACATCGCCGCCTTCTCGGTCGAAACCGACAATGGCGAGGAAGCTCCTGCGGTGCTGGTCCACTGCCGTGTCTCGGACCCGGTCAAGCGCATCGAACTGCGCGACCTCATCCGCGACAAGGTGCGCTCGATCACCGGCATGAATTGCGTGGTCGAACTGGTTCCGCCCAAGAGCCTGCCGCGCACCAGCTCGGGCAAGCTCAGCCGCGCCAAGGCCAAGAAGCTCTATCTCGCGGGCGAGATCGAACCGTTCGCCATCGCTGCCTGACACCGGACTTTATCGATCGAAAACAAGAGGGGGCGGTCTTCAAGGCACCGCCCCTTTTTTTATCTGAGCGGTCAGGCCCGGCCAATATGGACCGCGCGGTGATGATCGAAAGCTGTGCCGATCGGCCTATCCAAGATGTCGGTGACTTCTCTGATGACCACCAGAATGTTCTCCAGAGTGCCGAGCGGATTTTCTATCCGGCGCACCGAAATATCCCAATACCGAGATTCCCGTTGTCGATCGCGGCTCTTACAAATGAACCGATAGTCGCGCCCCATCAAGCAGGCGAGAAGTGCATTCTCGGCCTCGAGCTGGGCGCTCCTCGGAAACAAGGCAATCCAGCCTGTTCCTTTCCCAGCCATAACGCCATGTTCGCCAAGCAGATGCCGCGCGTATCTGTTGAGATATTCGATCTCGCCGAATGAATTGAGGACGTGGATCGCTTCACTGCGACTTTCCACGATCCCTGCCAAGACCTGCCGCACGTGTTCTGGCACGTGCTGGGAGACATTCGCAAGCACACCCCTACCCCAGGTTACTTCATTCCCTTCTTGCCCAGTTTGCCAAGTGACAGCTCAAAAATCAACGATTGCATCCACGCAAATGTGCTAGGTTTCGCTTCCAGCCAGACCAATCAGATGTTGCGGTGTAGCTCGAGATAGTCGGTCGGCACCACAAGTGCCTCCGCCGCGACCTGAGTCTCCCGCAGGAACAGAACCAGTGCGAACAGCAGCAGCATGATCGAGATCAGGAATACGATCGCGACGAGCAGGTGGAGATCGAGTTCCGCAAGTCCTTGCAGAAACAGTAAGGCGACGGTCGAACCAATGGTCAGCGCCGAAAGCACCATCAGTTTGATTGCCCGCGTAATGATCTTGATGCGCCGATCAACCAGACGGATCTCTCGCACGATCATGTCATGCTCGCCGCCCTCGGTCTCGTTATGCAACCCCTGCAGGTAGCGAGCCCGATCGACGACACGGCCAAGGCGGGTCGACAGGATATTGAGAATATTACCGATGGCGACCAGCACGAAGACGGGCGTGAGCGCCAATTGGATGGTCTGTACGATCATGACCTGTCTATCGCACCAAGCCTACGTGATGACCAGCCTCTCCCCTGCGACAAATGTCCACGACAGCTACCCTCACCACGGTTAGCAGCAGGTAGTAAGCTCGTTTAACGCCCCGCCTGACATAGGCGATGGCAAATTCGCCTGCTCGATGCCGGTCAGTTCAATGCCGCCGCCAGCAGGCAGACGCCACTCTCGGAAAACGTGATTGCATCGATGCACGATGCGACAGCGCACTGACCGACGCAGATCGTGTCTCCATCGATCAGGAATGAACCACTCCGAGGTATTACGAGGAGCGCGCCGGGAAACCGTGCCTGCACCTCTCGATCAGGCACACCCGCGACCTGCTCGAGCCGAAACAGCGGGCCGTCCACCAGCACTTGCGAACCATGGTCCGACACCCGCTTGCGCAGGGCTTGCGCGGCATATGGCCGAGCACTGGCGACGGCGATGCTCTCGTCGAGATGCAGCCTGCGCGGACGCCCGTAGTCGAAAAGACGGTATGTTATGTCGCTGTTCTGCTGGACTTCAATGAGGCTGACGCCGCCGCCGATGGCGTGAACGGTGTTGGCGGGAATATAGAAAAAATCCCCTGCGTTCACCGTGTGCCAGCTCAGAAGTTGCTCAATCGAGCCATCAAGTGCAGCAGCACGCAGATCCTGAGATGAGATCTCCTCCTCGAAACCGATGCCAAGCTTGGCGCCCGGCTCGGCATCGAGGATTAGCCAGCATTCCTCCTTGCCTTGCCGACCGATACCCATCTGCAAGGTCTGCGCATCGGAAGGATGGACCTGCACCGAGAGCTTTTCGCTGGTGAAGATATATTTCACCAGCAATTGCGGGAGCATGGCAGGTGGCTCGAACCAGATTTCTCCGATCCGGCGATCAGCGAGGCCTTCGAACGGCGCCGGCAGCTGGTCCCGCCCCCACGGCTTCTCGACGAGGCTGACCGGAAGAGCGGCGCTCATAGTGGCGACACCGGGCATGTCGCTGGCGCAACCGAGCGCACGCAACACGAAGCTTGTTTTTGTCCACAAGCAACGTAGCGCGGCCACGAGCCTGCTTGGCTATGCGCGAGCATGGCCCGTCCCTCGCCCCTCACTGGTTGAGTGCACCCTTGAGCTTGCCGACTTTCTGCGCACCGGCAACGGAAGTAACTAGGATGTCGTCGCCATCGACGACAACGACGACATTTTCGAGCCCGATCACCGAGACACGAGGGCCATCGCTATCGACCAGGACGTTGTGGCAATCGACAAGTTCTACCTCGCCTCTGCCGAGCGCACTGTTGCCGCTCCCATCGCGCTCCTGCGCTTCGTGCAAGGCATGCCAGTTACCGATATCGGACCAATCCATGTCGACGGGCACCATCGCAGCGCGCTGCGTGTTCTCCATCACGGCATAGTCTACAGAATCGCTTTCCACCTTGGCGAAAATCGCAGGATCGGGATGAAACCTGCGCCCGTCCCAAGTGCCGGACGCCACAGCTTCGCGGGTCGGTTCGGCGATGTTCGGGCGGTGCTGTTCGAGTTCCCTTAGGAAATCCCCGACGCGAAAGGCAAAGATGCCGCCATTCCAGGCGTAGCCACCTTCGGCGAGAAAGGCCTTCGCCCGCTCTAGCTCGGGCTTTTCCACGAACTGGGCAGTCCGGAAGCCGGGTTGCCCGTCACTGCTCGCGATGGGTTCTCCACGCTTGAGATAACCGAAGCCGGTTTCAGGAGCCGTGGCCGCGATGCCGAACGACACGAGCCAACCGTCACGCGCCAGCGATGCCGCCTTATTGGCCGCTTCGCGGAAGGCATCGGGCTTGCCGATGAAATGATCGCTTGGGCAGACCAGCATGACGGCGTCTTCCGGCAACGCACAGGCTGCCAGAGCAATCGCCGCCGCCGTGTTGCGGGCAGCTGGCTCGACGATGATGCGCGCGCCGTCATCCTTGCCAAGCTGAGCCTCGACATGATCGAGATGTGCGCGCCCGGTCACCACGATCGGTGCATCGAAACCGGCTTGCGCGGGGCACCGCGCGATCGCCTGCTCGAAAAGGGTTGAATCTCCGACGAGCGGAAGGAACGGCTTGGGCTTCGACGCACGGCTGCGCGGCCACAGGCGCGATCCAATTCCTCCGCAGAGGATCACGGGAACTAACGTAGACATAGCCTTCGAAAAATTGCCTAAATCGCCTAACAGTTAAAGCGAAGATACCTTCAGATCGGTTGCACTAGTTCCGCAGCGCCGGACCGCGCGCTTAGCAGCAAAACCACCGCTGTTTCCAGCGATAGATTGCCGGCACCGGCTCGCCACGTGCATTGCTCGCAGGCCTGAACCGAAAGCGCTTCGTCGCCAATTCGCAGGTAATCCGATCCGCATCCGGGTCCGGGCTTGGCCGATGGATACGGCACGCCGAGACCTCCCCTTCCACATTCACATGCAGGTCGATGATCACGGAATGTCCGAGTCGCGCCTGCCTGCCGGCGCGCGGATAGTCCCGCGCGGAATTTATGTCACCTGCAATCTTGACCGTTGGACTTGCGCGTCCCCCACCGCCGGTACCTTGACCTGTTGCGCCAGCGCCAGTCCCCACACCTTCGCCCGCGGCGCCCGAACCTGCCCCCTCTTCGCTTGCCCCGGCGCTGTTCTCCAGCCCCTCGCCGGCCACCGGCGGGGCGCGTTTCTCGGTGAGTACCACTCGCGGACTGGGGGCGGACGACGGGCGCGGACGAGCCTGCTTCGCCGGCGGAGCAGACGCCCCTTCCTCTTGCGCAAGAGCGCGGGTCGGTTTTGTCTCCGGAGGTTTGGGCAAGGGTTCTGCCTGAGGCTCTACCTCAAAGGTAGTGAGCACGCTGCGGATACCTCGCGCCGTATCCTCGAAAAGCTCCGGACTGAACGCACGGATCAGCAGAAGCGCAAAACCGGCGTGCATGACAAGGACAGCCAAGGCGACAAACGGCTTTGACGCGTACCGGGCAAGCCAGCTTGACCCGTGGCGCGAAACCGGCACCATTCGCTCTGCAAGCGGATCTTTCATCTACTAAGTAATGGAAAGTCGCAGGCTCATTGCAAGGTCGGCAGCAACTACAGGCGCGCCGATTAGCCCATCCATTGCGTGGATCGGCGCCCTTCAGAAATAAAAAGCGATGACATCGTCGCGACCATGCGGTTCACACACAACCGGAAGCACGACCATCGAGCGTAGCCCGATTTCGACGGCGTTCACTGCGACGGCGTTGCTCGTATCGGTCGCGAGGTCTTCGTCTAGCAGCGGTACCCCCTTGCGGCATGCCCGCGTGAAAACACCGGCGCCATCACTGATCACCGTGTCCGCATATAACCTGGCAAGTTCGATCCCGCTTTCGCAGTAGCCGTCGACGAAGGTTAGCCCTCCGTCCTCTGGAGACCGGCGCCAGTGCTCGAAGCGCCCGGCGATCGGTGAATTTCGCGCAGAGAGACAAGTCAGTATCCAGGGTTTGCCATCAAGCGTCGGGCAGGGAATTCCGATCGCTCGGTTGATCCCGACCCTGACCGCCTCTTCGCGCCGGACGAAGCGTTCACCTGCGCCTATGTCGGCAAGAATTTCGGGGCGTGCATTATCCCAGACACGCCCGGGAAGACCCACTCCCCGCCCAAATGCCGTCGCCCGTGTGGCCTTTTCAAACGCCCGGGCGCTCCCGAAATAGCCATCGACAAGGGACAAATTATCGTCGCCTTCATTCAGGCTCCAAAGCTCGAGAGCACCCACGCTGTACCGATCATCGCCGCAAAACAGGATCAGCACCGCACTCAATTGGCCCGAGGCAAAGCATGGCATGGCGACAGCGCAGCTTAGACCTTCGGTCATCGCCGCATCGCCGCGACGGAAGTAGGACGCTCTCAGATCCTTGAGCACAATCGGGTGCCCCGCGCGCCAGACCTGGCCGGGCAAGCCCTCGCCATATGCGAAGCGCATCCCCCGGCTGATTGCCGCGAAATAGTCGAGCGTGCCATAAAGCCCGCCACTCAGCTCAATGCTCAAGCCGTCCCGGGACGGCAGCCATATTTCCGTGGCCCGGATAAATGGTTCCCTGATCATCCTGCCCTTCCCGGATGCACGTTCTACCGCAAAGGGCACCGCCTTGAGAATCAGGGCAAATACGCGAACCGAACACTACGAACTGCCTGCCCCGCACTGCGCCAGCCGGATTCAGAGCCCCTCGAAAAGCGCCAACATGCGCTTGAAAGCGCGATCGGCCTCCTCCGCGTCCCAAGCCGGCGAATCGGGGACGCACCAGCCGTGATCGGCATCGTAGACCTCAATCTCGGCGGGGCGTCCCGCAGAAGCAGCCTTCTCTCGCAGGATCGTCTTGTGATCCGGCTCGCGCTCGTCGTCATTGCGGGCAATTGCGAAGAGATAAGCGGCTTCGGTCCCCGCCAGCAACGCGTCGGGACTGTCCGGTGCGCCAGTCACCAGACCCGCCCCGTGAAACGAGGCCGCGGCCCCCACCCGGCCTGGCACCGCCGCCGCTGTGCGCACTGTGAACGGTCCCCCCATGCAGTACCCGTTGCTTGCAATCTTGCGCTGCTTGTCGACCGCGTCCTGCGTGTCGAGGAAAGCGACATAGGCCCCCGCATCGCGCGTGACTGCCTCGCTCGTGAGTTCTTCTCGCATGGGCGCAATCCGCTCACGGCCTTCGGGCGTACGCCACTGTGCGAAGCTTTCCAGGACCGGCGAAGGGCTTGAGCGGTAGTACTGGTTCACGGCAAGTACCGCATAGCCACGGGCGGCGAGACTGCGCGCCATGACCTTCTTGGCCTCGCGCAATCCGGCAATGTCGGGCCACATCACAACACCTGGATGGCTCCCTTTCGCTGGATGGACGAAGAATGCATCGCAAACGCCGTCAGCAGTCGTGATCGAAACCATACGTTCGGCAAGGTCGGAGCCCTGCCCCCCTCCGGCACTTCCCGCGCAGCCTGCCAGTGCAACGCTCGCGCCGAGCGCGGTAAAGTCGCGTCGGCTCAGACCAAGTTTGTCACCCAGTTCGGCGCCTGTTTCCTGCTCGTCGGAAAATTCGTCACACATCGTTATTCTCCACTGCGCGGGCCTGCAATTGACCGACCCACATCCCGGACACCCCGCAAGGCGTTGCGGGCACCAGCTCTCAACAAGCAAGTGAGCCGCAGGCTGCGTCAAAAATCAACGTCGCACAAACGAACTGGCAGATCGCGCCGAAATTCCATAGGCATACACCGGCGAGTTGAGAGCACTCGCTTGATTTGGGGGGATAATTTGAACAGACTTTGCCTTGGCGGCGCACTCATCGCTATGGTCGGTGTCGCATGGTTTGAGCCAGCGAGCATTCAGGTGGCAGCTGCGCGCGACGCGGCGGGATCGAAGACTGTGCTCTATGGTCCCGCTCCCAAGTGGCTGGCCCCGGCTCCCGAGCCGGTCGCACGGGACAAGCCCGTCGATGGACCGGCCGAAGTCGTATACAGCGACGTGCAGGCGCACCTCGAAAAAGGTCGCGCCGTGCTTCATTCATCGACGCGCATCCGCCTGTTGAAGCCCGAGGCCCTGCAACTGGGCAATATGAGCCTCGTATGGAACCCGTCCACCACCACGACCATCGTCAACAAGGTCGAGGTCTGGCGCGATGGCCGCAAGATCGATGTTCTCGACGAGAACCGCTTCGCCATCTTCCAGCGTGAAGGCCGCCTGGAACAGGCGATGCTCGACGGTCTGCTCACCGCGAACCTTCAGATTCCGGGCCTGCGGGTCGGCGACGAGATCGAGTATGCGTGGACCCAGGTCGAGGACAACAGCGCTTTCGACCGGAACCATTTCGGCGGCCTGATGCTGCCGCATGTTCTGCTTCCCGGCACCTTTCGCCTACGCCTCGACTGGGACGAGGGCCAGCGGACGCATTGGCAGCCCAGCCGCGACATTCGTGACGCAATCAGCGAAGGCGAACGCTCGGTCAGCCTCGTCCTGCGTGACCCGACACCCTTCAACGCTCCCGCTGAGGCTCCTGCCCGCTATTCGATCGCGCGCCTGCTCGAATATTCGGATTTCACGGCCTGGCCACAGGTTTCGCAGGACCTTGCACGCCTCTACGCCAAGGCTGCGCAAACTTCACCAGGTTCACCGCTCGAAGCGGAGATCGAACGTATTTCCGCTGCATATCCGGATCCGCAGCGACGTGCCCTTGCGGCACTCGAACTGGTCCAGGATTCGATCCGGTACGTCTATACGGGTATGGACGGCGGCAACTACACTCCCGCCTCGGCCGACGAGACCTGGGATCGCCGCTTCGGCGACTGCAAGGGCATGACTGCGCTCCTGCTAGCCCTGCTCGATGGTCTCGGCATCGAGGCTCAGGCAATGATGGTCCACACCAACGCCAGTGATGGCATGGCCGAGCGCCTGCCAAGCCCGATGCTGTTCGACCACGTTCTGGTCACGACGAAGCTCGACGGTACACGCTACTGGCTCGATGGCACACGTCAGGGCGAGTATCGCCTGCTTACCGACACGGAAGCTGGCTACCGCTCCGGCCTGCCTCTCAGCAGTCGGGGCGAAGGCCTGGAAACACTCGGATATCAAGCGCCGCAACTGCCGAGCGAGCTCGACTATTACGACATCGACGCGAGCGCGGGCATCAAGCAAGACGCCAAGGTGACCTACACCCGCGTCCTGCGTGGCATAGATGCTCAGACCGCGCGCATAGCTTTCACGTCCCAGCCCGAGGAGACGACGCGCTCCCAGCTGCGCCAGAGTATGTCCGGCGGCTGGGTCACCCCCGAAGACATCTCATGGTCATACGATGCTGTGGACGGCACCTTCGTGACACTCATCAAGGGCACCGGGGACATCGATTGGGACATCGACGAAGCCGACGGCACGATTACCGCTGCCAGCACATACCTCGCCGGGGGCGGCTTCTACCCGCCGGCGGAACGAAAGCGCCCTCCCGAACAACTTCAGGACGCACCCTTTGCGAACACTGCTGGCAGATTCTCCTGCTCGGTCACGCGGCTCAAACTGCCCGCGATGCCCGATGCACACTGGACGGTAACCTCACGCTCCATGAACCGGCTGATCGGGGGGATTTCGTTCTATCGCTCGACCAACCTGGAAGACGGCATCGTCAAACTGATCCGATCATCGCGAACCATACGCGACGAGATCGAGGTTGCCGAGGCTAAGAAGGCCAATGGGAAGATCGAGGGGTTCGACAACAACAAGTCGTGGGTTGCCATGGAGGCCGGTCAAGGGCCTTCGCGGGAAATAGCAGACCCCGACATGCCTGACTTCGACGACGTCGACTGGCGCGCCGCGCCGGCGCCGTGCCGTGCACCAGAACCGATGGAAGACTAAGGTCCGGCCCCGACGGCGGCTGGCCGTCGGGGCATGTCGCCCAGATCAGCTGCGGAAGACGACCGTGCGCGCGCCGTTAATGAGGACACGATCCTCGAGGTGCAACCGGACCGCCTCCGCGAGCACCCTGCGTTCGATGTCACGGCCCTTGCGCACCATGTCCTCTGGCGTGTCGGCATGCGTGACGGCCTCGACGTCCTGGTGGATGATTGGCCCCTCGTCGAGGTCTGCAGTGACGTAGTGCGCTGTCGCACCGATCATCTTCACACCGCGCGCGTGTGCCTGGTGATACGGCTTGGCACCCTTGAAGCCCGGCAGGAACGAATGGTGGATGTTGATGCAGCGGCCCGAGAGGAACGCGGCCATCTCGTCCGACAGTATCTGCATGTAGCGTGCCAGCACGACCAGTTCGGCACGGCTTTCCTCGACCAGAGCGCGCACCTGGGCTTCCTGCTCCGCCTTGGTCGCCTTGGTGACAGGCATGTGATGGAAAGGAATGTCGCCCAACATGTGCGTCGACACCGCCTCGCGCGGGTGGTTCGAGACGACACCGACGATGTCCATCGCGATTTCGCCGATGCGGTGGCGGTAGAGCAAGTCGGCAAGGCAATGGTCGAACTTGCTCACCATGAGCAACACCCGGCGTGGACGGTCGCGGCGCAACATCGACCAGGCCATGCCGTATTCATGCGCGATCGGCCCGAAACCCTCACGGATTTCCTCGCGATCGGTCACGCCGGGGTCGAAGGCCACACGCATGAAAAACTTGTTTTCGGCGAGGTCGTCGAACTGTTGCGCCTCGATGATGTTGCACCCCGCTTGCGCTAGATAGCCTGTCACCCTGGCGACAATGCCGGGTCGGTCGGCGCACGACAGCGCGAGGATCATGGATTCGCTCATTACCGGACAGCCTCAGGCAGCAGAACGCGTGGTCAGCGCCGCTTCGCTCTGCTCCATCAAGGAAGCCATGATCTGTGCCACCGGCTCCTCTTCCTTGACCATGCCGACCGACTGACCAGCCATGACCGAGCCCCCCTCGACGTCGCCGTCGATAACCGCGCGGCGCAGTGCGCCAGCCCAGAAATGCTCGATCTCAAGCTGGGCAGCGCCCATGTCGACTTCGCCCGCATCGAGCTTGAGCGCGACCTCGCGCTGCTTCGCGGTAAAGGCCTCGGTGCCCTTGTTGCGAATCGCGCGTACCGGGATCACCGGCAGGCGCGGATCGACCTGGACCGAGGCGATGGCATCGCGCGCCGAGGCGCGGAAAAACATCTTCTTGAAATCGGGGTGTGCGATGGACTCGCTCGCGCAGGCAAAACGGGTACCAAGCTGGACGCCAGCCGCACCCATTTCGAGATAGCCCGCCATTGCCTCACCGCGACCGATCCCGCCTGCGACGAAGACAAGATGTTCCTCGGCCAGAACCGGGAGGATCTCCTGTGCCAGCACCGAAGTGGAAACCGGGCCGATATGGCCGCCCGCTTCCATGCCCTCGATCACCAGCGCGTCAGCGCCCGCACGCAGCAGCTTCTTGCCGAGCATCAGCGTGGGTGCGAAGCAAATGACCTTTGCGCCACCCGACTTGATCGCCTCGACGCTACCCTTGGGCGGGATACCGCCAGCCAGCACGACATGGCCGACACCGTGACTGCTGCACACATCGATCAGGTCGAACAGCATCGGGTGCATGGTGATCAGGTTCACACCGAAAGGCTTTTCGGTCAGCGCCTTGGTGGCGGTGATCTCGGCATCGAGCAACTCGGGCGTCATGGCCCCGCAAGCGATCACACCAAATCCGCCGGCATTGCTGATCGCAGCAACGAGGTTGCGCTCCGATACCCACGACATCGCACCGCACAGGATGGCAGTCTCGCTGCCAAGGAATTCACGCCCGCGCGCCATCAGCGACAAGGTCTTGTTAGTAGCGGCCATCGAAGCTCCCGTAGCGCGCGATTGAAGAACCCAAGCGCCATAAGCGGACCGAACGACAGGCACAAGTGAGCCGGGAACCGAATTGCCCGCAGCGACTTAAGGGAAGGCGAATCTCTAAAGGATCCGGGGACGACGATGTATCTTGAAAGCAACATTGAACTGGCAGACCAGCCGCATCATGGCTCGGCCCTGGCGCCAGCCCCCGGCAATGACGACGCGCTCGCTAGCGACCTGCTCGACCTCGAAGCTGCCGCCAAACTCGCCGCGCACCCCAATGGTTTCTGGCAGGGCATCGGCTATGCTCAGGTCGTTGATGCTTGGGAGTCAGTTGCAGGGCGTCTTCCCGCCACACTTGCGCGCCATCTCGAGGCCGTGATGCAGCAGCTTTCCTTTGCAGCGCGCGTCAATGACGCAGACTCGATGCGCCGGGCTTACGATGCGATCGGCCAATCCCTGTCCCTGCACCGACGCCTGACCTGATCCTCATCGACGTGCTCAACGCCTTCGCTTGCGTTCACCATCTGCTCGAAACGGCTGAACGTCGAATTGCCCGCGAGACATCCTGAAAATATCATCACGAAGCCCGTGGACTGGCCGGATGCACGGCTAGGCACCGGCGGGACCTAGCCCCCCCTTGTCCCGCTGACCTGCCAAACCCGGTCCAGAACCTCCCTACACCGGATGGTTTCGGGCCGGGTAATTTTTTGCGGGTAGAGACGCAGATATCCGCAAATCGCCAATCCGCACAGCCGATCTGCGGGTCTCACCCGGCTTGCGCCATGACGCCCAGCCTGTCAGCTCTTTGCATTAAGGTCAGGTCCCAAGGGGAGGCGCGGCGCGCGATGGACGCCCAAGAACTTTACGCATCGAAACGTATGTTCGCGGATGATGCAGTACGGATGCTGCACAGTGACAGCAACATCGCGATGGGAATGGCTGTGGCCGAGCCACCTGCACTGCTTAAGGCACTGGCCCGACGGGTCGAGGCTGAGGAGCTGGAGCGCCTCCGGCTCTGGTATTTCCATTCGATGAATCATGCCGCGACGAGCGTCCTGCGCCGTGAACTGCTTGACCGTGTGCGGCCCCACTCGATGTTCCTGAGCGGTGTCGAGCGCACCTTGATGCGTGCCGATCCAGCGAACGGTGACAGCCTGGTGGAATTCGTACCCACCGCCTTCAGCGACTCGCCTCGACTGCTGCGCGACGAGATCGATCTCGACGCATGCATCCTGATGGTCTCGCCAATGGGCAAGCACGGCTACTTCACCTTTGGAACGGCCAACGACTACACCGCTGTCGCTGCACGAGCAGCAAAGCGACTGATCGTCGAAGTCAATCCGCTGATGCCGCGCGTTTTCGGCGAAGCACCGCTTCACGTCAGTGAGGTCGACGCCATCGTTGAGCATCGCTCGGACCTAATCGCGATCGATGCCCATAGCCCCAGCGCCGAAGACGAGGCCATCGCCGGAATCGTGGCGGGCATGATCGACGATGGCGCCTGCCTGCAAATGGGGATCGGGAACCTGCCTGCAGCGGTATGCGCGAGGTTGGAAAAGCATCGCAATCTGGGTATTCACACCGAGTTGATGACTCCGGCCCTCGCAGGACTGATGCGCAGCGGCGCAGTCTCGAATTTACGCAAGCAGACTTACCCCGGCCGCTCGACCTTCACTTTCGCAATGGGTGATGCGCCCTTCTACGAGTGGCTCGACGACAACCAGGCGGTCTATTCGCTGCCGGTCGACCTCGTGAACGACCCGCGCCACATCGCCAAGAACGACAATGTCGTCTCGGTCAACGCAACGCTTCAGGTAGACCTTTCGGGTGCCTGCAATTCCGAACACATGATGGGGCACCAGTACTCGGGCTCGGGTGGCCAGCTTGATTTCGTGCGCGGAGCCAATGCCTCGAAGGGCGGAATTTCTGTGATTGCCTGTCACTCCACCGCAAAAGGCGGTAGCGTGAGCCGCATCGTACCGCACCTCGAAGGTCCTGTGACCACACCGCGCAACGACGTTCACTGGATCGTCACCGAATATGGCGCAGCGAACCTTCGCGGCAAATCGCTGCGGCAACGCGCAGAACTGATGATCGGCCTCGCGCACCCGCGCTTTCGCGACGGACTGGCAAAAGCGCTTTAGCGCCAGGCCTCATATCCGGGTTGCCTCAAGCTTCTCGATCCAATGCGAATGGCGGTCCGTGAGCACCCGCTCGAGCGCCAACCCACAATCGTCCGGATCGAGTTCCTCAAGTTCTTCGAATACCATGCCCCGCCCTTGGTCGACGTTCCATGCCGCCTGCAGTGTGCGATGCGGGCTGGTGCCTTGCCGCAAGGTAAACACCACCCGGTTGACGATCGTGTCCAGGTTCGGGGCTCGTCCGCCCCAGACCGGACCAGCTGAGGACTTCAAGGCATAGATACCCGGTCGCGCCGCGCGCTCCCGATAGGCGGTTTGAGCATTCTTGCGGCTGAGCTTGTCCAAAGGGGCTCTCCTGAAGTCGCGAATCATTTTTACCCGGATAGATTGACTGATAGCTTAAATCAATTTACCCGGACAAAAATATGACAAAGCCCGCCACCATCCAATGCACAGCATTTCGCACCGGACAGAAGATCGCCAGCGGTTCGCCAGCCCAGCTGGTACGGCAGCTCCATGCCGATCCCGCTGGCGTACTCGTTTTCGATGATGCCACCGGCAAAGTGATCGATCTCGACTGGCGTCAAGTATATGAAACCCAAGACAAGGTCGACGAGGCAAGACCAGCACCGCGCAAGCGCGGTCGACCTCGACTTGGCGTCACGCCTCGCGAGGTGACCCTGCTGCCGCGCCACTGGGACTGGCTTGCAGCTCAGCCAGGCGGGGCCTCGCAGGCACTGCGCCGTCTGGTCGATCAAGCCCGGCGCAACGACGCCGGCCGGACCGCGCAGCGCCTTGCTGCTGAACGTTGCTATCGCGCGATGTCCGCTCTCGCCGGGGACCTGCCCGGTTTCGAGGAAGCCTCGCGCCAGCTGTTCAGTACAAGTCCGGAGAAATTCCGCGAGGCCATCCCCGCATGGCCTGACGACGTGCGCGACTATATCCTGTTGCTACTGCTTCCACGCGACGAAGACATCGCTTGAGCGTCAAACGCAATACGGCCCGCAATCCTGGCGGACGCGGGCCGTAGTCTGACTGCAATATTTTGCGAAGCCCCGGCTTCGTCAGCCGCGAGCATAAGCCAGGGGCGTCAGCCCTTGGCGTCGAGGCCGTAGGCCGAGTGCAGGACGCGCACCGCCAGCTCAGTCTCGTCGGCATCGATCAGGACCGACACCTTGATCTCGCTGGTCGAGATCGCCTGGATGTTGATCCCGCGATCAGCCAGCGTCTTGAACATCGTCGAGGCAACGCCGGCATGGCTGCGCATACCAACGCCCACGACCGAAATCTTAGCGACCTTGTCGTTCGAGATCATGCGGTAGAACCCGATTTCCTGCTGACGCTCTTCCAGCATCGAGATCGTGCGCGCGAGATCAGCCATCGGCGCGGTGAAGGTGACGTCGGTCTCGCCCTTGTCCTTCGCCACGTTCTGGATGATCATGTCGACGTTGATGTTCGCCTCGGCCAGCGGGGTGAAGATCGAGGCGACAGCGCCCGGACGATCGGGCACGCGGGTAAGGGTGACCTTCGCCTCGTTCTTGTCGGCGGCGATACCGGTGATCAGCTGGCGTTCCATATCGCTTTCTTCCAATTCCTCATCGCTGACAATCATCGTGCCGGGCAGATCATCCGCCGGCGGAGCGCTCTCGTCGATGAACGAAGAGAGCACCTGCACGCGCACGTTCTCCTTCATCGCGAGGCTGACCGAACGGGTCTGCAACACCTTCGAGCCAACCGAGGCCAGCTCGAGCATTTCCTCATATGTGACCAGAGGCAGCTTCTGCGCCTTGGCGACGATGCGCGGATCGGTGGTATAGACGCCATCGACATCGGTATAGATATCGCAGCGATCGGCCTTGACGGCAGCAGCCACGGCTACTGCCGAAGTGTCTGAGCCGCCGCGACCGAGCGTAGCTACCCGGTTCTCGGGCGTAACACCCTGGAAGCCGGGGATCACCGCGATCTCGCCTGCCCCCATCGAGGCCAGCAGGGCATCGGAATCGATCTCTTCGATCCGCGCCTTGGCATGAGCGCTGTCGGTCTTGATCGGCACCTGCCAACCCAGCCACGAGCGCGCCTTGCAGCCCATCGACTGCAGCGTCAGCGCAAGCAGGCCCGAGGTTACCTGTTCGCCCGAGGCGACGACAACGTCGTACTCGGCCGGATCGTAGAGCGCATTCGCCTCGCGGCAGAAGTTGACCAGGCGATCGGTCTCGCCGGCCATCGCCGAGACGACCACGGCAACTTCGTGCCCGGCCTCCTGCTGGCGCTTGACGATGCCCGCCACGCGCCGGATGCGCTCGGTGCCGGCCATCGAGGTGCCGCCGAATTTCATCACGATACGTGCCAAGGTGCCGTTGCTCCCCCCTGAAGGCTGCAGACGCCAAAAAATTTCCGAGCGCCTGCGATATGGATAAGATTCGGGCGCGCTGTTACGGGGGAGTCATGAACAATGCAACTGCAACCGATATTCCGGCAACAATGAACGACGCCACCACGATCCGCCCCGAGGAGGCTGCGCACTTTGGCAAACTTGCTGCCGAATGGTGGGATCCTGCGGGTTCTTCGGCAATGCTGCACCAATTGAACCCGGTCCGCCTTGGTTACATCCGCAAGGCTATCGATGCGCATTTCCGCACCGACTCGCGCAAGCTGCGACCGCTCGAGGGGCGCCGGGCTCTGGACGCCGGTTGCGGCGCGGGGCTGCTGTGCGAACCCCTCGCCCGTCTCGGCGCTGCGGTCACCGGGCTTGATGCTGCCCCCGAGAACATCGCTGCCGCCAGTAGCCATGCCAGGGCCATGGGCCTTGCGATCGACTATCGCCATGGCGAGCTCGCAGCGCTCGAGGCACCCGCGTTTGACCTCGTGTGCTCGCTGGAGGTCCTCGAACACGTTGCCGACAAGCAGGCTTTCGTCAACGCCCTCGCCTCGAGACTTTCTGACACAGGGCTGATGATCCTTTCATGCCCCAACCGCACCACGCGATCGCGCCTCTTGCTGGTCGAGGCTGCCGAGCGGCTCGGTAAAGTCCCACGCGGCACGCACGAGTGGAATCAGTTCGTCACCCCGGAGGAACTTGCCGAACTCGCCGCCAGTGCCGGGCTCGATCTGGGTGAGCCCACCGGCATTGCCTGGTCTCCGACAAAGGGACTGCACCTCGCCGAGGACCTGTCGCTCAACTACATCGTGACCGCGCGCAAGGCCTGATCCCCGGGCCAGCTCACAAGAAACAGGCACGATCGCGATGGACCTGCCGGCTATAGACATCGCCATGGCTGTGGCGGGCTTGAGCGTGGGTGCCCTGCTGTTCTGGCCCCGGCTCGCTCGCGCACGCCTTTGGCGCGCGACGATCACGCCGCTAGCTTCGATCATCGGAAGTGGCTTCCTGATCCTGGGGCCGATCCTGACCGACAATTTCGGGACTTGGGCCATCCTCGCCATGGCGGTGCTGTGCCTTGCCGGTTACCTGTTCGGAGCAGCGATCCGTTACAATATCGAGCGCATCGACGAACCGGACGCGGACACCGCGCTGGCCGGGGCGCTTGAACGTGCATCGAGCTGGGCGCTGGCTTTCGCCTACGTGATCTCAGTCGCCTATTACCTCAACCTTTTCGGTGCATTCGCCGCGCGCATATTCGGGGCGCCATCCGAATGGCTGGGACGACTGATCACCACCGGAGCCTATGGCCTGATCCTCACTGCCGGTCTGACCCGCGGGTTCTCGCTGCTCGAACGGATGGAGCAGCTCACGGTCTCTATCAAGCTGGTGGTCATCGCCGCGCTGGTCGCGGCGCTGGCGGTCCATGCGCAGATCGAATGGGATGGTCATCACCTGCACACCAGCGGAATGAAACTTGGCCTCGCGGGATCGATACAGCTCATGTTCGGCCTGATCGTCACCGTTCAGGGTTTCGAGACCTCCCGCTATCTCGGAGGCCACTATTCCGCAAGCGAACGCGAGGCGTCCATGCGGCTGTCGCAATGGATCGCAACGCTGATCTATCTTGCCTATGTCGTGCTGCTCGCAGTCAGCTTCGAAAGCGGGACTTTCGAGCTCGACGACACTGCAATCATAGACCTCATGCGGCAGGTTTCGCCAGTGCTCGGTCCGCTGCTGATCCTCGCAGCGCTCAGCGCGCAATTCAGCGCTGCGGTAGCGGATACCAACGGTTCGGGCGGACTGGTCGCGGAACTCACTCGCCAGAAGGCCGGGATGAAACCCACCTATCTCGCACTGGTCGGTGCGGGGCTGGCCCTTACCTGGCTCGCCGACGTGTTTCAGATCGTCAGCTACGCCAGCCGCGCCTTCGCGCTCTATTACGCCATACAAAGCGCCTTGGCGGCGCTAAGAGCATGGTACGGAGGCGATCCGGCCGGGCGTTTCATACGCTGCTTCGGGTTCGGCTTTCTCACGCTTCTGGGCATCGCAGCTGCACTTTTCGGCACTGCGGTCGAAAGCTGAGATCAGCTCGATGTGAACCGGGCAACTACGTCGCGCACTTGGCTTTCACGGCTCTCCCAGTCGCCGGCAATCCGGGTGAACCGCATTCCGGCCTGTTCCAGTATTGCCTCGCAAATCCCGGCGAAACGGGCGCGGCGCGCGTCAGTACCAAACATGCGCGTGCCATCTTCCTGCCAAGGTACATCGGGCTCGAAAAGCAGGTAATGATCCGCCTTGGGGTACTCCAGCAGGACTGGTGGCACCTGTCCGAACAGCATCTGCGCCCAGGCAGCCGTCATCAACTGGTCGGTATCGAGAACGAGCAGCGACGCCCCCCTCGCCATGGCCTTCGCGTTCTCCCTGGCCTGTCCCTCGGCGATAGCGAGCAGATCGTCCATCGTCAGGTCCGTACCGCGCGCTTCGCAGTAGGTGCGCCCGTACTCGGGCACCCATGGCAGACCGAGCTTGTCCGCGATCACCGACTTGCCCGTGCTTTCCGCCCCATGGAGGCACAACGTGATCATGCCGTATTGCCGGCCTTCGAAGCCGCATCCGCGCGCGCCACGCGAACCCACTCGATCAAGCCGAAGACCGACATTACCAGCAGCAGCAGGTAAAGTCCCGATGTCGGATAGAGCCCTCGATTCAAATAGAGCGCGATGGCCGCGACATCGACCGCGATCCACACGATCCAGTTCTCCACCCGCCGAAAAGCGAGCAGGACCTGCGCGGTCACGCTCGCCCCGGCGATGGCGGCATCGGCGAAGGGCATCGCTGCATCGGTGAAGCGATTGAGTACCAGTCCCAGATTGAGCGCCAGCGCCAGGGTCGCCACCAGCCAGACCAGCCGGCTCATCGGGTCAAGCCAGCGCACCGGCACGCCCTGCCCCGAAGCCTCGCCCTGACGATGCAGAGCGCGCAGCCACAACCACCACCCCCAGCCCTGCGCCAGGAAGAAGAACCCCTGTAGTCCGGCCTCGGCATAGAGCCGTTGATGCCAGAAAACGAAAGCATAGAGCGTGACCATGGTCATGCCGAAGGGATAGTTCCAGACACTGCGCCGCACGAGCAAGGCGATGTTGACCAGGCCCAGCCCCGCTGCTGTCCACTCCGCCGCCGTCATCCACTCGACAACGGAGGCTTGCGCCGCGCTCATCCCAGAACGGCTTCCCACTGGAGCTGGTTGAAGCCTACGAGAACCCCGCCCGTATGCTCCACTACCGGCCGCTTGATACAGCTGGGATGCTCGACCATGATCCTGACGGACTTGGCTGCATCGATGTCCGCCTTGTCTTCATCGGAAAGCTTGCGGAAGGTGGTACCGCGCTTGTTGAGCACGCTCTCCACGCCCGCCTCGGCGATCCACGCCTTCAGCTTGTCGGCGTCAGCGCCTTCCTTCTTGTAGTCGTGAAAGGTGTATTCGATCTCGCGGGCCTCGAGCCACTTGCGCGCCTTCTTCACTGTATCGCACCCACTAATTCCATACATTCTTAGGTTAGCCATTGATTGATTGGCCCTTTTTCTCAGCGACATATCCAATTGTGGTGCAATCGAAGATGCCAAAAACGAAGTCGAACGCTACTTTGCTGCGCGGCAACCGTACTGCTGCGCAACTAATGCTGACCCATCGATCCGCTCGATCTCAGAGAGCATCGACATCGAGAGATCACGCTCCAAAACGCCGTCATTTGCATCCAACAATTCTTCAATCTGAAGTTGGTATCGTTCGATTGTTGCATCGTCGATCTTGTATGAGCATCCTTCGTACGGCCAATCATGCCCCTTGTTGCCATAGGTCGTATGATCGAGAAACGAGAGGCGGCTCATAGAGATTGAGTTGGCGCCGCATCCATCAGGTTCATCGTAAATGTAGAGCGTCCGCACGGGACCACCAAAACTATCTGCCGCTAGCCAGCTCGCACAGCCGTCCGTCACTTGGTCCTCCCACTCCCATGCGAGGCCAAATCCTTTCCAGTGATATTCAGCATTCGCGTGTGAAGGCACACCAGCAGGCTTGGGCAATAGGGGACTGATAACTGGGACAAGCCAACCGTAAACGAAGATCGGCCCTATTGGGGTCAACGTGACGAGAACAGCTAAGAGCGCGAGCACCGTTACGCTGAGTATAGCGCGCTTCATCGGAGATCCCGCGACACGGCGTTTTCGCCTACAGCCCCTTGGAGTTGCTCGCAATTGGGGATGCCGTAAAATTCCAGGTTCACCGTTTCGCGTCCTCTTCACATTCCTCGCGCCTGTCGAAGCCGTGGATGCGTGGCGAATCGCAGGCGAACAGGGTGTAGTTCTCATAATAGGCCGCACGTCCGCGGCCCTGGACCAAAGCGTGTTCGGCCTGACGCCCCCAGCCGCGTGCTGCGGCCGCGTCGCTCCATTCGGAAATGGCGACAACTTCGCCATCCTCGCTCGCATAGCTCTTGAACGCAAGGAAACCGGGTTGCGCGCGGGCAAGCGCTTCCATTGCCTCGGCATCGCGCGCATAGGCCAGTGCATCGATGTCGGAGCGCTTGCGGTTGCGGAAGACGACGAGGAACATGGGCGCGCTTCATGCGCTGCCCACGTGGAGTGGGCAAGCGCAAACGCTGGACAAATGCGTGCGTCCACGACAAAGCGCGAAGCCATGTCCGTCAACACCTTCGGCCGCCTTTTCCGTTTCACCACCTGGGGCGAAAGCCACGGGCCCGCCATCGGGGCGGTCGTCGACGGGTGCCCGCCGGGGCTCGCCCTTGACGAGCACGTGATCCAGCCCTTCCTCGATGCCCGCCGCCCGGGTCAGTCGAAATATACCACGCAGCGCCAGGAGCCCGACCAGGTACGTATCCTCTCGGGCGTGTTCGAGGCTCCCGATGGCGTGCAGCGCACCACCGGCACGCCTGTCTCGCTGATGATCGAGAATGTCGACCAGCGCTCCAAGGACTACTCCGATGTCGCGCGCGCCTATCGCCCGGGCCATGCCGATTATGCCTACGATGCCAAGTATGGCTTTCGCGACTATCGTGGCGGTGGGCGCTCCTCGGCACGCGAAACCGCGAGCCGTGTCGCAGCAGGCGCCCTTGCCCGCCTAGTCATTCCCGAAGTAAAGATCTGCGCTTATGTCTCCGAAATCGGCGGCGACATGATCGACCCGGCCAATTTCGACGAGCACGAGATCACCAACAACCCCTTCTTCTGCCCGGATGTTGCCGCAGCGGCACGTTGGGAAAAGATCGTGGATGATGCGCGCAAATCCGGCTCGTCGGTCGGCGCAGTGGTGGAATGCTATGCCAGCGGCGTACCCGCAGGCTGGGGCGCTCCTCTCTACGGCAAGCTCGACGCAGACCTTGCGGCCGCGATGATGGGCATCAATGCGGTCAAGGGCGTCGAGATCGGCGACGGCTTCGCAGCCGCCCGCCTGACCGGCGAGGGCAACGCCGACCCGATGCAGCCGAACACGGAGACCGGCCCGGACGGTGCGCCCGAATTTCTGGCCAACCACGCGGGCGGCATTGCCGGTGGGATATCGACCGGCCAGCCGGTCACCTGCCGCGTCGCCTTCAAGCCGACCAGTTCCATCCTCACGCCGCAGCCGACCGTCACCCGGCCCAACGAGAAGGGTGAGCGCGAAGCGACCGAACTTTTCACCAAGGGCCGGCACGACCCCTGCGTCGGCATTCGCGGCGTCCCGGTCGTCGAAGCGATGATGGCGCTCGTGCTGGCCGACCACAAGCTGCTTCATCGCGGCCAGTGCGGGTGAGCTTAGGCACACACGAAATCCGCGTTCTCGTTGATGCCGATGCCTGTCCGGTCAAGGACGAGATCTACAAGGTCAGCGCGCGTTACAAGGTGCCGGTCGTCGTCGTCAGCAACGCCATCATCCGTATCCCGCAAAGCCCGCTGATCAAACGCCAGATCGTCAGCGACGCTTTCGATGCCGCCGATGATTGGATCGCAGAAAACGCTTCGGCCCGCAGCGTCATAATCACAGCCGACATCCTTCTTGCCGACCGCTGCCTCAAGGCCGGTGCAAGCGTGATCGCCCCCAATGGCAAGCCCTTCACCATGGCTTCGATCGGCGGGGCCATCGCCACCCGCGCGATCATGGCTGACCTGCGTGCTGGCGGCGATGCAATCGGCGGTCCGCCGCCATTCTCGAAACAGGACCGCTCTCGTTTTCTCTCCGCCCTCGACGAGACACTGACCAGGCAGATCCGCATCGGGCGGGAGTGAGGTTGCAGCACAGCCACCTTCGGCTGTGTAAATCTGTCACGACTACTCGTACACAGGATAGCGCACGGCAGTGACTTCACCTGAGCCACGAGAATCTGCGCATATCCAGCTTAGCCGCGCAGCAAGTGCGTTTGGCGCAGCATTGTGCAATGGGCAGTACCCTCCTGCACCCGTTCTCCGCGCTCTACACCTGTATTGGCAGCGAGCATCGCACTGAGCTGCTCGCGCTTGCCGCACTTATCTGTGCGACCGCGTCGTTCACCACGGCCATCTTGCTGGGACAGGCGGGCAGCGCCAGTAACATCGGGAAGCGCAACTGGTCGATCATGGCCGGCATCTCACTGGGCCTCGGCGCATGGTGCACACATTATGTCGCCTTTATCGGCTTCCTGCCTGCACAAGGTGTCGATAGCGCCGCGCCGCTGACCCTCGCCTCGCTCATGCTTGCATTGCTGACCTGCACCATGGCGCTCGAAGGCTTTGTCCGCGCCCCATCCCATCGCATGCTGGCGAGCGCCATCATTGCAGTCGGATTGGGTGCCATGCACTACACCGGAGTCAGTGCGCTGGACATGCCCGGCCTGATCCGCTGGGACTCGACACTGATTGCGATCTCGCTGATCCTGCCGGCCACCCTTCTCTATCCAGCCATTCCAATGGCCCTTGGCGCCCTCAATAATTATCTAAGAACCGCTTGTGCGGCTATCCTGACCACCATCGCCATATTGCTGCTTCACCTGTTTGGCATGGCTGCGCTGACCCTGACGCCTTCGCGCGGTGCAGCGCCGACAACGACCATCTCGCCAACCATCCTCGCCCTGCTGATCGGCGCGGGTTCGCTGGCAGTCTTCTCCTTCTGTATCATCCTCGGCCTCGTACGACGACAAGCCGACAAGGCCATTGATCACAGCGAGCGTAAGTTCGCTGGGCTCGTCCGTGCGGTAGCAGAGTACGCCATCATACTACTCGATGCCCAAGGGCGTATCTGCGAGTGGAATACCGGCGCATGCAACCTCACCGGATACACGCAGCAGGACATCATCGGCATGCCGCTCGCACGCCTGTTCTGCATCGACGACATTGCCGACGATCTGCCTGCATTGACCCTAGCCCATGCCCGTAGCCATGGCACGTCTTCAGGTGAATGCCTGTGGCGCAGACGTGATGGCTCGACCTTCTGGGGGCACGGCACGATCCAGGCAACGCGGGCCGATGATGGCGAGCTGCTGGGCTATTCGATGGTCATGCGCGACGTGAGTTCGTTCAAGCAGGCCCGCGATCTTGTGGCACTTACCTCGGTCCGGCTCGACACCGCCTTGTCGAACATGCACGAGGGCCTGTGCCTGTTCGACGCGAAGCACGAACTGGTCCTTTGCAATGAGCGCTTCCGCGAGTTCTGGGGCCTCGCAATCGAAGATACCCAGGCTGGTACGTCACTCGCGGCCTTGGTCGAGGCCGGCTTCATGAACCCGGATGGCAAAGAGCACGCTGTGCCCGCCTTGTTGCAATATCGCCAGATGCTCAAGGAAACGCTCAGGAGCCCCGCTCAGGTGCCGATCGTGGTCGAGTTCGGAAAAGGCAAGGCGATCTCGGTCGCGCACCGTCCGCTATCCGATGGCGGATGGGTCATGACCTGCAACGACATCTCTCTGCAGCGCCAGTCCGAAGAGCGCATCAAGCACATGGCCCTTCACGATGTCCTGACCGGTCTTCCAAACCGCACACGCTTCATTGAACGCCTCGAAGCCAAGCTCGCCCTAGCCGACCAAATCGACACGCGCGTTGCGGTCATCGCCATCGACCTCGACCGCTTCAAGGAAATCAATGACACTCAGGGCCACGCGGCGGGTGATCGCCTGCTTCAAGCGATCGGTGCCAAGTTGATCCAGGAAAGTCACGAAAGCGAGGTCGTCGCACGCCTGGGCGGAGACGAGTTCGCGGCTGCGAAGATCTTTTGTGACGATAGCGAGTTGGCCATGTTCATCGAACGCATCCAGGCCTGCATCAAAGGAGCGCAAGACCACCCGAGTACCAGCATCGGGGCAAGCCTTGGTGTCGCGATCTACCCACAGGACGGCCTCAGCCGCGAAGTCCTGCTCAACAACGCCGACCTCGCCATGTACCGTGCCAAGGCGATGCGCGGCGAGACAGCATGCTACTTTGAGCCAGGCATGGACGAGATCGCCCGGAAGAGGCGCGAACTCGCGCATGATCTACGCCACGCACTTGATCGCGGAGAAATGCACCTGCTCTACCAGCCGCAGCGCTCGCTCCATTCGGGCGACTTGAGCGGTTACGAGGCACTGCTACGTTGGCGACATCCGCGCCGCGGGCTTGTCTCTCCGGACGAGTTCATCCCCGTCGCCGAAGAAAGCGGCGCAATATTTGCAATCGGAGAATGGGTCCTTCGTGAGGCATGCCGCGAGGCATGCCGCTGGTCCGCCCCGCTCAAGGTTGCAGTCAATCTGTCCGCCGTGCAGTTCCTCCAGGCCGACCTTGTCGATGTAATCCACAAGGCCCTCGTCGAAACCGGCCTTGCAGCTGACCGTCTCGAACTGGAGATAACCGAGACAGCGATCATCGCCGACAAACTGCGCGCGCTACATTGCCTGCGCCAGATCAAGGCGATGGGCGTGAACGTCGCGATCGATGACTTCGGAACCGGCTATTCCTCGCTCGATACGCTGCATTCGTTCCCTTTCGACAAGATCAAGATCGACAAGTCTTTCCTGATAAAGTCGGAAAACAGCCCCGAGGCCCGCGCGATCATTCGTGCCGTGCTGGCGCTGGGCAAAAGCCTGAACATTCCGGTCCTTGCCGAGGGAGTCGAGACAGAGGCACACCTCATTGTTCTCCTGGCCGAGGGCTGCGACGAGGCGCAAGGTTATTTCTTCGGTCGTCCGGCACAGCCTCCCAGCCAAGAAACGATGCAGGCCGTAAATTCCTGAAGCCTCACGTCAAACCTGGCCGAAAAGAGCTACACTTCGGTAGCCGGAACATCACAAATCACGAATTGATCGTGACCATGGAAATCACAGCGATCACGGTGCACGCTGCTGGCCACCAAGCAAAGCACCGGAGAGGTTTCGATGAAGAGCATCGCCACCCTGACCATGAACCCGACAATCGACGTTTCCTACGATGTCGGCAAGGTCAGGCACACCCACAAGATGCGTACCGACAACGAATGGTATGCACCGGGCGGCGGCGGCATCAACGTCGCACGGGTCTTCGTCAGGCTGGGCGGACATGCCAGGTGCTTCTACATGAGCGGGGGCGCTACGGGACCGGCGCTCGACGGCCTGATCGACCTGCATCAACTGGTACGCACGCGTATTCCCATCAACGGCCCCACGCGGATCGCCTCCGCCGTGCTCGAACGCGAGACCGCCAAGGAATATCGCTTCACCCCCTCGGGACCAACCCTTTCTCGCCACGAGTGGGAAGCCTGCAGCGAAGCTCTCGCTGTCGACAAGGCGCCGATCGTCGTCATCAGCGGCTCTCTGCCACCGGGCGCACCCGACGATTACTATGCGATGCTCGGCAAGGCATTGCGGACGCAAGGCAAGGAAGTCGTCCTCGACACCTCAGGCAAGGGTCTAAGGCATGCTCTGGATGCGGGTGGACTGATGCTGGTGAAGCCAAGCCAGGGCGAACTCGAGGATTACCTCGGGCGCGCACTCGGCGATCCCCAAGCCATCGCCGAAGCTGCCCGAGCAATCGTCGATGCCGGCAAGGCGCAATACGTTGCAGTAACAATGGGTCATCGCGGCGCGATTCTCGCTCATCGCAAGGGCACCGCAATCTTGCCGGGCCTGCAGATCGAGGCTGCAAGCGCGGTTGGTGCAGGCGACAGCTTTGTCGCCGCCATGGTCTTTGCTCTCGCCCGCGGGGATGATGTCGGCGAGGCTTTTCGCCTTGGTCTTGCAGCCGGTTCGGCGGCAGTCCTTCGTGCTGGCACCGGACTCGCGCACCCGGTCGATATCGACCGTCTCCTGAACCAAGTTGCAGAGATTTCTCCCGTAGCTCCATGAGCAATTGTACCTTGGTCTCATTGGCAGCGGGCTGGCGGCATGGTCCGAACGGGACGTAAGGTGCGTACCGCGAGAGGCCCGTGACCGCAGGCTAAGGGCATACCCGTATGGTGCTTGGTCCAAGAACGCCGTCCTGCCATGCGAAAGCGAATGACGCTTCACGCAAGCTTTCGTGCAAATATCGCTTTTCTCGAACCCCATAATGTTGCAAGGTGATCGCGAAAGATCACCAGTGATCTTAAACGGGTTGGGAGAGAGCGCGCCGGGGGAAACCCTCCCGGCGCGCCGATTTTTTCAGGCGCTTGCATTTCTTAGAAATGGCCCGCCGGGGGAGCCTGAAGCGAGCGTATTCCTAGCATTTGCAGCCTCTTGCAACTGACATTCAAACACTCGCTTGAGTATCCATACAAGCCCAAGCCAGCCAGATGTGTGTACAGGCAAACAAGTATTTTACCCGAGATCACCGTCGTTGCGGAAACTGTGATTCGATTCGCGTCCAGATCAAGACTGTCTCGTCTCCGGGATTGCCCCATGGATGCCGATGCCGCTCCGGCTTCTCGATTTGCCCACACCACCTCGCTTGGGCTTTCGCGTCAGGCAAACTATTCAGTTACCGCAAGCAAATGAACAAGCAACCTTCTCCGGCCGCAATCTCGCACGCCTCACGACACAATCGTTCGAGATTGCTTTGGAGCATTGCCCTGCCCGCGATGCTTACCAACCTGGCAACCGCACTTTTCGGGCTGGCCGACATGTGGGCGATCGGACGGCTCGGCGATGCTCAAGCTCAGGGCGCGGTTGAACTGGGCGCCAAGTTCATGATCGGCCTGCTAAACGTATTCAACTTCCTGCGTACCAGTACTGTCGCTCTCACCGCGCAATCCGGTGGCCGCGGCGACATAAGTGCGCGCGCCGAAACCCTCAGCCGTGCCATTGCGGTCGCTCTGGGCATCGGCATGGTGCTGATTGCGATCAAGCCTTTCGCCATCTTTCTAGGCCTCGATCTTCTCGACGCAAGAGATCCGCTTCGCACAGAAGCAGACCATTACATCTCGATCCGCTACTGGGCAGCCCCACTGTGGCTGAGCAACTGCGTGCTAGTCGGATGGCTGGTTGGCCAGCGCAAGGTACGGCAAGTACTCCTCGTAGAAGTCTGCGCTAACATCGTACACATCGCGCTAGATCTTCTCCTCGTCCTGGTTGTAGATTGGGGTGTCGAGGGAGTTGCCTTCGCGACACTGCTCTCCGAGGCGCTTAAGCTCCTGCTGCTTGCCGCCATTGCCTCTCGCTATCCCGCAGCGCACGAGGCGTTCGAGGCATTCGTTCGCAAGTCCACCTGGCAACGACGTGAACTGGCCCGGCTATTTGCGCTCAACCGCGACCTGTTCGCCCGGACGCTGCTGCTGACCGGGGCCATGATGCTCTTCGCACGTATCGGAGCGCGCTCCGGACCCGAAACGCTTGCGGCCAATGGCATCTTGTTCCAGCTATTCATGCTGGCGACGCTGCTGCTGGACGGTTTCGAGAATGCGGCCCAGGTGCTTTGCGGAGAAGCTGCAGGTGCCGGCGATCGCAGGCGCCTGAGTGCGACTTTACGCCTTGCCTTGAGCTGGGGCGGGCTCCTCGGCACAGGGCTGGCTTTAACCTATTTCTTTGCGGCACGTGATCTGACCGCATGGTTCAGTACCGCCCCCCAGGTGCGCGCTTTGACCGCGACGTACGCGCCTTGGGTAGCTCTTCTGCCACTTGCAGGCTTCGCCTCGTTCGTACTCGACGGAGTTTTCGTCGGGGCCGCATGGACCCGGGCCATGCTGGGCACCATGCTTTTCGCCATAGGTTGCTACGCCATGCTATTGTGGCTGGCGCAACCGCTCGGCAACCACGGCTTGTGGCTTGCCTTTACCGTATTCTTCATCGCCCGAGCTGCGGGACAGCTCGCGATTTTGCCGCGCCTACTGCGTCGTATAGCTGCACGCGAGGCCTAAGGAATTCCAGTTCAGGTCCTGCGCAGGACAATCATGAGATTATTGGCAGGCATCTCGTGCACGACATCTTCAGTAAAGCCAGCCTCAGCAGCAGCGCCGAGTACGTCTTCGAGCAAGCGCAATCCCCAGCGCGGATCGCGGCGCTTGAGATCTTCGTCAAAAGCTGCGTTGCTGGGCTCGAGCGTATGTCCCGTACGGCGATAGGGACCATAGAGGACCAGGGGCGATCCTGACGTCAGCAGACGTCCAGCCCCTTGGAAGAGCCCAAGCGTGGCAGCCCAGGGTGAAATATGCACCATGTTGATGCACACCAGAGCATCTGCACTCTCGATCGACCAGCTGTCCGTACTGGCCGCATCAAGCGTAATCGGGGCGAGCAGATTGGACGTCCCCTCGCTGACGCGCCAAGCCGCAATCGACCTGCAAGCCACGGGATCCGGATCGCTCGGTTGCCAGACTATGCCCGGCAGGCTTGCAGCGAAATGAACCGCATGCTCTCCGCTGCCGCTGGCCACTTCGAGGACGAGCCCGGAGGGCGGAAGGCAGGCTCGCAGCTGCTCGAGAATCGGGTCGCGATTTCGCAGGGTAGCTGGGGCATGACGGCGATCGTCGGGCGCGGGGTCCTGGCTCATGGCCAAGGACCTAGGAGTGGTCGCCCAATCTAGCAAGACAACAGTCAACGCGGACAATGCCCTTGGCCGGCCGATCCTGAATAATGTGGGCATGCCCCCAGAAATGCTGCCGCAAGACCGGACCTCAGTCCCACAAACCCAGCGAATCCGGCTGGCAGTCGCGGCCCTCGATCGGCACTTCGCAGCACGTCGCACTGTCATCCATAAAACCGCAGAAACGTTGACGCAGGGCATCAAGGCTGATCCGGCGCATCTCGGTCTCACTGAACCCGGCCGCGAGGATCGCTGCCAACGCACGCTGCTTCTGAGCGATGAGATCGATCGCCTGAAGTTCACGAACGTGGCGTGCCGCGAAGTCCTCGTCCCGGCACAAGACCTCGCCCAGAGCCTCAACCTCGGTGCCCAGTTCGGTCAGCACTTCGGCCATCGCGGTAAATTTGGGCTCATGCATCGCTTTGGCCACTCGAGATCAGGCCGCAAAGGCCATGTCACCCGAGGCACTCAACGCATTGAGGTCGAGCACCATGACCATCTGCTCCTCGATTGCGACCAGCCCTTCGAGAAACGGCACGACCTCGTCATGCCCTGCCGTCGGTGCAGGTTGCAGGGTTTCCGTATTAAGCCCGACGATATCGCTCACTGAGTCGACGATCAGCCCCTGTGATTGGCCATTGACCTGGCACACTAAGATCGCGTGGCGCGGCGTCGCCTCTGTCGGCTGCCATCCAAGCCTCGCGGCAAGGTCGATGACGGGCAGGACTGTGCCGCGCAGGTTGACCACCCCGGCGACAAAATGCGGTACGCGCGGCATCGGCGTTACCGGCGTCCAGGCGCGAATTTCACGGATCGCCATAATGTCGAGCGCGAAGATCTGCCCGGCAATTTCGAAAGTAATCAGTTCGCGGTACATCGACCGGCTCCCTTGCTAGAGTGATCAGTGCGCGACACGGCGGACAGCCGCGACAAGCTTTTCCGTATCGAACGGCTTTACGATCCAGCCGGTGGCCCCGGCTGCACGTGCCCGCGCCTTTTTCTCGTCCGAACTCTCGGTAGTAAGCACCAGGATCGGGCGGTCTCGGTGGCGCGTGCCGCCGCGCACCTGTTCGATGAGGCCAAAGCCGTCGAGGCGCGGCATGTTGATGTCGGTAATCACGACATCAACCTCGTTCACCGCGAGCCATTCCAACGCAGAGACACCGTCGTCGGCCTGCGACACGTCGAAACCATTGGTCGACAGCGCATGGTTGAGCAAAGCACGCATCGACGCGCTGTCATCGACGGTGAGAATACGGGTAGACTTGGACATCGAGTGCCTCTCTGGTTCAGAACATTTCGACTTCGCCGCGCGGAGCCGGACGGAATACGGGTTGCGGCCTTGCCTCGGGGGCATCGGAGCTGGCGACGGTACGGCATCGAACCATGCCCGACGACGGACGGAAATCGACGCGACGCGCATTGGTGCCGCCCAGATCTTCGCGCACCAGCTCGATCCGCTCGCGCACGAGGAAACCGCGGGCAAATTCGGCATTCGCGGTGCCGATCTGCTGCATGCCGCTACGAATGTTGGCGCCACCGTAGAGATGCGCCCTCAGGCGATCCTTGCGCGCACCGTAGTTGAGCATCTCGTTGATCAGCATCTCCATCAGATAGACACCGTAGTGCACGTCGACTTCGCCGCGATTGTGGCTGCTTGGCGGTTCGGGCAGCAGGAAATGATTCATTCCCCCCAGTTCGATCGCCGGATCGTAAAGGCACGTCGCCACGCACGATCCAAGCACCGTGCCTAATTCGACCTTTGGTCCCGAGCTGACCTTGTACTGACCCTGCAGTACCGTCAGTTTGATCGTGCCGCTTTTGTTCAGATCAAGATTGGAGCTCATCATGCAGCCTTGTTGAGAGCGTGGCGTGCGATCCGGTTGATCGGGGCAACGACCCGCGCCGCACCAAGCGAGATCGCCGCGCGCGGCATTCCGAAAACTGTGCAGGTGTTTTCGTCCTGCGCGATCGTATGCGCACCGGCCTGAGCCATCGCGAGCAGCCCCTTGGCCCCGTCTTGCCCCATGCCGGTGAGAAGGATGCCCACCGCATTGGAACCGACGCACTGAGCCACAGACGCAAACAAGGCATCGACACTGGGGATATGCCCGGTAACCAGCTCCCCCCGGCGCAGCTTGGCATAAAGAGTGCTGGTTCCGCGCACGGTCAGGTGATGATCGGGCTCAGCCGCGACGTAAACATGGCCTGACTGAAGCGGCATGTCGTTGACCGCGATGCACACACGTGCGGGGCACGCCTTGTCGAGCGTCCGCGCAATCGCCGGAGCGAAGCGTGGATTGACGTGCTGCACAATCAGCGTGGGTGGACAATCTGACGGAAACTCGCGCAGCAGCACCTGTAGCGCCTCGACCCCGCCGGTTGAGGAACCTATCGCGATCAGACGCGTATCGCGCCGGATCGAGCGTTGGCTTTCCTCAGCCACCGCCGGCGCTGGCCGCCCGGGCTTACGAAAGCGCACTTGCGCAGCATCGCGAATCATCCGGGCAAGTTCGCCGCTATCCTGCAACGCAAGCTTCCCACTGGGATCATACTTGGCATAACAATTCACGGCCCCCAGCGCGAGCGCGCGAGCGGTAACCTCGTTGCCCTCCTGGGTCGCACCCGAGACAATGATCACGGGCGTAGGGCGCAAAGTCATGATCTTCTCGAGAAAATCGAGCCCGTTCATGCCTGGCATCTCGATATCGAGGGTTACGACGTCGGGATCGTGCTGCTTGATGAGTTCGCGCCCCTCGGCCGCGTTCGAAGCTGTGGCAATGACCTCAATGTCGGGTTGTTCGCGCAAGCGCGACATCAGAATCGCGCGCATGGTCGGGGAATCGTCAACGATGAGAACGCGCACGCTCATGGCCCGCTCCTGCGATAGATAGTCGGTCCCACCAATTCGAGCATCTGCGTCGCTGCCCCGGTGACACGCTCGGAATGACCTATGTACAGAAAGCCCCCCGGCGCGAGGACTTGGGCGAAGCGTTGGACCAGATGCTCCTTCGTCGGCGTATCGAAATATATCATTACGTTGCGACAGAAGATGAAATCGAAGCGTCCCTTGATCGGCCACTGCCCGAGCAGATTGAGCTGACGGAAGCGAACGATCGAGCGCGCCGGTTCTGCGATTGTCAGTTCATCGTCGCCTACTGATGAAGTCCAGGCGCTGCGCAGTGCCGCGGGAACGGGCGCCATATCCTTGGCAGGATAGACCGCCTTGCTGCCGCGTTCTATCGCGTGCGGGGCAATGTCGCTCGCGAGTGCCCTGATGTCGGCTCGCGCAATCTGCTGCCCCATGGCTCGATCAGGCCCCAACAAGGTCATGATGATCGACCACGTCTCCTCCCCGCTCGAACATCCCGCCGACCACAAGCGCACCGGCCGGCGCGCTTCAAGCTGGGATAGAACCTGCGGACGCACGACTTGGGCGAGATGTTCGAAGTGATGCGCTTCGCGGTAGAAGAAGGTATGGTTGGTCGTCAGCGCCGCAACCGTGCGGTCAAGCTCAGCCCGATCATTTCCAAGCAATTCGATATATTTGCCAAACGTCACCAGCCCGCTTGCGCGTACCAGCGGAGCAAGCCGCGAATAGACCAGCATCGCCTTGCCCTGCGGCAATACGATCCCGGCTGCCTCGTAAACGATCCGCGCGACCTGGGCAAAGTCCTTACCGCTATAGATGTCGGGGCTGACACCCGGGATCGGATCGTACAGGCTTGTCGAGATGGTCGAAGACTGCGCCGTCACGCGGCCTGTCTTTCATGCGAAGGCAGAGCGCATGCCACCAGTCCATCGACATCGACAATCAGCGCGACGCGGCCGTCACCCAGGATCGTTGCCCCTGCGATACCATCGACCGGTCGGAAATTGGTCGCGAGACTCTTGATCACGAATTGGCGCTGATCCTGGATATCGTCGACCAGAAGCGCGGCCTGTCCGGCACTCTCAGTATCAACAACGATAAGTACGCCCTTTTCCGGATCGGTCCCGCCCCGTTCGGCGCCTAGCGATGCCCCGAGCGCAATTACTGGGATGAACTTACCCCGCACGTTGAGCATCTGTCGGTGCGATCCCAGCCCCTTCACGTCTCCTTCGCCCGGACGCAAGCTTTCCACAACATGTGCCAGCGGGACGACCATGGTCTGGTCGGCGACATTGACGATCATCCCGTCCGAGATTGCCAGGGTCAACGGCAAGGTCAGGATGAAGGCCGTACCCCTCCCAGGTGTAGAATCGATGGTGATACGCCCGCCCAAGTCCTTCACGTTCTGGCGTACGACATCCATGCCCACGCCGCGCCCCGAAATGTTCGAAACAACTTGCGCGGTCGAAAAACCAGGCGCGAAGATGAGGTTGTCGATTTCTTCGGCGGTGAGCTGTGCCTCGCTGGCAACGATGCCTTTCTCGATGGCCTTGGCCAGCACACGCTCACGGTTGATGCCCGCTCCGTCGTCGGCAATGGTGATCAGTATCCGCCCCGAGCGGTGTTCAGCCGATAGCGTCAGCGTACCTTCTGGGGATTTGCCCGCAGCGATGCGGTCCTCTGCCTTTTCGATACCATGGTCAACGGCGTTGCGGATTAAGTGCGTGAGCGGTTCGCCGAGGCGCTCGATCACGGTCTTGTCCAACTCGGTCGATTCGCCGAAAACCTCTAGCTTGACATGTTTTCCGGTAGTGCTGGCAAGGTCGCGCAGGATACGTGGCACCCGGCTAAACACCGAGGCAATCGGCTGCGCACGGATCGACATCGCCGATTCCTGTATATCGCGCGTGAGGCTTTCGAGCAGCGAGAGTTCCTCGCTGGCGGTTATTCCTGCCCCCTCGAGCCGCTGCACCAGCATGGCCTGCGCGATCACGAGTTCGCCGACTAGGTCGATCAGGCGATCCAGCTTGTAAAGGTCGATCCGAATAGATTGGCCAGCGGCCGGCGGAGCCGGTACGGCTCCCGGGCCAGCCCGGGGTTCGTCCTCGCCCTTTACCGCAGGCTCAGCCACCTGGACCTCGGTCGGGCTGTGCGCTGTCGCTGGCGGTGTATCGCCCGGGACAGCAGTTGCGCTCACAACGCCAGTGCCTTCGAGTTCCACCTGCGGCAACACCGCGTCGCGCCCGAAAGTCAGCGCGCAGTCATCGCCGATGAAGTCGAAGATGTCGCGGACCGCATCTTCCTCAACACCAGATGGCATCGCGAACGTCCACCCCAGATAACCTTGCGAGACATCAAGCCCATCGAGCGCGGGAATTTGCGAGACATCACAGTCGATACAGTGCCCGCCCAACGCGACCATGTCGCGCAACATCAGTAAGGGCTCCGAACCATTGCGCATCGCGCCGGCACGGGGGCGAACATGCACATGCAACCCAGCCTCGCCCCCATCGGTGTCCGGCACATCGCCCTCACTAACAGGCCCGCTGCCACCAAAGTCCAGACCGAGGTCATCCAGCAGAGCATCGAGATCGAGATCAGCCTCCCGTCCTTCTTCCTCTGCTACGTCCACTTGCACAGGCGGCAACTCGCGCAAAGAGACAGGCCCGGCTGCAACGCCATCGCCTTCCTCATCGCCGTCGCCAGACACCATGCCTTGGTCTGCGTTGGCGGCCATAGCCGCTTCCATCTCGCTGATCAGCCCCGCGTCGTCAGGCTCGGGCGTTGTCTCGCGAGCCGCCTCTACATGGTCGGCGAGCGTGTCGAGCGCGCGCAACAGCAACTCGATCAACGGCGGCGCTAACACCACCAACCCCTCGCGCACGTCGGACAAGAGTGTCTCGAACGTATGAGTATATGCCTGAAGCGCGCTGTAGCCGAACGCCCCTGCGCCCCCCTTGATTGAGTGTACGGCGCGAAACACCGCGTTCACGGTGTCGGAATCCTGAGTTCCTGCTTGGCATGCAGCTAGCCCGGCCTCAGCCGCCGCGAGCGATTCCTCGCACTCGACGAAGAAAATTTGCTGAATTTCCTCCGGGCTCATACCTCACCATCCTCGAATAGTTCATCGTCCAGTCCGGTCAGCCGGGCGGCCTCGAGCAAAGCAGGCGAAGCCGTTATCACTGCACCGCCTCCACTGCGCCGCGCGGATACGAGCAATTGCAGTACCGCCTGCCCGACATGCTCCACCCCGCTCGCATCGATTCGGGTAGCCCCATTGCCCATGGCACCAACCAGTTCGGGCCAGAGCACTTCAGCCGCCGCGCGATCACAGCGCGCCGGAAGCACTATCGCAGTCATTGCGCCCCTCCTCCGATCACCAGCACACCGCCCGCGAGGGGGCACGGTAGGCAGCCGCATGATTTGCGTCCGTCGCGAGGTGAACAATGCCTGCCGGCACTCCTGTCATCGCATCTCGCATCGTTCGTTTCTCGCATTGTCCACCTCATCCGCTCTGGCCCGGATCAAGGGCGACATAGACAGAGCCATGCCAACACCGCGTTTGTGGCGCTCTCAGGCGAATTGCCTAACCGGCTTAAGGAATTTCGTCGCACCGTCGCGGTTATGCGGCAGGTCAGCATCCCCGGGGGATGGAACAATTAGAGAGGACCTTGTCCATGCATGACGCCCGTGTTCTGGTAGTCGACGATTCAGCCGCGATGCGCGCGCTGTTTTGCGATGTGCTGGAGCAATCAAAAAATGTCAGGGTCATAGGTACTGCAGCCAATGCGGCCGAAGCACGCGACCAGATCGCCGAGCTTCAACCCAACGTCGTGACTCTGGATGTCGAAATGCCTGGCATGAGCGGCATCGAATTTCTTGAGGAGATCATGAACACCAATCCGATGCCGGTAGTAATGCTTTCGAGCCTTACTCAAAGCGGCACCGAAACCTCGCTCAAGGCTTTCGAACTGGGTGCGGTGGAATGCTTTCCCAAGCCGCTGAAAGCAACCCCTGAACAATTTGCCAAGACAGTCGGGAAACTCGGCAAGATTGTCCTCGCCGCCGCCAATTCCAACGTTCGCGACAAACCGCGCCCCAAGGCCGCCAAGGCGGAGGACGGCGCCTATGAGCCTAACGGTACGATCGCTGCCTTCTCGACTTCGATGGGTGGGGTCGATGCCCTGACTGAAGTGCTTGGGCACTACCCGAAGAACTGCCCTCCGACAGTCATCGTCCTGCAGACCGAGCCTGCGCTGGCCGAAATGTTCATCGCGCGCGCCGACAAGGATTGCGACTGCGCGGTCAAGGCAGCCTGCGATGGCGCGGAACTGGAGCCGGGCACCGTCCATATCGCCTTCGATCCCGGCCGCCACGTCATCATTGAACCGGGCAAGCCAGCACGGCTACGCTTGATCGAGCGCGATCCAGTCGAGGGGTTTCGCCCTTCGGCAACCCTGCTGTTCGGGTCACTTTCTCGCGCGGGCATGAGCACCATCGGGGCCGTACTGACCGGCATGGGCGAAGACGGCGCCAAGGGCCTCAAGCTGCTTCAAGCCGTTGGCTGCCGCACGCTTGCGCAGGACCGCAATTCCGCGACCGTGCCCCAGGCTCCAGCTGCCGCTGTCGAGGCAGGTGCGGCAAGCGCCGAGCTAAGGCTTGAAGAGCTAGCCGCAGATGTTCTCTCCAACTGCGGAGCGAGCCCCAACTGAACGCGCTTGCTTGCTGCTGACGCAACGGCATTGGGACACATCTACCACTGCCAGGGCCGACAGGATACGCGTTCCGGTGCCGCGCAGGGTGGGTCAGCCGATGGGGGGGCCGACCCGGTGGAGATGTCAGTGACCGGCCGAGGGCGCCGTTCCCTTCGGGGGACGCGGCGCGAACCAGATCGCGAAGGCAGCAATCATCAAGGCCACCGCAGAGTAGGCCGCCACGTGGACCGTCGCCTGCGCCTGCGCCTGTATTTCGACCAGCCGGTCAATCGCCGCACGAGCCATCTCCGTGGACATGCCTTGGTGCTGGAGCTGGACCACGGTGCCTTCAACGTTGTTCATGCCAGCCACCAGGTCGGCCCCGTCCTTGCGTCCTTGGTCGGCCCACAATGTGGTCACGACCGAGGTGCCGATGGCACCCGCCAAGGTTCTGCCAAAGTTCGATATACCAGCGGCCGAGGCCGTCTCTTCTGGATCCACTGCAGCTAGACCGATTGTTGTCAGCGGCACAATCATGAAGGCAACGCCAACGCCTTGGATCAATTGTGGGAAAGACACCTCCCACAAGGTCGAATCAGTCGACCAGTAGGTGCGCAAATAGGCGCAGAACGCGAGCCACGAGACCCCTGCAAACACAAGCAGTCGCGGGTCGAAACGTTGCATGAGCTTTGGCACCAACGGAGACGCAAAGACGGCCAGAACACCGGCCGGGGCCATCGCGATCCCAGCCCATGTAGCAGTATAACCCATGCCTGCCTGCAGCCACTGCGGGGTAATCACGACCGCTGAGAAGTAAGTCCCGAAGGCCAGCATCAATGCAAAGGTCGATGCGCTAAATCCGCGATGCCGGAACACTGCGAGATCGACTATGGGGTGGTCTGCGGTCAATTCCCAGATCACAAAGATGCCGAAGAACACGATCGCGATCGCCGCAAGCGCGCAGATCAAACCGTTGTTGAACCAATCGCGATCATGGCCCAGATCGAGCATCATCTGGAAAGCCCCGACCCAAATGATCAGCAGCAGCAGTCCAGTTACATCGATCGGAGCCTTGCGGAGGGGCGTCACGACATCGCGAAGCAATACCGCCAAGGCAAAAAACACCGCTGCGACGATCGGCACGTTGATGAAGAATATCCAGCGCCAGTGCCAGTTGTCCGAGATGTAGCCCCCAAGAATTGGGCCGGCGATCGGTGCGACGACAACCGTCATCGCCCACATTGCCATTGCCTTGGAATGATCTGCCTTTGGAAAAATCTTGAGCAGCAACGTCTGTGACAAGGGCATGAGCGGGCCACCGCAGAACCCTTGGCCGATGCGGAAGGCAACCAGCATAGGCAAAGTCGTCGCAAAGCCACACAGCGCCGAAAAGATGCCGAACCCGGCAATCGAAAGCAAAAACAGCCGCACTGTCCCGAAACGTCCGGCCAACCAGCCTGTAAGCGGCACGCAGATAGCCTCTGCCACTGCATAGGACGTAATGACCCAGGTGCCGCTCTCGGTCGACACGGCGAGACCACCGGAAATGTGAGGTACCGAGACATTGGCGATAGTCATGTCAAGCACGACGACGAAGTTCGCCATCGCCAGCACGAAAGCCGCTAACGCAAGCTTGGCGCCCGAGAACGTGCCGTCCTGCCCTCCTTCACGGACGCTTGCACCCTTACCAGGATCGATAGTTGCAGCGCTGGGCATCAGTCCTTGCTCGACAAGTCGATCTCTGCCTCCATCGACAACCCGACCCGCAGAGGGTGGGCCGCGAGCTCGGCCGGGTCGAGTTCGATACGTACCGGGAGGCGCTGTACGACCTTGATCCAGTTGCCGGTCGCATTCTGAGCCGGGATCAGCGAAAATGCAGCGCCAGTTCCCCCCGAAAAGCCGACGACCTTGCCGTGATATACAACATCGCCACCATAGAAATCGGAGGTCAACTTGGCCGACTGACCTGAGCGGACATTGCCAAGCTTGTCTTCCTTGAAGTTGGCATCGACGTAGAGTTTCCCGACAGGAACGATGATCATCGCCGCCTCGCCGTTCTGCACCTTCTGGCCGACCTGGATTGTACGCTTGGAAACGACCCCGTCGATCGGCGCGCGCACCACGGTACGTTCGAGATCGAGCCGGGCCTTATCATACTGCGCTTGCGCGAGCTGTATCTCTGGAGCCGTTTTGAGCGTCGTGCCCTCGGTCAGCGCAACAGCGGCCTGCTCCTGACGTCGAGCACTCACCGCGCTGGCCTGCGCCTGCTTGAGCGAGGCTTGCGCCTGTTCATAGGCTGCCTTGGCCGAGTCAAGCGCCTGGCGTGCTGTGGTCAGCTCTTCGATCGAAACTGCGCCGGTTCCAGCCAACTCATTGCGGCGGGCAAAATCTGACTGCGCTTTGGTAAGGTCCGCCCTGGCGGCCGCCTGGTTTGCCCTGGCGGTGTTAATCTGTGCCTGATTGGCATCCGCCGCCGCTCCCAGCGCCTGGTTGTTTGCTAGCGACTGGCCATACATTCGCTTGGCTCGGGCAAGGTTTGCCTCTGCCTCGGCCAAGACGATCTTCTGATCAGCATCGTCGATGCGAAAAAGCAACTGACCTCGCTTGACCGGTTGCGTGTCTGTGACCAGCACCTCGACAACACGCCCCGAGGTCAGCGGGGTCACTTCCGCGTTCTCGGCAGCAACATACGCATTATCGGTCGAGACGGTTCCTTCAGCAATGAACGCCTCGTAAATTCCCCATATTGCGCCAACCAAAACGACTGCTGCTCCGAAACCAAGCAACAGGTTCTTGCGCTTGCTCTTGTCGATCACGCTACCCGAGCCTTCCGCGGTTTCAGTCTTTACACCCTGATCCTGCGCCTTCTGATCCTGCGCATTTTCACTCATCGGAAGAGGCCTTTTCACTGGTTTCGTCTGTATAGCCACCGCCCAACGCGCGCTTGAGTGCGACTTCGCTGGCAAGCGTTGCAAAATGGGCATCGAGCGCGGAAAGCCGGGCGTCGAGCTCGCTGGTCTGGGTACTGAGAACGACAATGTAGGTGCTAAGCCCGGCTTGGTAGCGCTGTAGTGCAAGATCGTAAGCAGCCTTGGCCTCGTCCCGCGCCACGCGTGCATGGCGTTCCTGTTGCTCTGCCGAAGTTCGGCTCGAGATCGCGTCGGAAACTTCCCGGAGCGCTGCGATCACCGTCGCGTTGTAGCTGGCGACTTGAGAATCGTAACCCGCACGGGCGATCCGGTATCGCCCGGAGAGTGCTCCGCCTTGGAACAGCGGCAAACTAACCGCGGCTCCAGCGCTGCCATAGTCGCTGCCCTTATCAAACAAGTTGTCGATGCCAAGCGAAGTCAACCCGAGCAGGCCGCCAAGCGAGACGTCGGGCAGGAACGACTTCCCAGCAAATTCTACACCTTTGTCCATCGCCTCAACCAGCTTGCGCGCGGCGACGATATCGGGGCGTCGCCCCGCGAGCCCAATGCCCGCATCGGCGGGCACCGGTGTTGCCGCGATGTTTTCGATCGGCTTTGGGGTTAGCTCGGAAGTTCGATCTGGCCCTGCACCAAGTAGAGCTGCCAAGGCATGTCGCCGCAAGGCGATCGCCTCACTGTTTGCCGCAAGCCGGGCGCGCGCACCGGCCGTCTCTGCATTGGCCTGACGCACCGGTGTCTCGTTCTCAAGTCCTTGTCCGAATCGCTGGCGGGTGAGTGAAGCCGATCGCTCACGTACCTTGAGTGCCTCCTCCAGCACGTACTGTCGCTCGACAAGACGTGCGAGATCGAAATAGGAAGATACGACTTCGGCGGCGAGGATCATTTCCGACTGACGAAGTTCAGCGACAGAGGCCTCCGTTGCTGAAGTCGCAGCAGCGAGCAGCGCCCGGTTCTTCCCCCAGATATCAAGATTCCAGTTGGCTGAAAGCGCCAAGGTCCCATAGTCCTTCCAACCCTTCGGCAGAGCGGTAGCAGGAGTCCCTGCATTGTAGCTCTGCTTGGCCATTTCCGCCCCGCCCTGCCCGTTTACGCTGGGCAAGAGAGAGGACCGAGACGCTTGAAGCGCGCCGCGCGCTTGCCGCACACGCGCCAGAGCTGTGGCCAAATCCGGCGAATCACGTAAGGCCGCTTCGACAAGGCCTTGGAGTTGGGTGTCGCCATAGGCAGTCCACCACCGCTCCTGCGGCCAATCCCGAGTGGTGCCGGTAGCGATAATGGAGGAGCTGCTGTCAAGCGTAGCTAGTGGGCGCACTTGTGGGCGCGGGCCGAGGTCCGGCGCGCAAGCGCTCAGCGATACGGTTGCGCCTAATAACAGAGCTATCGCGAATCGGGGGAAGGAATCTGTACTCATCGGTACACTTTTTATCGTGCTATCGCTTGAATGTGTCAAATGGAAAGTGTACCAAAGAGTACAGCTATGGAAGAGAATTTGGGAAAACGCGAACTGAATCGCCTGCGCAAACGCGCCACGATCGTTTCGGCCGCGCGAGAGTCCTTCTTGCAACAGGGCTATGCAGCGACCAGCATGTCGGCCATCGCCGACGAATTGCGCTGTTCCAAGGCGACGATGTGGTCGCATTTTGCGTCCAAGGAGGAGCTTTTCATAGCCGTTGTCGACGAACTCGTCGCAGAATTCTCCCGCGACATTGATGAGGTACTGACCAGCCAGACCTTCTCGGCCACCACGTTGCGGCGCGCCGCGCTACGCTTTCTCAACTGCCTGATGCGGGAACCTTCAATCATGCTGTTTCGCCTCGTCCTGAGCGAGGGTGAACGCTTTCCGGAAATTGCCGATGCCTTCTACCAGCGCGGGCCGGCGAGGGTTCGCAAGGGAATCCGCACTTTCTTTGCAACGCGTTTCACGGAGGCCGATTCTGAGACATTGACCCGGGTCATTATCTCGGCCCTCACCGGTTATCGCTCCGACATGCTCTTGCGTCCGGTCCGCCCCAGCGAAGTCGACCGCGAAATCTTCGTCGACGAACTTGTTGCAATGATCGACTGGCCCGACCCGCGCCCCGGCGCTTCGGTCACCCCGACTACCTGACTTCGGCATCAACTCCATGTACCCTGCACCGTCATGACTTCTGCGCAGCAAACCCACTGGTCGATTGCTGCGCACGATGTTACCAGCGCCACATGAGCAAGACACCCATTCTCGTGATCACCACCGGTGGCACCATCGACAAGCAGTATTTCGATGCCCTGAGCCAGTACAGCATCACCGAGACCGTGATCGACAAACTTCTCGCCGTCTCCCGCGTCACGCATCCTTACAGGATCGTCGAACTGCTCCGCAAGGACAGCCTTGAACTGACCGATGAGGACCGCAAGTTGATCGCAGCCACCATTGCAGCTGCGCTGGAGACCCGGGTAGTCATTACTCACGGCACCGACACAATGACGGAAACCGCCAAGGCACTTGCCAGCATCGCCGGCAAGACCATCGTACTTTGCGGTGCACTAACCCCGGCCCGCTTCGCCGAAAGCGACGCTGCATTCAACCTGGGCATGGCTTTCGCCTGCTGTCAGGCGGCAGATGAGGGCGTATGGATCACAATGAATGGCTCTGTTTTCGACGGACTAGCCGTACGCAAGGACCGTGATGCCGGGAAGTTCGTCGACGCCTAACATATCGCTTTCAAAACAAGACAAAACTCTCATACGAGCGCTCGGCTCTATTTTCCATCATTCCTTAAGGGATGGCGCCTAGCCAACAGTTTGCCAACCGCAAACGGCTCCTGACCTAAGGTCGGCGTGGGTCGAACAGCGGGATCCGACATCTGCCTGATCCCGCATACCTTTCCGGCCCAATTTTGGGTGGACCGGATGGCTCCTCCTTGGTGCCGATGCGCCATGCATCGAGACCGCTGCAAGAGGAGTTCGCGTGAGCATTGTCACGGTTCGCCAGAACCCGATTCACTCAGCCCTCTTGCACGCGCCGATCGGCGCCATCATAATCGATCAAGCAGGCGTGATTGTCTGGGCCAACGCGATGTCAGCGGGACTGCTTGGCGAGGCCGAAACCACCAGCCTGAGACATTGCGTCGTCTACGTCTGGCTTGGCGAGAAGGACGCCGAGACCTTGCGTCAGATGATAGACATTCATTTCCGCACGCCGATTGAAGCGCGCATTGGCTGGAGCCGCCGCTTCGACCTGCTCGCCAGCGAGGGCAATGCCCACGAAGTCGAACTGACCCTTGCCCCGCTAACGCAGGACAATAGTGAGCATGCGATGCTGTATATCCGCAGCCTCAAGCGAGTGGTAACCGCCGAGAGACGTTTCGCCAAGATCTTCGAGACGCTACCAATCGGAATTCTGATTGTGGACGGCCAGCAGCGAATCGTCAGGGTGAATAAGACCTTGGCCTGCGAATTCGGCTATATGCGCGAAGAACTGATCGGGCGGAAGCTCGATATCCTGCTACCAAAGCGGTACCGCGATAGCCATACAAGCGAGGTTGCCAACTATACCCGCGAGCCAAGTTCCCGCATGATGGGCTCCGGCAGAGACTTGACCGGGCTCCACCGCTCAGGGCAAGAATTCCCAATCGAGATCGCGCTGACCCGGCATGAGAATGCAAGCCAACCGCTCTATATGGCGATCGTCTCAAACATATCCTATCGCAAGCGCGCCGAAGTCGCGACCCAGCAGACCAATGCCCAACTAGAAGAATTTACTTACGTTGCGAGCCATGATCTGCGCTCACCGCTGCGTGGAATTGCCGATTTGGTGGGCTGGATACGGGAAGATATCGACGAGACTACGCTATCCTCAGAAGTACTGCACAACTTCGAGCGGATCGCGGTGCGCATCCAGCGAGCGGAACAAATGATTGACGACCTGCTTAAATATGCGCGGGTTGGCGTTCGCGATCCCCACATGGAAATCATCGAACCACGCACCCTGATCGAGGACGCCCTGGCGCTATGCACTATTCCCGACAGCTTCCATGTCGAAGTCAATGTCGAGGCCGGGGCACTGCGCGCGCCGCCTGCCCCGCTGGCAACCTCACTGCGCAATCTCGTGAGCAACGCAATAAAGCACCACGGCGACACCAAGGGCGTCATTTCAATCCGAGTCGTCGAGGACGGCCGGTTCACCGTTTTCACCGTCGAGGACGATGGCCAAGGCATTCCCGAAGGAACCGAAGAGCGGATCTTCAAGCTGTTCCATCGCGGCTCCACCAAAGCCGATGGGGATGGCGTTGGCCTCGCCTTTACCCGACGTATGATCAACGCCCACGGAGGCATGATCAACGTGACGTCGCCCGGAACGCTCGGCGGCGCGCGTTTCGACATCTACTGGCCGAGGATCCTATTGAAAGAGTTTGATGATGCTTGAATGCCTAAGCCAGGAGGACGTTTGCAGCGTCCTGGTTATCGATGATGACGATGTCGCCATCGAGGGCGTGCAGCGATCATTCCAGCGTCACAAGGTGCCATGCACGACGATCACCGCGAGTGACGGTCGTGAAGCACTTGAGATCCTCCGCGGGACGCATCCCGAAAAGCGCATCAAGCAACCCTACATCGTGCTGCTTGATCTCAACATGCCGGGCATGGATGGCTTCCAGTTCCTGCACGCGTTGCGCCGCGACTCGGAACTGAAGCGGACAGTAGTTTTCGTTCTGAGCACATCGGCACGAGACCAAGACAAGGCGCGCGCATACAATGAACAGGTCGCTGGCTACATGGTAAAATCCGCAGTCGGACCACAGTTCGCGAAACTTGCTAAATTCATAGAGAAATATACCGAGACCCAGAAACTTCCTTGAGGTCGTCATGGATGATAGCGAACCCTCCCCTACACTTCCGGACACTACGGATGACAATAAAAACGGGCAAATCAACGCCCTTATTGTTGATGATGATGATGTCGATCGCGAAAAGCTTGTTCGCATGCTACGCACCTGCCCGCGCGACGTGAATGTCGTTGAGGCTGCCTCACAAGCCGAAGCGATGCAGATCATGCAGGATGAGGAAAATCATTTCGACATCGTCTTTCTCGACTTTGGCCTGCGTGACGGCGACGGGCGAGATCTAGTTCCAAAGATACACGAACAGGTCGATCCTGACTGCCCAATCATTGCCGTCACTGGCCATGGCAGTGCGCAGATCGCGGCGGACTCCATCAAGTCTGGCATGACCGAATTCCTAACGAAGCGGTTCCTCTGCCCGGAAAAGGTTGCTGCGTCTATCGAGGAAGGCATTGCCTGGCGACAGTATAGGCAGGACGTTCGCCGCGCCGAGGAGGAACTTACCCACCGCAGCCTGCACGATCCGCTGACAGACCTGCCGAACCGCACCTTGTTCTTCGATCGCCTCGCGCAATCATGCGCCCGAGCCAAGCGCAGTGGAGACTGTTTCGCTGTTCTGATGATCGACCTCGATCGGTTCAAGGAGATCAACGATAGCCTTGGCCATGCAGCGGGAGATGTCGTGCTGCAAACCGTGGCGCGGCGCCTGCGTACGCACTTACGCGAAGTCGACACAGTGTCACGCCTGGGCGGCGACGAGTTCGCTTTGCTGCTGCAGAATATCGCGACGGTCGATGCCGCAATGGCAATGGGCGACAAGATCGTACAACTGATCGAACAGCCGGTAATCCACGATAACCGCGTCCTCTATGTCGGAGGCTCTTTAGGTATGGCCTTATGCCCCCAACAGGGCTTCGTGCCTGCAGCCCTACTATCGGCCGCCGACAACGCAATGTACGAGGCCAAGGCTGGCCTTGAGAAAGTAAGGCTCGCCCCTGCGGACCGTTCTGAAAAGCTCAATGCCCAAGACCGCAAGGGCATGTTGCAGAACCTCGAAGACGCAATCGCACGGCGTACAGTATCCTGGTACTGGCAGCCCAAGATCGACTTACGTGATGGCACGGTGATCGGCTTCGAAGCACTCGTGCGCTGGGACCCGCCGAACATGACGAAGGTCCCTGCCGAACAGCTTATCCGTACCGTCGAACAGTCCCCATTGATCGAGCCCTTCACCACCTTGTGTCTGGACACAGTCCTCGGCCAGTTTGCATCTGTCCAGGAGCTCTGGCCAGGCACTTCCATCTCGATCAACGTTTCTGTGCGCATGCTCGAACGCCCGGGCTTTGTCGACAACGTCCTTGCTATGATTACCCACCACGGAGTGACGCCAGAGCGTGTCATTCTGGAGCTTACCGAAACAGCTCTGATAGCCCACCCGGCACAAGCACGCCGTGTGGTCGAACGCCTCCATCGGGGCGGGGTACGCATGTCGATCGATGACTTCGGCGCCGGATTCACGTCCTTCGGCTACTTGCGAGAATTCGCAATCGATGAAATCAAGATCGACCGCTCTTTCGTATCGCGCTGCACCGAGAGCCGCTTCGACCAGTCGCTCGTGCATTCACTTGTAGTCCTATGCGACAGCCTCGACATCGCCCTGATTGCTGAAGGCATCGAAACAGATGCCGTTCGCGATTTGCTGGTGAGTCTCGGATGCCATGCGGGTCAGGGTTATGGTATCAGCCACCCCTTGTCATTTCTGGAATTGCGGCGTTGGATGAATGAATGGCGCCATACATCGATCACAGGCGGCGATAGCACCACCTCGCGCGACAGTCATCAACGACACTGAACGCCCCGATCAGCCGCACACGACACTGCCCGGCAGTGTGAGAACGCCTCCTGAAGACACAGTCCGAACCAATCCCTTGACCCAGATTTGCCCCTGGCTATCACGCGAGCAGCACACCATACCGCTTGCACCGACCATGCGCCCCTGAGCTGCAAAGTACTGATCATGCTCCAGCCCGGCTGCAAACAGGTACTGAGCCACAGCCGCATTGAGACTGCCTGTGACCGGGTCCTCACATAGCCGGCCGTTGGCATCAGCGAAGAATGCGCGAACTTCCCAACGAGCCTGCCCGCCTTCTCCGGAAAGGTAAGGTCCTAGCAAGGCGACGTCGGTGGGAACCTTCCCCCGTGCTGCCGACTCGGCTGACAAGACATCGTGGGCGGATGCCAGGTGAAGCAACTTCCAGCCCGGACCATTATCCGCATGGACTGCCGCCACCACTACCGCTGGCTCGACACCAGTCAAGCGCACGGCTTCTTCAAGGTCCGCCGCATCGAGCGCCTCGGACCGACGCAGCGGCGGCGCCATAAAACCAAGCAGACCATCTTCTTGCCGGATCTCGACAAGGCCGATCCCGCATTCCTGCATGATCCGCCCCTGTCGCCTCGGCACGCCGCCTGCGCCAAGCCAAGCATGAGCGCTGCCCAAAGTCGGGTGCCCCGCGAATGGAAGTTCGCCCGCCGGGTAGAAAATGCGCACTCGATAGTCTGCGGCAGGGTCTTGCGGTGGGAGTAGAAAAGCCGTCTCGGAGAAACCCAACCAGCGCGTCAGCTTTTGCATCGCCGCTCCATCCAATGCCTCACCGGAACGAACGACGGCCAGCGGATTGCCGGTCAAGCTACCTGTAGCGAAGACATCGACTAGATCGAGATACATTGATTCAGCCCCTTGATACCCACTACCCAGTCAACCGACGCCCAGTGGAATGCAATCGTTTCATGGCGTTGGTCCAACGTCTCGTCGCGAGAAAGGGGATATGGCCAAAGGTGAACAAACAGGTTCATGTCGCGTTGAGACCGCAAGCCGCACAGAGCGTGTCACAGATTTCAAATGCTGCAAACTCGAAAGGACAACAACATGAAACGGACCTTGGCGGCGCTTGCCTTGGTACTTGCAGGGGCTCAATTTGCGGCCAGTGAAGTCATGGCCGATCCGCCCCGTCACGCGCCGGCCCATGGACGCCGCGCCAAAGACCGCCACAACGACCACCACGCGCGATACGATTCGCGCGGACGCTACCGTGAGCCGCGCCGCATCACGCGCAACTCGCACGTTTGGCGCGGGCGCGACGGACGCTATTACTGCAAGCGGGATAACGGCACCACAGGCCTGCTGATCGGCGCCGGCGTAGGTGCGCTTGCCGGACACGAGCTTGCTGGCAATGGCAATCGCACGATTGGAGCACTTTTGGGTGGTGCGCTGGGCGGCGTCCTCGGCCGCGAAATTGATCGCGGCGACATCAAATGCCGGTAACAGCCAGTCTGAAGAGGCTTGTATCTTCCTGCATTGGATAAGCCGGAATTCGGCAAGGTGCGTCGTACCACTAAGGCGCGCCTTGCCATTCTCGGCTGTTGCAGCATGCGGCACTGACACGACAAACTTTGGGAAACACGGCTCTTTCCTCAACCTCACGGCTATGCTTTCTATAGCTGCGATGACAAGTCGACAGTGCAGCACCGATTGCCCGAAGCCGGAGCACCGCCTCAGCGAACCCGCGTGCCAGACGCTTTCGAAATTGCCTTCTTCAATGATGTCTTCCGCACTGTCGCGGATAGCCGGAGCATGAGCCCACGCCCCGCGATGCTTGTGACTGGCGGTGCCAAACGCATCGGGGCAGCCATTGCCCAAGCCTTCGGCAATGCTGGCTGGCACGTCGTAATCCACTACGGAAGGTCACGCGATCAGGCTGAAGCCTTGTGCTCACAGCTGCCCAACGCAGAGACCTTCTCCTGCGAGCTGAATGACTGGAACGATGGTCCCGCAATGATCCGCAGCCTCGCTGCGCGTCTGCCAGACTGGCGAGTCTTGGTGAATTGCGCCGGTGTTTTCGATCTTGACAGTGCTGAAGCGATCGATCCGTCGACCTTTGCCACGGCCATGCAGGTGAACGCGGCCACGCCAGCCTTGCTTGGACAAACTTTTCTTGCCCACGCCCGCGCCAAGACCGGACGCCGCCTGATCCACGTTACCGACCAAAAGCTGGTCAATCCCAATCCGGACTTCTTCTCCTACACGATGAGCAAACACGCGCTATCGGCAACCATTCCGATGCTGTCCATGGCGCGGGCGACTTCTGCCGATCGCATCTACGGCATCGCGCCCGGCGCGATACTCGCCAGCCACGATCAATCCGAAGCCGAAACAGAGCTATCACATCGCATGAACCTGCTGGCGCGCAAAACCGATCCCGACGAAATTGCGAAGACGGCGCTGTTTATGGCGGACGGCGTCCTTGCGAGCGGCGAAACTGTCTACGTTGATTCAGGCCAGCATCTCGTTCCGCAAGAACGCGACGTTCTCTTCCTTGCACGCGAATGAAACAATCGCCCGCCAAGGTCATTCGCCAATCAGCTGGCGAGAACTCTACGCTCTTCCCAACACGTTTATAACCGACTGGAAACGATGGCCTTACTCGACAAATTTCTCGAACGCGGCGTGCGAAAAGGCACTCTCGAGGTGCATCGCCCCGACGGTAGCAGCAAGCGTTTCGGAACACCGTCCCCCGGTTACCCGGACGTAAGTATCCGCCTCAGGGACAAGTCTGCCGAGCGCCGCATCCTGACCGATCCTCGGATCGGCGCCGCCGAGGCCTTCATGGATAACCAGTTGGTCCTCGAGCAGGGCGACATCATGGAATTGGTACAGCTCCTGCGTGCAAACGCACCATGGGACCGTGGCGGCGAGGTCAAGGAGAAGTCCGCTTTCAAGACCGCAACCGGCAAGCTGGTCACCCTCGTTGACGGGATAAACAGAGCTGCAAGCGCGAAGAAGAACATCGCTCACCACTACGACATCGGCAATGCGCTCTATAAGCTGTTCCTAGATACCAACCACATGCAATATTCCTGCGCATACTGGCCTGAGGACGGGATGACGTTGGAACAGGCGCAGACGGCCAAGCTCGCCCATATCGCCGCCAAGCTTGCCATTGAGCCTGGACAACGCGTGCTTGACATCGGCTGCGGCTGGGGTGGCATGGCGATCTATCTGGCGCAAAACTACGACATCAAGGTCGTTGGTATTACACTGAGCGAGGAACAGCTCGCACTTGCCCGCGAGCGCACCAAGGAGGCTGGCGTAGACGACCGGGTCACCTACGAGCTGGTCGATTACCGCGAACTGCCCAAACGTGGCGAAAAGTTCGATCGCATCGTTTCGGTCGGCATGTTCGAGCATGTCGGCCAGGCCCAGTTCAATCAGTTCTTCAAGTCCACAGCCGAACTGCTCACGGACGAAGGTGTCATGTTGCTGCACACCATTGGCCGCATGGGCGGACCGGGCACGACAGATGCCTTCACCCGCAAGTACATCTTCCCGGGTGGTTACATCCCCGCACTCAGCGAAACCGTCGCCTCGAGCGAGAAATTCCGCATGATCGCAACCGACGTCGAGAATCTTCGCCTGCACTACGCCTTCACCTTGCGTGAATGGTACAAGCGTTGCGTCGAGAACAAGGATGCGATCATCGCGCTGATGGACAAGCGCTTCTACCGCATGTGGATTTTCTATCTGGCAGGGGCCACTGCAGCGTTCGAGAGTGGATCGATGTGCAATTACCAGATCCAGTACACCCGTCTGCGCCGCACGCTTCCGATTACCCGAGACTACATGACTGCAGCTGAAACGGCACTTCGCCGCCGCTGAGGGGCGCGATTGGCGCACTATGGGGTGCGCTGTGAACCATTGCGCACAGGGGCGCGTGCTGATAGGCGCGCGTCCCATATCCACCGCCCTTTCTCTGCGGAGCACGCGCACCCATGTCCGACAGCATCAAGAAGGTCGTCCTCGCCTACTCCGGCGGTCTCGACACCAGCGTCATCCTCAAGTGGCTTCAGGTCACCTACAACTGTGAGGTTGTCACCTTCACCGCCGATCTCGGCCAGGGCGAAGAGCTCGAGCCGGCCCGCGAGAAGGCCAAGCTCATGGGCCTGCCCGACGCGAACATCTACATCGACGACCTGCGCGAGGAATTCGTGCGCGACTTCGTCTTCCCGATGATGCGCGCCAATGCCCGCTATGAGGGCGACTACCTGCTCGGCACCTCGATCGCGCGCCCGCTCATCTCCAAGCGCCTGATAGAGATCGCCCGCGAGACCGGCGCCGACGCCATCGCGCACGGCGCGACCGGCAAGGGCAACGACCAGGTCCGCTTCGAGCTCTCGGCCTATGCCCTCGATCCCTCGATCAAGGTCATCGCCCCCTGGCGCGAGTGGGACCTCAACTCGCGCACCGCGCTCATCGCCTGGGCCGAACAGCACCAGATTCCCGTCCCCAAGGACAAGCGCGGCGAAAGCCCGTTCTCGACCGACGCGAACCTCCTGCACACCTCGTCGGAAGGCAAGGTCCTTGAGGATCCCTGGGAAGAGACCCCCGACTACGTCTATTCGCGCACGGACAACCCCGAGGATGCGCCCGATGTGCCCGAGTACATCACCATCGACTTCGAGAAGGGTGACGGCGTTGCCCTGAACGGCGAAGCGATGAGCCCCGCCACGCTGCTCACCGCGCTCAACGACCTTGGCCGCAAGCACGGCATCGGCCGTCTCGACCTCGTCGAGAACCGTTTCGTCGGCATGAAGTCGCGCGGCATGTACGAGACCCCGGGCGGCGAGATCTACGCCCGTGCGCACCGTGGCATCGAGCAGATCACGCTGGACCGCGGCGCGGCCCACCTCAAGGACGAGCTCATGCCCAAGTATGCAGAGCTCATCTACAACGGCTTCTGGTTCGCGCCCGAGCGCGAGATGCTGCAGGCCGCGATCGATCACTCGCAGGCCCGCGTCAACGGCACCGTGCGCCTCAAGCTCTACAAGGGCCTCGCGCAGGTCGTCGGTCGCAAGTCGCCCGACTCGCTCTACTCCGAGCGTCACGTCACCTTCGAGGACGATGCCGGCGCGTACGACCAGAAGGACGCCGCGGGCTTCATCAAGCTCAACGCGCTGCGCCTGCGCCTGCTCGCCCAGCAGGGCAAGTAACCCCGCGATTACAGGCACCTGCCCCCAGAAATGGGGCCGGGAGCGCCTGACGATCACCATATATTGCGAGGCCGGGGGCGCTCATGCGCTGCCCGGCCTTCGTGCATCCGGCGTTTACGAAGCGCATTTCCGACCGTCGCATTCGTTCCACGAATCCCGGCCAAGCGTTGCGAGTCCACGACGAGCCGCCCTGGCAAGAGTCGCCACGTTAACCCCGCTCCTCTAGGAACCTGTCCATCGTCAACGGCGAAGTGGGGTCAGTTTTGCCGGTCAATCGTTTCGGATACATCGCTGTCATGGCCGGGCTGGTTACGCTGCCCCTCGCCGGACCGGTCCACGCGGACGCATCGGCCATCGCCGAGACCGCGCTCGCTCCCGTCAGCGCAGCCCCCGTCGCGGCTGCCGCAGCGATCTCCGAGGCGACCTCGGCAAACGCCGCAGGCGCACTCACCGTCTCGCAGCCCGTGGTCCAGGCCCTGCCCGTCGAGGCCGAGCCCGAGTTCGAGGCTTACGGCAAGGGCCGCGCCAGCTACTACGGCGCCCGCTTTGCCGGCAACCCGACCGCCAGCGGCGAGATCTTCGACCCCGAGGCGATGACCGCCGCGCACCGCACCTTGCCCTTCGGCACGCAGGTGCAGGTCACCAACCCGGCCAACGGCGAGAGCGTCGTCGTCACCATCAACGACCGCGGCCCGTTCCACGGCAACCGCGTGATCGACCTCAGCAAGGCCGCCGCTCGCGAACTCGGCCTGATCCGCCGCGGCTCGGGCGTCGTCGAGCTGGCCCTTCTCGCCGACAACTGAGCGCGCTGCCCGCCTTGCCCGCCTCTCCTCGCGGGAGGCGCAGGCGCTGGCGACCATTCATCCTGAAACTGCTGTAACGTTCGCGACCCGAAGGAACCCGTTAAGCGGAGACCTTTGGAGCTTCGCGCGTTCTCGCGCCGATGCCCGTCTCTCGGTTCTCGTCGGCCCCTCTTGGAGGGGGTCGGCTGGCGCAGCCGGAGGGGGGGGTGGGGGACAGGCCGCGCCAGCCTTCACAGCGATAACAGCAAGCGGCCAAGTCCGTTCCCGGCTCATCGACGATTCGACACCGTTAGCGACGAACCGCGCGGTTCCATCGACGAAATGTGAAACGGCCTGCGAAACCCGCGGGAAACCGGGGTTTTCGTGTTCACGAGGCGACACGGCCCACCGCATGGCGCCCGCGAGGTTGACACCGATGACACGGTCCGGGGCAAGGCAGGCAAGCCCCTCCAGCGACTTTATCTCGTAGGGTGGCAGCGCGCCCGGCCCCTGCGCATCAGAGCCCGCGCTACTGGCCCCGCCAGAGCCGGCATCACGGGCCGCGTCAGTACCCGCATCGCACGCCGCCTCCGGGCCGCAGTCGGGAGGACAAGCCCCCTGCCCATCCGCCCCCAGCCCGCGCGCATCGCCCTGCCCGGCCCCCAGCAGCGCGTCGACCAGGCCGAAGGCCGCGCCGCGCCAGGCGTCCCATTCCTCCCCGGCGAGGCCCTGCACCAGCCGCCAGTCGAAGCCGCCGTCCTCGGTGAAGCCGGGCGGCAGCGCTTCCTCCCCGCAGCCCCCCGCGCAATCGCCACCGCACTCGACGCCGCAATCCTCGCCGCAGGGCTCCTCCACCGCGCCCACCCCCGACATCGAATAGCGCCCGCTGCCGCGCCGCTCCATGTCCTCGCTCACCGCATTGGCGAAGGTGTGGCGCTCGAGCGGCAGGGCCGAGCGCTGCGCGCCCATCAGGTCGTCGCGCTCGAAGAACGCGGCCTCGGGCCGCGTCCCCGCGACCATCGCCAGCACCTCGTCGAAGCGCCCCGCCAGCTCCTCGCCGCTGTCGAGCCCGAGCAGCGCCTCGGCCTGCCGGTCGAGCCGCGCCAGATGCGCCAGCAGCAGCCGCGCATCGTGCCGCCGCCGCACGCCCACCTGCTCGCCGTGAAACCACACCGCCTCCTCCACCCCGTCGAGCGCGCGCGTCGCCAGCACCTCTTCGGCATGGTCGCGCGCGAGCACCAGAGCGCCCGCCCAGCCCCGCGCGAAATCGCCGTCGCGCCGCCGCAGCACGTAGGCCGACTGGCGCGACATCCCCACCCGCGCACAGGCCGCCCGCACGTCGCCCCTCAGCGCCAGCGCATGCAGAAAGCGAACCTTGCGCCCCGCATCCCACCCCCGCGTCGAGGCCGCCGCGAAGTCCTCGCCGTCCCACCCCGAGGCCGGACGGCCCCCAAGGTCATCCCGGCGAAAGCCGGGACCGCTGGCCACATCGCACGAACCATCGTCGTGGCGCACACAGGAGAAAGAGGAAGAATGAATGCGAGGGCCATCGCCCTCGCGCTCCCCATACTTTTCGGGAGCGCCCGCAGGCAGCGCCGCGCCCGCACAAGGACTCTTCGAAAAGACCTCGCCCGGCAGGCCGATGTCGCGCTCCGCCGGTATCCACCCGCGCCCGAAGCGCGTCGGATACCTCTCGCCCTGCTCGCCCCGGTCCGGGTTCGAGGGACTGGACTGCTGATCGTGGGACATGGTTCACTCCCTGGCTCCGGCGCCGAGGCGCCCGCGAAGAGGACCGGCGTGCGCTGGATCACACGCCGGGGTGAACCGGATCATTTATCGCATGGTTGGGGGTGTAGGAAAGTGACCATGTCATTGACCTGATGAGCAAAATTTAGCACAAAATTGAAAATTCTGTTACGGAGCGTCACGTGACGAAAATAAAAGTTCACGAGCCAAAATCTTTAACTAAACTTCTTGAAATTATCGAAGATTATCAGAGCAACAGAGAGATAGTTTGGTATAGGGGCGTTAATAACAGCTCTTATAAACTTGAGCCTTCAATAAAAAGAACAAGATTTAAGGCCACTGAAGAAACGATTTTGAATATAGAAAAAAAGGTATCTTCGATATTTTCACAAAGATCCCCACCTTTCGTTAGAGAAAACTTCTCCAGTGACTGGAGAATGCTGTTTTTTATGCAGCATTATGGAATACCTACACGTTTATTAGATTGGTCAGAAAGCCCGTTCGTCGCGTTATATTTTGCACTATCGGGAGCAAAGAGACATAAAACCAATAATTCCCCCCTATCTGATGCGACCCTTTGGATGTGTGATCCAAAGTCTTGGAACAAAGCATCGCTAAATCACATCTCTTTCGACGGTGATATATTGGACGAGAATTGCGAAGAAATAAAATCTTACGCACCATCTACCGATATAAATATACGCGCAACAAAACCGGTAATGATACACGGAACACATAATTCAGCAAGAATTGTCGCGCAACGGGGGGTCTTTGCACTATTTGGGAACCCGATTATCCCCCTGACCCACGTTTGAGCAAGGCGCTCAAGAACGCCGCAAAATAATGTGATACGCAACAAAGCTCTTTCACCACATGGCGTTTTGAGGCATAAGGTTCCCCGCAGTAACCGGAGGGCCGAATGGCGATTCGCGACATCACTATTGAGCTAAAGGCGGAAGAAGCTGATTTGCTGCGCAAGCTTGAGGCTGTGCGCGCGATGCTGTCCGCTTATGGTGAGGCTGCGCAGGAGCAGAATAATCCACCGGCCTTGCGGCTTGGCCCATCGCGAGATGGGCACCTTTCACCCGCCACATCGAAGCCTCAGCCAGTCCGTGGCCCTGTTGAAATTGACGATTACACGGAGGCAACTCGCAAGTCGGTCGTACTCTCGATCTTGGCGCTCTACATCAATGGTTGTATGTTGAAAACGCGCGATCTCGTGGCGTTCGTTGAGAGTATGGGGCACGAGGTCAACGGAAAGAACAAGGTCAATGCGCTTGGCGCGCTTCTATCCAGAAGCGCTGATGTTCAAGCACATGGGAAGTCTGGCTGGACCCTGATTGATCGCGATAAGGCTAGCGCGATCATTCAGAAGTACGGGCCGAAAGAGAATGAGCCACGCAGCGCTTCCGCTGGTGGCTCAGACGCCGCTGATATGGGTGCGCCAACACCCTCCTCAGCATGGAACAAACCCCATCTCAGCCCTGCGAGCTAGAAAGTAGAGTATCCCTATGTGGCAAGCCGTCTTGTTAGACTAAGCTGACGGTCCGCCGTGTTCGGGGCTTTCGCCTCGTTCACGGCGCGATCTTACCACACCAAGATTCCTCTAGTCAAAAGGAACCTAAGGAATGGCTAAGAAGCAGTCATCTCCTAAGGTCTCGACACTGGCCTCTAAGGTGCTGTCCGGCATTAAGAAGCCTACTGCGAAGGACGCGAAGACGCTTGCTGCGTCGGTGCTTTCGCAGGACGAGACTAAGGGCAATAAGAAGAAGTAAGGTCAGGCTCGGCAAGCCGAGTGACCGCAATAACGCAGCGTGCGGGTATCTGGATCACACCGGAAACCTGCACGCTGTTTGCGTCGTCCAATGCGCCCATGTTCGGAGCAAGGGCTTTCACTTCATCATCGCGGATAAGCCAGCCTACCGACGCGCACCGGATAGTGCCAGGGGCCTCAAAAGATGCTAGATAAGACCAATTCGGGATAGGCTGCGCACTATCCTCCCACTCGATCATAACGAGAGGACAAGAATTGGAACGCTTAACCTTAGCAGCCGCTTTGCGTGATGGGCGCTTAGACGACTTCGTTTTGCAAGCGGAGGCTAGTGGCGTTGGCCCTGCTGATCTGTCCGAGTTTGAAGCAATGGTCGGGCGCATCACAGTGCCCCTACCAGAAGGTCAAACATCCCGTTCACGCGGTTCCGGTTCGTCGCGCGGAAAGTGAACTCGTCCAGATAACGCTGCATGTGTTTGCTGCTGATCTGCACATGGGTTGACCGCACTGAAGCCTTGAACAACTTCCAGAAGCCTTCCACGGTGTTTACGTGGAACGTCTCGCCTGAGCGGTAATCGTAGTGGGCATATTCCTTCTTGCCATGCTTCACAGCGCCATGCGTGTAACCATCGTCGGTGAGTAAGCCGTAGGACACCAGTTCGTCAGTCGAGACGACCGAACCGGGTTCCACGTTATCAAGCACCACGTTGCGCAGCGTGTCCTTCTTAACGTCAGGGATAACCACAGCTTTCATGCGACCATCACGTTCAGCAAGGCCCATGACGATGGTCTTGCCAGCAGCGCCGCGACCACGCTTGCCCGAACGGCGACCGCCAACATAGGCTTCATCGAGTTCGACATGGCCAGCCAGAAGGGCGTCAAAGCCCTGCGCCTTGCTCGTCAGATCGCGGATTTGCTGTCCGATGCGGTAAGCGGTCTTGTACGTGACACCAAGCTGTCGCTGCAGTTCCTTGCCACTCACGCCATGACGCGTCGTGCAGAACAGATACATGGCATAGAACCACGAAACGAGCGGGGTGCGCGTGTCGTGCAGGATGGTGTTAGCCGTGGGCGCGATCTGGTGAAGGCAGTGCGGGCAAGCATACACGCGGCGCTCACGCAGCTTGTGGAACTGGCTTTCCGCACCACACTTGGGGCAATCCATCATCGTGCCGCCAAAGCGCACAGTCATGATGTGATCGAGGCAGGCTTGCTCATCAGGAAAGCGCTGGAAGAACTCGCGAACCGAGAACTCGGGGCTGGCAGAAGGGCTACGTTTTGTCATGCCATCTTAATAGCAGAACTCGCAACGTGGGTCAAGGGGATAATCGGGTTTGGGAAAGGCATGGACTCCATGGAAAAAGTGCACGAAGCGAAAGAGTTCCCCCAAGATTGCCTAACACGAATAACGATCGGAAAAAAAGAAATAGACTCTTTTCAGAAATCGCTTTTTCAGAAGGGAATTACTGAAAGTGTTATATTCCCCGATCTCGAAGGACTCTCCCTTGAAATTAAAAGAAGGCTCGGATTCCTATGAGCAGTCTCTTAAAAATTGAGCCCCACCAAACAAGAACGCTAAAATGGTGGAACACTCGCCGGAATAAAATTGATTTTGACCCGCCTTACCAGCGCAAGGGGCGCCTCTGGTCGGACAAAGACAAGTCATACCTCATTGACTCAATTCTCAATGGATTTGACATTCCCAAATTGTATCTTGCAGACTACCAATTTGGTCCATCCAGCTTAAACACAAAAAGATTACCATATGCGATCATAGATGGAAAGCAGAGGCTAGAAGCGGTCTTTGACTTTTTCGATAACAACCTCTGTTTAGATGAAAATTTCATTTGGCGGTTAGCGCCGAATGAGAAGCTTGGGGGACTCAGCCTACAGGATCTTCACCATAACTTTCCAGATGCCGCAGAAGAGTTTGAAAACTCCAGCCTAACAATCATGAGTGTCTTTACTGACGACGAGACGCTCATCAATGATCTTTTCGTAAGGCTAAACCGCAGCAAACCATTGACTGGCGCCGAAGTTAGAAATGCAATCGCAGGCCCAGTTACAGCGGTTATCCGAGAACTTTGCAAACATAGCATATTTTCGGAAACGATAAAATTCAGCATAAAACGCGCTGGCGATAATAATGCGGCAGCAAAAGTGCTAATTTTTGAATATTATGAAGAATTGGTGAAAACAAAGAAAAAAGACTTAGATAGATTTGCCGAAAGCAGCGAGGTCAGCCGAGAGAAACTCGAACTTTCCGCAAGACGCGTCATAGACACTTTCAACGAGATGTCTGATGTATTTATACCTCACGACACACTTCTATCATCATCAGGATTATTTCCAGTATACTACTGGCTAGTAAGAATAACAAACCCAGAATTGCACAAATATATTAGAAGGTTTCTCATAAATTTCGAGGAAGACAGAAAACTCTTGAGAGACCACCAGAGAATTGGCGGAGCATTAAATCCAATCCATAGTAAATTTGCTAGATACGACACCCTTAACAGAAGCACAAATGACGTAGGAAGTCACAGGGGTAGAATTGAAATTCTTAAAGAAATGATGAGAAATTACTTTTATAACAATCTCAAAATCCCAGAAAATAGTATATTCAGATTTTAAGCCTCACAACAACGCCTTCAGATAGTGCCCCGTGAACGAGCGCGGTTCCTTGACCACGTCCTCCGGGGTGCCGGTGGCGACGATCTCGCCACCGCGCACGCCGCCTTCGGGGCCCATGTCGATGATCCAGTCGGCGGTCTTGATGACGTCGAGGTTGTGCTCGATCACCACCACCGAGTTGCCCTGGTCGACGAGGCGGTGGAGCACTTCGAGCAGCTTGCGCACGTCCTCGAAGTGCAGGCCCGTGGTCGGCTCGTCGAGCACGTAGAGGGTCTTGCCGGTGGAGCGGCGCGCGAGTTCCTTGGCGAGCTTGACGCGCTGCGCCTCGCCGCCCGAGAGCGTGGTCGCCTGCTGGCCGACCTTGACGTAGCCCAGCCCCACCTCGTTGAGCATGTGCATGCGGTCGCGGATCGGGGGCACCGCCTGGAAGAACGCCTCGGCATCCTCGATCGTCATGTCGAGCACGTCGGCGATCGAGTGGCCCTTGAACTTCACCTCGAGCGTCTCGCGGTTGTAGCGCTTGCCGTCGCACTGCTCGCAGGTGACGTAGACGTCGGGCAGGAAGTGCATCTCGATCTTGATGAGGCCGTCGCCCTGGCACGCCTCGCAGCGCCCGCCCTTGACGTTGAAGCTGAAGCGCCCGGGCTTGTAGCCGCGCGCCTCGCTCTCGGGCAGGCCGGCGAACCAGTCGCGGATCAGGGTGAAGGCGCCGGTGTAGGTGGCCGGGTTCGAGCGCGGGGTGCGCCCGATCGGCGACTGGTCGATCTCGATCACCTTGTCGCAGTGCTGCAGCCCGGTGATCCTGTCGTGCGCGCCCGCGACCACGCGCGCGCCGTTGAGCGTGCGGCTCGCGCCCGCCTGCAGCGTGTCGATGGTGAGCGAGCTCTTGCCCGAGCCCGAGACCCCGGTGACGCAGCAGAAGGTGCCGAGCGGGAACTCGGCGGTGACCCCGGTGAGGTTGTTGGCGCGCGCGTTGTGGACGGTGACCTTCTTGCCGTTGCCCTTGCGGCGCTTGGCCGGGACCTCGATCTTGCGGGTGCCGTTGAGATAGGCCGCGGTGAGGCTGGTCCTGCTCTTGAGCACCTGCTTGAGCGTGCCCTCCGCGACGATCTCGCCGCCGTGGACGCCCGCGCCGGGTCCGAGGTCGACGAGGTAGTCCGCGGTGCGGATCGCGTCCTCGTCGTGCTCGACCACGATCACCGTGTTGCCGAGGTCGCGCAGGCGCTTGAGCGTCTCGAGCAGGCGGTCGTTGTCGCGCTGGTGGAGGCCGATCGAGGGCTCGTCGAGCACGTAGAGCACGCCGGACAGCCCCGAGCCGATCTGGCTGGCGAGGCGGATGCGCTGGCTCTCGCCGCCGGACAGTGTGCCCGAAGTGCGGTCGAGGTTGAGGTAGTCGAGCCCGACGTTGTTGAGGAAGCCGAGGCGCTCGTTGATCTCTTTCAGGATGGCGCGCGCGATCTGCGCCTGCTGGTCGGTGAGCTTGTCCTCGAGCGCGCCGAACCAGGCGAAGCCGTCGGCCACCGAGAAGCGCGAGGCATCGGCGATGTCGTGGTCGGCGATGCGCACCGAGAGCGCCTCGGGCTTGAGGCGCTTGCCATCGCACACCTCGCAGGGCTGCGCCGCCTGGTAGCGCGAGAGCTCCTCGCGCATGAAGGCGCTGTCGGTCTGCACCAGCCGCCGGTTGAGGTTGCCGATGACCCCCTCGAACGGCTTGTTGACGGTATATTCCTTGCGCCCGTCCTTGAAGGTGAGCGGCACCGAGGCGCCCGCGGTGCCGTAGAGCACCACGATCTTCACCTCGTCGGGCAGCTCCTGCCAGGGCGTCTTGAGGTCGAAGCCGAAGTGGTCGGCAAGGCTCGAGAGCACCTGCATGTAGTAGGGCGAAGGCGGGTTCGACTTGGCCCAGGGCACGATCGCGCCCTGCTTCAGGGTCAGGTTCTCGTTGGGCACGACCAGCTGCGGGTCGAACAACATCTTCTCGCCCAGCCCGTCGCAGGCCGGGCACGCGCCCTGCGGTGCGTTGAACGAGAACAGCCGCGGCTCGATCTCCTCGATGGTGAAGCCCGAGACGGGGCAGGCGAACTTCTCGGAAAAGACGATGCGGTTGGCGGGCAGGCCTGCGCCCTTGAGGTTCTTGCCGGTGCCGTCCGCGCCCTCGTCTTCGCGCCCGGGCACCACGCCATCGGCAAGATCGACGTAGGCGAGCCCCTCGGCGAGCTTGAGCGCCTGCTCGAAGCTGTCGGCAAGGCGCGTCTCGATGCCCTGCTTCACCGCGATGCGGTCGACCACCACCTCGATGTCGTGCTTGTACTTCTTGTCGAGCGCGGGCGCGTCCTCGATGGCGTAGAGCTCGCCGTCGATGCGCACGCGGGTGAAGCCCGCCTTCTGCCACTCGGCCAGTTCACGGCGGTACTCGCCCTTGCGCCCGCGCACGACGGGCGCGAGCAGGTAGAGCCGCGTGCCCTCGGGCAGCGCCATCACGCGGTCGACCATGTTCGAGACCGTCTGCGCCTCGATCGGCAGCCCCGTCGCGGGCGAGTACGGCACGCCCACGCGTGCCCAGAGCAGGCGCATGTAGTCCCAGATCTCGGTCACCGTCGCCACCGTCGAGCGCGGGTTGCGGCTCGTCGTCTTCTGCTCGATGGAAATGGCGGGCGAGAGCCCGTCGATGTGCTCGACATCGGGCTTCTGCATCATCTCGAGGAACTGGCGCGCATAGGCCGAGAGGCTCTCGACGTAGCGGCGCTGCCCTTCGGCGTAGATCGTGTCGAAGGCGAGGCTCGACTTGCCCGAGCCCGACAGCCCGGTGATGACGATCAGCTTGTCGCGCGGTAGCGCGATGTCAAAGCCCTTGAGGTTGTGCTCGCGCGCGCCGCGCACGGTGATGTGGGTGAGACTCATGGGGAGCGTTTGTTCCAGATTTGTTCGCGCCGATCAAGCAGGCGGCGGCGCGCGTTCACGGGTTTCCCCATAGATGGGTTGCGAAAGCCTCTTTGCAAACGCCTCATCGCAATCCCTTTGCCCGCAAGGCCCTACGCGGGCATGGTCGCGCGCAGGGACACGATACCGGGGAACGGGACAAGATCATGAGGCATCCGCTTTTCACCGCAGCGCTGGGCGCGCTCGCCTGCGCCACCACGACCCTCGCTGGCACCCTCGCCGCGCCCGCGCTGGCCGACGACCCGCGCGACCCGGCGATGCGCAACGCCGAGGCGCGCGCGCGCGATGCCGCCGAGATCCGCCGCCTCAACCGCGAGCAGGCCGCGATGGTCGCGCGCCGCGACGCGCAGTACGCGCAAGGCTGGGAGGCCTGGCGCGATGCGCGCGATGGCCGCGCCGACTACGAGGCCGCCCGCGCCGACTACGCGCGCGACATGGAAAGCTACGCCCGCGCCCGCCGCGACCACGACGCCAACGAGGCCGCCTACGCCGCCGCACGCAGCGACTATGAAGCCGACATGCGCGCCTGGCGCCGCGACGTCGAGGCCTGCCGCGCAGGGTACCGCGAACACTGCGCGCGGTAGGGCTTGGGCCGGCACCCGGCCCCGCCTTGCCGATACCAGGCTGATACAAAGGACCCCGGTCGCCAATGGCGCCGGGGTCTTTGTTCGAGCCCTGCGTACAAAAGTGCACACTACTGAGTTTGAACACTTTTATACGCAATTGATTGCAATGAAGCGGGCGCTTCGATCCGGCGCTCGCGCAGGCCGTCTGGTCACAATCGCGCCGCGCCACGGGAAAGCGCGATGCCCCGGCGACGTTCCTCGGATGCCACATCAATGTGGCGGAGAGGATAAGAACAATGAACCAGAACAACGACCAGAACCGCCAGCAGGGCGACCAGAGCAAGCAGGGCCAGCAGACCCAGGCCGACCCCAACAATCCCAACCGCCAGCCCAACGAGCAGGAACGGCGCGACGATCAGGGTCAGCAGCAGCGCCAGCAGTCCGGCGAGACCAGACAGCCCGGGCAGAACCGCGACAGCGAACAGAACCGCTAGGTTCGTTCCGGTGTGAGCGAGGGGCCGCAGTGTAAAAGCTGCGGCCTTTCGTTTGGGTGGTGAAAGGGCTGATTGGCTAGTTGGGGGCCGGTAGGCGCCCGTCCGGTTTAGAGCTGGGGCGCCGGGATAGCCGACGCTCGCGTGGGGCGGCAGCCGACCAACATGAGCCGTTAGATGGCCGGCGTTCGAAGGCAGCTTCTAACGGAACCTGGCGCCCGCGTGATCTATCGGCTTGCTTACAGCAACGCGTACAAAAAGTGGTGGCCTGATGACTTACCGGGATCCTTGAGACTTCCGTACGTCTATGTCCTGCCGATCGCCGTGCCGGAAAAACCGGACACTCCTCCAGTATGAGATCGATCTTTTCTGGGGACGACTGAACAATCTGAGCAAAGCTCATTCCAACGATCTCTCAACGCCGTTAACATTACGGAATGCCAACGATCCAGATTGATCCAATTGATTCCCTTTCCCTGACGCTCCACCATTCTCCGGGAGTACAAGCTCTTCTGCTCGGCAGCGGCATATCGCGATCTGCGGGCGTGCCGACCGGTTGGGAAATCACGCTCGACCTCATTCGTCGGCTGGGCAGCGTTCAGGGCGTCTCGGATCAGCAAGATTGGACAGCCTGGTATCGAGAGACATACAAAAAGGAGCCCAGCTACTCCGAAATTCTGGACGCTGTTGCTGCTGCTCCCGCGGAACGGCGGTCCGTCATCCACGCTTACATTGAGGCTCAAGATGGGGATGACCCGCGCCAACCGACAGCAGCTCATCGGGCTATTGCGAACCTTGTAGCTCTCGGCTCTATCCGCGTGGTTCTGACGACCAACTTCGATCGTTTGCTGGAGAACGCTCTACGTGACGTCGGCATCGAGCCGACCGTGATCGGATCTGACGACGCTATCCTCGGCGCTACCCCGCTAGTCCATTCTCGCTGCACCATCATAAAGCTACACGGCGATTATATGGATGCGCGCATTAAAAACACGCAGGACGAGTTGAAGACTTACTCTCCCGCGATGGATGCTCTCGTCGACCGGGTTCTCGACGAATATGGTCTGATCATCGCGGGATGGTCTGGCGATTGGGACACTGCACTTCGCGCTGCGATTATGCGCACTCCAAGCCGACGATTTCCGTTTTACTGGGCTTCGCGTGGTGCGCTGTCGCAGCTCGGCAATGATCTCCTGAACCAGCGGGCGGGAAAGCTCATTCCCATCACAGACGCTGACAGTTTCTTCATGCAGCTTAGAACCAAGGTCGAAGCCCTTGCGGCTATGAACCGAGTGCACCCGGAATCAATTGCGCTCCTTGTCGCCGAAGGGAAAAAGCTTTGCCGTGACGATCGGTATTCGGCTGAATGGAGCGACCTTTTGGCTCACGAAGTCTCGCGCTTTTCGGACTGGGTACGTAGCCCTGAATTTTTCCAAGGCTCTCCCGATAACGCCTCGATCAACGATCTTGTGAAACGGATTGTAGCCAAGTCCGAGGGTTTGCGTAGACTTGTAATGATCGGAGCGAGATGGGGCACCGATGAAGCGTTCCGTACAATGCTTCGCGCAATCGTTGCCATCACATTTCGAGATATGGACGGCTCAGGTTTTACCTACGTCATATCGCTTCGGCTGCTCGGTGCATCTCTATGTTTTCACTGGGGTGTCGCGGCATCGCTGCTAAGGGCAGACGCATATGATCGTGCATACCGCCTCATGCATCTGATTATTTCAGCCAAGTATGAGCAAGGCCTGCCGGCCGTGACGCGCCTACCTCTCGCAGCTCTTAGCAGCGTCGAATGGAAATTTCTTGACGGGCTGGAAAGGCGTCACACGCCGCATAGTGACTACTTTTCAGAAATTTTTTTAAATGAAGCTAAAGACATCGTCGTTGGGCCAAATGAAGCAGACGCGGTCTGGGACGACAGTGAGTTCCTGATCGCGGCGGAATCAGGCTACCAAAGGCTGCTGACGAAGGAAGATAAAGATCTCTGGTTCTGGGTTCCATTTGGACGCTTCGTATGGCGGCGCGAAAGTGGCACGAGCATAAGTCAGCGAATGGACTATCTGCGCGGGCTTTCCGACACTTCGCCGGAACTCAAAGCCGGACTTTTCGGCGGAAGTATGGATGGTCTGAATAAGACACTGCCAAAGCTCACAAAATTTTTCGAAGAAGAAGGCTCGCGCTACTCTTGGTAGTCATCGCGGGCTAGACAAGACTGGATGACGGCTAGCGACAAGACTTCGCCGTACGAAAATCTTTCTGCAACGGCTGATTAGTCCTAGCCTCGGACAGAACCGGACTGACCGCTCGTAGGCGCGGGTCTTTTCCAATTGAGCGACTTCGATGGGCGCGTAACCGACACTATCCGCCCTCGGTCTTCCGACCTGCCCCCCACCCAGCCATGCTTCTCCAAAGTGCTAGCTTGCCGCGCCGCAGCCCCCGAACCTAGCATCACCGCGCAGTAAAGCGCCGGTCACGGGCGCGTGTGGAGAGAGAACCATGGCTGAAACGACGACAGCGCCCGCCCCGGCGCCCATTCCGGCCCACGTGCCCGGCGAGCGCGTGATCGATTTCGACGTGTTCTCGCCGCCCGGATCGCAGGCGGACTACTTCGGGGCCTGGCTGGCGCTGCTCGACGGGCCCGATCTGGTCTGGACCACGGCCAATGGCGGGCACTGGATCGCGGCGGGCGGTTCGACCGTGCGCGGTATCTGGGAGGATGCCGCGCGCTTCTCGAACGAGGCCCTGGCGGTGACGCCCGGGCTCGGCGAGGTCATGGAGTTCATCCCGCTCCAGCAGGACGCGCCCGAGCACAAGCCGTTCCGCAGCGCGGTGATGAAGGGCTTCGCGCACCAGCACATCGTCGCCACCGAGCCGCTGGTGCGCGGCGAGACGGTGCGGCTGATCGAGGCCATGCGCCCGCATGGCCACTGCGACTTCATGGCCGAATTCGCCGAGATCCTGCCGGTCCACACCTTCCTCTCGGTGATCGGCGTGCCGCCTGAGGACCGGGTGCGGCTGCGCCCGCTCGGACGCCAGCTGACGCGCCCCGACGGCACCATGACCGTCGTGGAACTGCGCGATGCGGCCGATGCCTATCTCGAGCCCTATATCCGCGAGCGGCTCGCCAGCCCCGGGCCCGACCTGTTCAGCCGCATCCTCTCAGTCCCCATCGAGGGGCGCGCGTGGACCTTCGAGGAGGCGCAGCGCATGTGCCGCAACCTCCTGTTCGGCGGGCTCGACACGGTCGTCGCGATGCTGGGCAATGTCATGATGCACCTCGCGCGCCACCCCGCGCAGCAGGAGCGGCTGCGGCAGGACCCGGGCCTGATCCCCGATGCCGCCGACGAGCTGATGCGCCGCTATCCAACGGTCGCGGTGACGCGCAACTGCGTCGAGACCTGCGAGATCGACGGCGTCACCGTCGAGCGCGGCGACCTCGTCTACCTGCCCAGCGTGCTGCACAACCTCGACCCGCGCAGCTTCGACGCGCCCGAGACGGTCGACTTCGCGCGCAAGCTGACGCAGGTGCGCCACTCGACCATGGGGGCGGGACCGCACCGCTGCGTGGGCGCGGCGCTCGCTCGCATGGAGGTCATCGTGGTGATCGAGGAATGGCTGGCGCGCATGCCCGCCTTCACGCTTGCCGAGGATGCCCGGCCGACCTTCCGGGCGGGCAACGTGGGCGCGCTCGACCAGCTCGCGCTGGCCTGGCAGGCCTGACCGCGCAGCACAGCGCACGCTGCACGCAAGAGGCGCTGGACCGGGCCGCTGCAAACGCTATCAAGGCGCGCGCAGCAACAGCTTTGGACCAGCCCATGACGACCCGGACTTCGCAGATCACCACCCGCTGGGCCGCCCCCGAAGACGTGCCCGCCCTGCAGGCACTGATGAAGCGGGCGATCGATGCGCTGCAGGGCGACGTGCTCACCCCCGAGCAGGTCGTGGCGAGCCATCAGGTCATGGGGCTCGACACCCAGCTCATCGCCGACGGCACCTACCTCGTCGCCGAGCGCGACGGGGTCATCGCGGGCTGCGGGGGGTGGAGCTATCGCGCCACGCTCTACGGCGGCGATCACAGCACCGACCTGCGCGACCCGGAACTGCTCGACCCGGCTCGCGACGCCGCGCGCATCCGCGCGATGTATACCAATCCCGACTTCGTCCGGCAGGGCGTGGGCCGGCGCGTGCTCGCCGACTGCGAGGCGGCGGCGGCGGCGGCGGGCTTCGCCGCGGTCGAACTGATGGCGACGCTCGCCGGCGAACGACTCTATACGCCCAGCGGCTACGTCCCGGTCGAGCGCGTCGATGCCATGGGCGGCGGCATCGCGATCCCGATGATCCGGATGCGCAAGGAACTCGCAGCGAAGGCATGAGCGGACGGCCAGAACCTGCGCCCGGCAGGACCAGGCCAGTCCATTACCGCGTTACGTACAGAAGTGATCTCTCCCCCCGGCGAGGAGAGGATCGGTGCAGCAATCAACTAGAAGCAATTTACTTCGGCACAATCGCGAGAATCCGGGCAAGTCCGGTGAAATTGCTGCAAGAAGCAGAGCTTGCTGTCTGCTTTCGGGACAGGCCTGCAAGACGAATTGCGCCATGCCCCAGCCCTCTTCTACCCCTTTGGAATTATTTAAATTCTCAAAGGGGCTATCATGACTTTTCCGATTGCAGCAGCACCGCGTGACGGCAGCTTCATCCTCGCCTGGATCGAGGGCAACCAGCCGGGCAGCGCGACGCCGTTCACGCGCGAACTGGTGCGCTGGGACGAGACCGCGCAGTGCTGGCTGCCCGAGGGCAAGCAGGTCGCGGACATCGACGACCGCCGCTGGCAGCCGACCCACTGGGCTCACCATCACCCGGACTCGGTGATCGCGCCCTCGGCCAGCGACATCGCCGCAGCGCTCGGCGAAACCGCCGCGCCTGCCGCCCCGGCTCGCAGCAGGCCGCCGGTCGAGACGCTGGCCGACAAGCTCGGTCTCGGCGCGGGAACGCACGCTGCCTGAAGCACACGAAAAAGCCGGTTGCGCACGATCTGTGCCCAACCGGCCTTGAAACCGTCGAAAATCGCCCCTGCCAGCCGCCGCACCTCAGCGGTCATGGCACCAGACAGTGGCCGTCGGTCACCCAAAATGAAAAAGGGCCGCACCCGTAAAGGAGCGGCCTTTTTTAATAGATCAGCTGAAACGGTTGCTCAGGTCGCTCGCTACATCGTCATTTCTTGCGAGAGCGAAAGTAAGCGGTCCTTTACGACGCAGGGACTGGCAAATCCAGATGCCCTTGTCTTCGCAATATTCACGCAGATCGTGAAAGTTCTGGTCCAGATAGGTGAAGCGGGAAAATTCTGCAATATTGTTAGTCATGAGCCAGTATATAGCGGATAATCTGTAAAATTTCAACCCGCCGCTCCTGTAGCACTTTTTCCCGGAATTCCGCGACTTTTGGGCGATACGACGAAGCGCGGCGCGAAATTCCCTTCGCGCCTGCAGCATTTGCGAGCCCTTGCGGCGTGCGCGCCTCAGTCGCGCGGCAACAGCCCGCGCTCGCTCACCGGCGAGGGCAGCCCGATCGAGAGCGCGCGTTCGCCCGGCTCGCCCAGCCATGTCGCGGGGCACTTCCATACGGAGGAGACGATCTCGCGGGTGAGCGCGACCTCGGGCGGTCCCTCGGAGGCGACGTGGCCGCGGTCGAGCACGACGACGTAGTCGGCATGGTTCATCGCAGTGGCGAGATCGTGGATCACCAGCACCACGCCCCTGCCCTGCCGCGCCTGATGGCGCAGGCGGCGCATCAGGGCGGCGGCATGGCCGAGGTCAAGGCTGGCCAGCGGCTCGTCGGCAAGCAGGTAGCCCGGGCGCGTCGCCAGCACCCGCGCCATCAGCGCGCGCGCACGCTCGCCGCCCGAAAGGTGCGAGACCGGACGGTGGCGCAGCTCGGCAAGGTCCATCGTCGCGATGGCCTCCTCGATCGCCTCGGTGTTCTCGCGCGCGGGCGCCCCGCTCCAGGGCAGGCGGCCGAGCGAGACCAGCGTCTCGACGGAAACGTCCCAGGCGACCTCGGGGCTTTGCGGCAGGTAGCCCAGCCACTGCGCGCGTTCGCGCGGCGAGGTGAAGTGCAAGGGCCGCCCGGCAAGGTGGACCGAACCGCTGTCGGGGCGGCGCAGGTCGGCAAGGCAGGAGAGCAGCGTAGACTTGCCCGCGCCGTTGGGCCCGCAGATCGCGGTGACCGTGCCGCGCGGAGCCTGCAGCGAGACGTTCTCGAGCCGACCGGTGACGCCAAGGGCGCGCGCCTCGATGGTCATGCAGGGCCTCCCACGCCAGCGAACATCAGATCATCCCCCGGCGCATGCGCAGCAGTAGCGCGAGGAAGAACGGCGTGCCCAGCAGACTGAGCGCGATACCGAGGCGCAGCTCGCCGCTCGCGAGCGGAAGCACGCGGCACAGGCAGTCGGCGACGAGCAGCAGCAGCGCGCCTGCAAGACCGCTCGGCACCAGCAGCGAGCTTGGTCGCCGGTCGGTCAGCGGGCGCACGAGATGCGGCACCATCAGCCCGACGAAGCCGATGATCCCGGCGACCGCGACCCCCGAGCCGATGACGAGGCCGATGCCCAGGATCACCTGCACCTGCAGCACCAGCGGATCGACGCCGAGCGAGCGCGCGGCGGATTCGCCCAGCGTCAGCGCATCGAGACTGCGCCGCGCACCGTAGAGCACGGCGATACCCGCGCCCGTCAGTGGCAGCGCGATCCACACCTCGCGCCACGAACGGTCAGCGAGCGCGCCCATCATCCAGGTCACGATCTCGCTCATCGCGAAGGGCGACGGCGATAGGCTGATCGCGAGGCTCATCAGCGCGCCCGCAAGGCTCGAGACCATCAGGCCCGCGAGCGTGAACAGCGCCACCCCGCCCCCGCGCCCGGCGATGAGCGCGAGCAGCGCCATGGCGCCAGCCGCGCCGACGAGCGCGAAGATCGGCAGGAAATAGGGCGAGGCGGCATAGCCGGTCCAGAAACTGAGCACCGCGCCAAGCGCCGCGCCGGGCGCGATACCGAAGAGGCCCGGATCGGCAAGCGGGTTGCGCAAGTAGGCCTGCATCGCCGCGCCGCTGACGCCCAGCCCCGCCCCCAGCGTCAGCGCGAGTACCGCGCGCGGCAGGCGCAGCTGCAACAGGATCAGCGCGGCATTGTGCGTATCGGGCGCGAGCGGGTCGATCCACACTCGCCCCGCGAGCAGCGAAAGCGGCACGACGAGAAGCAGGCCGAGCAGCAGGAGGAGATTGAGGCGCAGGTTCATTCGCCCGCCCCCTTAGCAGTCGATCCGTGCGCCAGCGAGCGCCGTGCATCGGCCATTCGATCCAGCAGGCGCGGCACGGTCGGCCCGGCGCACCACAAGAGCGAGCGCGAGAGCGAAAAGCGCGCGGTATGGTCGAGCTCGGCAAGCGCAGGATGGCGCAGCACGCGGTCCTCCTCGGCAAGCGGGTTGCCTGCCGCGAAGATCACGCCCGGAGGATCCGCGAGCACTTGTTCGAGCGGGAGATAATCGGCCTGCCCCAGCCCGCGCGCGGCAGCGGCATTGGTGAAGCCTGCATGGCGCACGAGGTCCATGACCAGCGCGTCGTTGCCCGCGACGAGCCCCGCCGACTGCCACACCAGCGCGGGCACCGGCTTCCAGCCGGGCGGCGGCGCGCTGTCGGCCAGCGCCGTGTCGATACGAGCGACCAGCCGCTCGCCCGCCGCGCGCTCGCCGGTCAGCGCCGCCAGCGTGCGGATCTGCGCCTTCGCGCCTGCGACGTCGGTGACGATGGGTTCGCGCACGACGCGGATGCCGAGATCCTCGAGCGCGTGGAGCGTCGTGGGCGGCAGGAAGCTGCTCGCGACAACGACCTGCGGATCGAGCGCGGCGATTTCCTCGACCGAGCCCGAGACGCCGCGATAGCGCGAGGCCTCGGCCAGCCCCATCGAGGTACTCGAGGGATCGTGACTGTAGCTGGAGATCGCGAGCAGTTGCCCGGGCGCGCTCACTTCGGCGAGCACCGCGTCGGTACACGGGTTGAGCGAGACGATACGCGGATGGCCGGGCGCGAGGGCAGCGCCTTCGCTGCGCCCATTCGCGCCGCTGCACCCGGCAAGGCCGAGCGCGAGCGCACAGCCCAGCGCCGATTTGGCCAACGCTCCCTTCGTCAGCCACGGCTTCCCCGCGCGCCGCGCGCGCAGGCGCAGCGGCGCCTCGCGCGAAGCCACGCAGGGAAGCCGCAAGCTCACATCTTCACCCGCACGCCGGCATAGGCCGAACGACCAGGCGTGCCGTAGAGGCGCACGACCTCGTAGTGCTCGTCGAAGACGTTATCGAGCCGGGCATAGACCTCGACATTGCGCGTCACCGCGTAGGAGCCGCGCAGGTTGACCACGGTATTGCCCTCGACCCGCAGCGAATTGGCGGCATCGTCCCAGCGACCGCCACCCACGCGCAGTTCGCCGCCGAGGCGCAGGCCGCCCACGCCATTGACGTCCCAGCGCTTGTCGATGCTGACCAGCATGTTGTTCTTGGTGCGGCGCGGCAGCTGCGCGCCGGTGAGCGCGTTGGTCGCATCGAGATAGGTATACGAGAGCGCGACGTCCAAGCCCTGCCAGTCATGCACCTGCATGCCCAGTTCCAGCCCCTTCGCGCGGGCCTTGCCGATGTTGTAGTAGTTCCAGTTGACCAGGTCGTAGTCGATCAGGTTGCGGGTCTTGCGGTCGAACCAGGTCACGGTGAGCGCGCCCTTGCCGTCGGCGAAAGGCTGCTCGACGCCCGCGTCCCAGCCCTTCGAGGTCTCGGCCTCGAGATCGCGGTACCCGGCGTTGGTATAGAGCTGGTATAGCGAAGGCGCCTTGAAGCCCTCGGCATAGCTCGCGCGGATCACCGGACCGGTCAGGCCGAGCGGCGCCCATGCGCCGTTCGCGGCGAAGGTGGTGCGATCGCCGAAGCTCGAATTGTCGTCGTAGCGCAGGCCGCCGTTGAGCGTCAGACCGTCGAAGGGCCGCACGGTGAGATTGCCGAAGACGCTGTCGATACGCATATCGTCCTTGGACCCGTAATTGTCGGTGAAGTCCTGCTTCTCGGTCTCGGCCCCGACCAACACGGTCACCAGTTCGACCGGGGTGAAGTCCACCTGCCCCTCGAAGCGTTCGTTCTTGCCGTTGGTCTCGTAAGGGCCCCAGGCCGCATCGTCGGAGATGCGGCGGGTATCGACCACGCCATAGCCCACGCGTGCGTGCAGGCGATCGTCGAGCCCGGCATAGCGGACATTTCCATAGCCGGTGAGATCGCGCTTCATCCCGACATTAAGAGCATCGGCGCCGGTGTTGTCGTAGTCGTAATTGGCCTTGGTCCAGTAGGTCCCGGCATCGATGGTGAGCCCATCGAGCAGTTCCAGCTCGGCGCGGGCATTGGCGCTCTTGCTCTCAAAGCCGTCCTTCTCGGTCGCGCCGCGACGCTCGTTGTAGGCCGAGTAGCCGTCGCCCTTCATCCAGTTGCCGCCGACCGTCAGGCCGACCGGGCCGAGCAGACCCGAGGCCGAGGCGCTGGCCTGCTTGCGGTCGCGCCAGCCGTATTCGGCCTGGGCGCGCGCGTGCCATTCCTCGGTCGGGCGCTGGGTGATGAGGTTGATCACGCCGCCGATCGCACGGCTGCCCCACAGGACGCTCGACGAGCCGCGCACGACCTCGATGCGGTCGAACTGCGCGACGGTCAGCGCGCCGAAGTCGAAGCCGCCGCCGACATCGCCCGGATCGTTGATGCGCACGCCGTCGATGAGCACGAGGCTCTGCGCGTTGTCGGCGCCGCGCACGAAGACGCTCGAGGGCTGGCCGAAGCCGCCCGAGGCGGTGACCTGCAGGCCCGGCAGGCGCGAGAGCACGTCGGTGGCGGTGGTCGCCTGGGTGTTCTCGATCTCCTCGCGGGTGACGACCGAGACCGACTGGCCGACCTGATAGAGCGGCGCCGCGGTGCGCGTGGCGGTGACGACGATGTCGTCGGGCGCCTCCTCGGCATGGGCGTCGACCGCGGGTGCGAGCGCGAGCACTGCGCCGATCGCGCAGCTGGCGAGGTAACGGGAATTCATTGTCTGTCTTGCCTCCGGAGCCCTGAACGTCGTTGCCGTTCATGGCGGAGGCGTGCCGGCCCTCAAGGCACGCGAGACCGCTGGCCCCCGGTCCCCACGCCCGGATGCGCAAACGACGGCCACGGGCAGGTCTCCTGGCTCCCGGATCATGGCTCGCCCCGCCTTCCCGGCAGCGCATCGGCGGCCAGTGGCATCGGAGGCGAACTCCCCGGTCACAGTTGCGGGGGCAGCGCCGGACTGGTTACCGGCTTCCCTCTTCGGTCCGTGCAGGCCCCTCTCGCCGAAAAGGCGCGCAAGGCTCACCGGACAACCCGTGACGTCAGGGGCACGGTGTGCCCCTTGGCCGCGCCGATAGGTGGCGCAGGCGCGCTTGGCAAGCGCGGGCAATCCGAGAGCTGGCTACCTCGCTCTTTTCGCAGGGGCGCGAGCGCCTTGTGTTGCGCCCGTGCCTCAATCCCCGCGATTTGCGGCCAGCCGAAGCCGAGGCCCCGAGCCGGCCAGATGCAATTCCTTAAGGCCTCTGCCATATGCCGGGCGGACCGGGTCGCTGTGAGCCGGCATGTCGCGGAGTCGCGTGCCCGATGCACGCATCCGCCGGTTCAGGGACTAAGCGTGACAGCACGGGAGGCCATGGCGAGCGGATCGGCACAGGCGCCTCGCGTGCCTGTCGCAGCGCCGCGTTCCGCTGAAACGCAGCCTCCTGTCCTGAGCCCTCTGGCTGCGCAGCTGGTGCGTCCTGCCGATTTCGCCGGGCGCTTCTCGCGCCAGCGGCGCGGCATGGGCCTGCGCCGTCGCCGCGCGCGGCTGCGCAAGCGGCTCGCTGCCTGCGCGGTCTCCGCGCTCGCGCTGCCCGCCTTCGTCGCGCCGGGCGGCTGGGCGAGCATCGCGCAGCCCTTCGACGGTGGCGCCTTCGAGATCGGCAATGCGCAAGTCCAGGCGCTGGTGGTCGAGCCGATGCCTTTCGAGCAGCCCGGCACCAGCTTTCCCGGCTCGGCCTTCTATTATCTCGAGATGAAGGAGACCACGGCGCGCGACGGCGGCTCGGTGCTCGATGCCGCGGGCGCGCAAGTCGGCCCTGCCGCACGCTCTTTCAGCTATTACGACGCAGGCGGGCGACATGCCCCGAGCGCGCTCGACCGCTCGCGCGCGTTGCAGTGCATGACCGCTGCGATCTACTACGAGGCCGCGAGCGAGCCCGAGGCGGGCCAGCGCGCGGTGGCGCAGGTCGTGCTCAACCGGCTTGCGCACCCCGCCTACCCCTCCAACGTGTGCGGCGTGGTCTACGAAGGCTCCGAGCGCGCGACGGGCTGCCAGTTCTCGTTCACCTGCGACGGCGCGATGGCCCGCCGCCCCGCACCCTATTTCTGGGCCCGCGCCGAGAAGGTCGCGCGCGAGGCGCTGGCAGGCAAGGTCTATGCGCCCGTCGGGCTCGCCACGCATTACCACACGCTTCAGGTCAGCCCCTACTGGGCGCCGAGCCTGCACTATCTCACCACCATCGGCGCGCACCGTTTCTACAGCTTCGCCGGACGCGCGGGCGAGCTATCCTCCTTTCGCTATGTCTATGGCGGCGGCGAGCCGGTCGCCGCTCCCCATGCACGGCTGGCTGGAAGCGCTATGGGCACTGACACGCTCGACCCGGTGGCGCTGCAGAACGCCTTCGCCGCGCCGTCCAGCAGCGCCCCCGCCGCGCCAGCGCAGACTGCAGCCAGCGCCCTGCCACGCACCGACAACCTGCCCGAAAGCCGCTGGCGCGCCGACGCCACCTCTCCGGCTCCGCTCGCAAGTGAGCCTGCGCCGGCGAGCGATGCCCCCGCGCTGCCCGGTTCGACCGGCGTGCGCCCCGAATATCGCAACTCGGGCCGCTGGATCGCTCGTCCCGGCTCCTGAGAAGCACGTCTCGTCTTCGTAAACTTCGAAGAAACCATAGCCTCAAACAAACACTTAGCGCCTCTCCCCTAGAAGGAGCGCATCGGGTCGCGGAGGCAGAATCCACCGTCGCCAAGGGGTCTCAAGACAACAAGAAGGGTTCAGACCAGTTATGGCAATTCGTTTCGCTGCCGCCAGGGGATGCGCGAAGCCGGCGATCGACACGGCTATCTGCCGTTCTGCGCCGCTCAGCGCCGGCAACGACAATGCCGACCGCAAGTGCGCGCCGGGCACGATCGAGCTCTCGATCGTCAACCGCACGCCGAGCGCCGAGGGCGTCACCGTACCCGCCAACGACGAGGCGATGCTCGGCGAGGCATTGCGCCACTTCGCACGCCACGGCCTCTCCGCCGCCGAACATGCGCGCCGCAACGCGCAGGCTGCCAACCTCAACGGCGATGCCGTCTCGTGCAGCTGGTGGATCGAGATCTGCCGCCGCCTCGACCGCCGCATGGCCGCGCGCTTCGAGAAGCGGCTCGCCAAGCCCGCCTGAGCCGGGACGTGCGGGCTCGAACCCCGCTCCACGACAGATAGTGCACGCCAAACAGGGCCGCGCGGATCGATACGGTTCGCGCGGCCCGGTTCGTTCGACCTTGTCGCAAATGTACTTCGCCCCGCCGCCATTTCGCCTTGGGGGTGCGACGAGCGCCGCCGGTGCCTCTTGCCGAGGTGCGGTGCGCCACCGAAATCCGGGACATGGTCAGGCCACCGACCCCAGCTCAAGCGCCCGCGATGACGGGCTGCGCAGGGCCGCCGCGCACCGAAGCGACGGCACCCCCGCCATGCCCCTCCAAAGGCCGTCACGAGTCGAACCAGCGCCCTTTTCGAGTTGCATTTTCTGCAACCCGAGCAGCCAAACGTGCGCTTGAAATACCGCATTAGGCCCGCAGGAACCCGCTATTTACCCTGCTTATTGCAATTGCGAACTGTTATCACTAAAATGCAGCCCTTACCTCCCGATTTGGCCGCATTGGCGGTTGCAATGTTGCAATGACAGGGTTAGGGCCGCCCTTGCAACTAGCGGCACGCGCCTTTCGCGGGATGAAGCGCGCGCCATCAAGTCCGTCAATCCCGCCATTGGGAAGGACAAGCAAGCATCATGGCTCGTAAGAAGATTGCCCTCATCGGCGCCGGCAACATCGGCGGCACGCTGGCACACCTCGCCGCGCAGAAGGAACTGGGCGACATCGTCCTGTTCGACATCGCCGAAGGCATCCCCCAGGGCAAGGCGCTCGACCTTTCCCAGTGCGGCCCGGTCGAAGGCTTCGACGCCTCGATCACCGGCACCAACGACTACGCCGACATCGCCGGCGCGGACGTCATCATCGTCACCGCGGGTGTGCCCCGCAAGCCCGGCATGAGCCGCGACGACCTGCTCGGCATCAACCTCAAGGTGATGAAGTCGGTCGGCGAAGGCATCGCCAAGAACGCCCCCGACGCTTTCGTGATCTGCATCACCAACCCGCTCGACGCGATGGTCTGGGCGCTGCGCGAATTCTCAGGGCTCCCCCACAACAAGGTCGTCGGCATGGCCGGCGTGCTCGACTCGGCCCGCTTCTCGACCTTCCTTGCATGGGAATTCGGCGTCTCGGTGCGCGACGTGACCTCGTTCGTGCTCGGCGGCCACGGCGACACCATGGTGCCGATCGTCGAGTACTCGACCGTCAAGGGCATCCCCGTCCCCGACCTCATCAAGATGGGCAAGTCGACCCAGGAGCGCATCGACGCGATCGTCAAGCGCACCGCTGGCGGCGGCGGCGAAGTCGTTGCCCTGCTCAAGACCGGCTCGGCCTTCTACGCACCGGCTGCCTCGGCGATCTCGATGGCCGAGAGCTACCTGCTCGACCAGAAGCGCGTCCTGCCCTGCGCCGCCTACCTCGAAGGCCAGTACGGCGTTGACGGCATGTACGTCGGCGTTCCGGTCAAGATCGGCTCGGACGGCGTCGAGGAAGTCATCGAGATCGCTCTCGACGACACCGCCAAGGCAGGCCTCCAGGTCTCGATCGACGCGGTCAAGGAACTGGTCACCGCCTGCAAGGGCATCGACGAGAGCCTGGCCTGATAGTAGAGACCTCGCGCGATGCCGGCCCTGACAAAAAGGCCGGTATCGCTCGAACAGAATAGTTTCTTGGTACCTCCCCGGCCCTCGCGGGTCGTTTCCAGGAACAGGAACAGGAAAAACCGATGTCAATTCTCGTCGACAAGAACACCAAGGTCATCACCCAGGGTATGACCGGCAAGACCGGCAGCTTCCATACCCAGGCCGCGCTTGACTACGGCACGCAGATGGTTGCCGGCGTGACCCCCGGTAAGGGCGGCACCGATCACCTGGGCCTGCCCCAGTTCGACACCGTGGCCGAAGCCAAGGCCGTCACCGGCGCCAACGCCTCGTGCGTCTACGTTCCGCCCTCGGGCTGCGCCGACGCCATCCTCGAGGCGATCGATGCCGAGATCGAACTGATCGTCGCCATCACCGAGGGCGTTCCCGTCCTCGACATGGTCCGCGTGAAGCGCGCCCTCTCGGGCTCGAAGTCGCGCCTCATCGGCCCCAACTGCCCCGGCCTGCTCACCCCCGGTGAGTGCAAGATCGGCATCATGCCCGCGAACATCTTCTCGAAGGGTTCGGTCGGCGTGGTCTCGCGCTCGGGCACGCTGACCTACGAAGCCGTGTTCCAGACCACCAACGCAGGCCTTGGCCAGACCACCGCGGTCGGCATCGGCGGCGACCCGGTCAACGGCACCAACTTCATCGACGTGCTGGAACTCTTCCTCGCCGACGACGAGACCAAGTCGATCATCATGATCGGCGAGATCGGCGGCTCGGCCGAAGAAGAAGCAGCGCAGTTCCTCAAGGACGAGGCCAAGCGTGGCCGCAAGAAGCCGATGGCCGGCTTCATCGCGGGTCGCACGGCACCTCCGGGCCGCCGCATGGGCCACGCAGGCGCCATCGTCTCGGGCGGCCAGGGCGGCGCCGAGGACAAGATCGCGGCGATGGAAGAGGCCGGCATCAAGGTTGCTGCCAGCCCCTCGCTGCTCGGTGAGACCCTTGTGGAAGCCCTCAAGGAAATCGCCTGATCCCATTTCCGGGCGGGCCGCGTCGCAAGGCGCGCCCGCCCGGGGACACGGGCCTGCAAGGTGACCGCGCGCAAAAAGCACGGCCCCGCCGACCCGAAGACTACGAAGTACGCTGCTAAGGCGCCGAGAAGCGTCCTGCGGTAAGACAACCAAGCACTTCGGCTCCTCCCCGGGAACCCCAGTGCCCAGACCATTCCCAGGATGTACCGGGCATCATGCGCCGGCACGGAAAAGGTGACCCCATGGGCGACGAAAGTTTCGAGTTCACCCCCGACCAGGCCCTCGACGGCCCCCAGGCCGGACCCAGCTGGCAGCGCAAGAACTGGCCGCTCGTCGGCGCAGAGAACGAGGACGACCTCACGCAAGGTCTCGATCCCTCGGCGCTGCGCATGGCGGTCGAGAAGGCAGCCGCCAAGGGCGGTGCCAAGGTCGATCAGAAGAGCATAGACCAGGCAGCCGCGGATTCCATCCGCGCCATGATGCTGATCCGCACCTATCGCGTGCGCGGTCACCTCGCCGCCGATCTTGACCCGCTCGGCCTTTCGACGCAGCGCCACCTGCCTGCCGACCTCACCCCCGAGTACCACGGCTTCGAAGGCGCAGCCCAGGACCGTCCGGTCTACGTCGGCGGCAGCCTCGGCCTCGAGTGGACCACCGTGCGCGAGCTGGTGGCGATCCTTCGCGCCAACTACTGCGGCGCGGTCGGCCTCGAGTACATGCACATCAACGATGTCGAGGAGCGCCGCTTCCTGCAGGAACGCATGGAAGGCGCCGACAAGGAAATCGAGTTCACCCCCGAGGGCAAGAAGGCGATCCTTCAAGCCGTCGTGCGCGGCGAGCAGTACGAGAAGTTCCTCGGCAAGAAGTACGTGGGCACCAAGCGCTTCGGCCTCGACGGCGGCGAAGCGATGATCCCCGCGCTCGAGAGCGTGATCAAGTACGGCGGCCAGCTCGGCGTGCGCGAGATCGTCTACGGCATGGCCCACCGCGGCCGCCTCAACGTCCTCGCCAACGTTCTCGCCAAGCCCTACAAGGTCATCTTCCACGAATTCTCGGGCGGCACCGCCAACCCCGAGGACGTGGGCGGTTCGGGTGACGTGAAGTACCACCTGGGCACCTCGGCCGACCGCGAGTTCGACGGCATCAAGGTCCACATGAGCCTGATGCCCAACCCCTCGCACCTCGAGACGGTCGATCCGGTCGTGCTCGGCAAGGTGCGCGCCTACCAGGTCCACCACGACGACATCGGCGACGACGTCGGCCCGGGCGCCAAGCACAAGACCGTGCTGCCCGTGCTGATCCACGGCGATGCCGCCTTCGCCGGCCAGGGCATCGTGTGGGAGTGCTTCGGCCTGTCGGGCGTGAAGGGCTACAACACCGGTGGCTGCATCCACTTCATCATCAACAACCAGATCGGCTTCACGACGAGCCCGCAGTTCGCGCGCAACTCGCCCTACCCCTCGGACGTCGCCAAGGGCGTCCAGGCGCCGATCCTTCACGTCAACGGCGATGATCCGGCTGCGGTGACCTTCGCCTGCAAGCTGGCGATCGACTACCGCCAGACCTTCGGCCGCGACGTCGTGATCGACATGTGGTGCTACCGCCGCTTCGGCCACAACGAGGGCGACGAGCCCGGCTTCACCCAGCCGCTGATGTACGCAAAGATCAAGCAGCACCCGCCGGTCTCCAAGATCTACGCCGAGCGCCTCAAGGGCGAAGGCGTGATCGACGACGCCTTCCTCGGCGAGACCGAGGCGGCCTTCACCGCGCACCTCGAGGACGAGTTCGAGGCGGCCAAGACCTACAAGGCCAACCAGGCCGACTGGTTCGCGGGTCGCTGGTCGGGCTTCCACAAGCCCGCCGACACCGAGAGCGCGCGCCGCAACGTGCAGACCGGCATCGACACCAAGCTGTTCGAGAGCCTGGGCCGCACGCTGACCACCGTGCCCGAGGACCTCAACATCCACCGCACGCTCGCGCGCGTCCTTTCCGCCAAGGAAGAGATGTTCAAGAGCGGCGAGGGCTTCGACTGGGCGACCGCGGAGGCACTCGCCTTCGGCAGCCTCGTCACCGAGGGTTACGGCGTGCGCCTGTCCGGCCAGGACTGCGAGCGCGGCACCTTCTCGCAGCGCCACGCGGTCTGGGTCGACCAGAAGGACGAGCACAAGTACACCGCGCTCACCACCCTGCCCCACGGCAGCTTCGAGGTCCTGAACTCGACGCTCTCGGAATACGGCGTGCTCGGCTTCGAGTACGGCTATGCGAGCGCCGATCCCAAGACCCTCGTGCTGTGGGAAGCGCAGTTCGGCGACTTCGCCAACGGCGCGCAGATCGTGATCGACCAGTACATCGCCGCATCCGAGGCCAAGTGGCTGCGCGCCAACGGTCTCGTCATGCTGCTGCCGCACGGCTATGAAGGCCAGGGCCCCGAGCACTCCTCGGCACGCCTCGAGCGCTTCCTCCAGCTTTGCGCATCGGACAACATCCAGGTCTGCAACATCACGACCCCGGCGAACTACTTCCACGTGCTTCGCCGCCAGATGCACCGTCCGTTCCGCAAGCCGCTCGTCATCATGACGCCCAAGTCGCTGCTGCGTCACCCGATGGCCAAGTCGCCCGCCGAGGACTTCACCGGCGAGGGTCACTTCTTCCGCATTCTTTCCGACCCCAAGGCGCCGGAAGACACTGCGACCAAGAAGGTCATCCTGTGCTCGGGCAAGGTCTACTACGACCTGATCGAGGCCCGCGACGAGAACGAGATCGACGACACCCAGATCATCCGCCTCGAGCAGCTCTACCCCTTCCCGGGCGAGCCGCTGGCCCTGCGCCTCTCGCGCATGACCAACCTCGAGGAAATCTGCTGGTGCCAGGAAGAGCCCAAGAACAACGGCGCCTGGTTCTTCGTCGAGAACGAGATCGAGGCCGCCGCCAAGGAAGCCGGCGTCTCGAACCCGCGTCCGCGCTATGCCGGTCGCCACGCCTCGGCCTCGCCCGCAACCGGTCTTGCCAAGCGCCACGTCGCCGAGCAGTCCGCGCTGGTCGCCGATGCGCTGCACCTTTCCGTCCGTTCCGAACTCCGCCGCAAGCAAAAGGCTTGAGATAAATCATGTCCACCGAAGTCAAGGTCCCCACGCTCGGGGAATCCGTCGCCGAGGCCACCATCGGCCAGTGGCTCAAGCAGCCCGGCGAAGCGGTTGCCGCCGACGAGCCCATCTGCAGCCTCGAGACCGACAAGGTCGCCATCGACGTGATGGCCCCGCATGCCGGCGTGATGGGCCAGCAGCTCGCCGCCGAGGGTGACACCGTCACCGTCGACGCGCTGATCGCGACCATCGAGGAAGGTTCGGGCGGTGCTGCCGCTCCCGCCGCCAAGGCCGCTGCTCCGGCTCCCGCCGCTGCCGCGCCCGCTCCGGCACCTGCCGCCGCCGCTTCGGCTGGCGACGAAGGTTCGGCAGGCGCTGCCGTTCTCTCGCCCGCGGTGCGCCGCGCGGTACTCGAGCACGGCATCGACCCCGCGACGATCAAGGGCACCGGCAAGGACGGCCGCATCACCAAGGACGATGTCCTCGAGGCTGCCAAGAACAAGCCCGCCGGCTCGCCCGCCGCTTCGGCCCCGGCAGCTGCCGCGCCGTCGGCGCGCAACGAGGAACGCGTCAAGATGACGCGTCTGCGCCAGACCATCGCCAAGCGCCTCAAGAGCGCGCAGGAAGATGCAGCGCTGCTCACCACGTTCAATGACGTCGACATGTCGGCCGTCATGGAATCGCGCAACAAGTACAAGGACGTCTTCGCCAAGAAGCACGGCATCAAGCTTGGCTTCATGTCCTACTTCGCCAAGGCCTCGGTCCTCGCGCTCAAGGACATCCCGGCGGTCAACGCGCAGATCGACGGCAACGAGATCGTCTACCACGACTACGTCGACATCTCGATCGCGGTCTCGGCCCCGAACGGCCTCGTCGTCCCCGTCGTCAAGGACTGCGACAAGCTCTCGTTCGCGGGCATCGAGAAGGCCATCGCCGACTACGGCAAGAAGGCCAAGGAAGGCACGCTCACCATGGAAGACATGAAGGGCGGCACCTTCACGATCTCCAACGGCGGCGTGTTCGGTGGCCTGATGTCCACCCCAATCATCAACCCGCCCCAGTCGGCGGTGCTCGGCCTTCACCGCATCGAGGACCGTCCGGTCGTGCGCAACGGCCAGATCGTGATCCGCCCGATGATGTACATCGCGCTGAGCTACGATCACCGCATCATCGACGGCCGCGAGGCGGTTACCGCGCTCAAGACGATCAAGGAAGCGATCGAGGATCCCACGCGTCTCCTCATCGACCTCTGAGGTTGCCTCGCCGCTCCGCCTGCCCTCGTGGCCGGCCGGAGCGGCAGGCCCGCCCGCCCTTCGACAGGCTCAGGGTTGGCGGGTTCGATTGACTTGAATACCAATTCCCGCTCAGGCTGAGCTTGTCGAAGCCCCTAGCGCGACGAAAGGCCGAAACAATGGCTGATTACGATTACGACCTGCTTGTCATCGGCGCCGGCCCCGGCGGCTACGTCGCCGCGATCCGCGGTGCACAGCTCGGTCTCAAGACCGCCTGCGCCGAAGGCCGCGAGACGCTTGGCGGCACCTGCCTCAACGTGGGTTGCATCCCCTCGAAGGCCCTGCTCCACGCCTCGGAATACTTCGATGCCGCCGCCAATGGCGCGATGGCCTCGATGGGCATCAAGGTAACCCCCGAGCTCGACCTTCCCGCGATGCAGGGCCAGCGCAAGGACGCGGTCAGCGGCCTTACCGGCGGCATCGAGTTCCTGTTCAAGAAGAACAAGGTCGACTGGCTCAAGGGCTACGCCCAGTTCAAGGACGCGCACACCGTCGAGGTGGGCGGCGAGACCAAGACCGCAAAGAACATCGTCATCGCCACCGGCTCGAGCGTCACCCCGCTTCCCGGCGTGGAGATCGACAATGCCGGCGGCGTGGTCGTCGATTCGACCGGTGCGCTCGAGCTTTCGGCCGTCCCCAAGAAGATGGTCGTCATCGGCGGCGGCGTGATCGGCCTGGAACTCGGTTCGGTCTGGCGTCGTCTCGGCGCGGAAGTCACCGTGGTCGAGTTCCTTGACCAGCTCCTGCCCGGCATGGACATGGACGTGCGCAAGGAAGCCTCGAAGATCTTCAAGAAGCAGGGCATGACCCTCAAGCTGAAGACCAAGGTCACCGGCGTCTCGGTCGAGGGCAAGGCCGCCAAGGTCACCGTCGAGCCCGCCGCTGGCGGCGATGCCGAAGTGCTCGATGCCGACGTCGTGCTCGTCGCGATCGGTCGTCGTCCCAACACCGAGGGCCTTGGCCTCGACAAGATCGGCCTCGAGCTCAACCAGCGCGGCCAGATCGAGACCGACCACGACTTCGGCACCAAGGTCGACGGCGTGTGGGCGATCGGTGACGTCATCCCCGGCCCGATGCTCGCGCACAAGGCCGAGGACGAGGGCATTGCCGTGGCCGAGAACATCGCTGGCCTGACCGGCATCGTGAACCACGATGTCATCCCCGGCGTGGTCTACACCCAGCCCGAAATCGCCGGCGTCGGCCTCACCGAGGAAGCCGCCAAGGAAAAGGGCAAGATCAAGACCTCCAAGTTCCCGATGCTCGCCAACTCGCGCGCCAAGACCAACCACGAGCCCGACGGCTTCGTGAAGGTCATTGCCGACGCCGAGACCGACCGCGTGCTCGGCGTGTGGTGCATCGCCTCGGTGGCCGGTACCATGATCGCGCAGGCCGCGCAGGCCATGGAATTCGGCGCCACCAGCGAAGACATCGCCTACACCTGCCATGCGCATCCGACCCATTCGGAAGCCATCAAGGAAGCCGCGATGGGCATCCAGGGCAAGCCGATCCACATGTGATCGCGCCGGTCCTCAGAGGGCCGAACGAGAAAGAGGGGCGGTGCCGCAGGTCGGCGCCGCCCTTTTTTCGTGGCAGCGCCGGATTGCGTGGGTCATCGCCTTTCAGGGCAGGTCCCTGAGGCGCTCTGTGCCCCCTCCTCTTCCTCCCATCCGCTCGGGCTGGGCTTGTCGAAGCCTTGTTGCAGGCCTGGGGAAATGGGTTGCGGGTGCCATCCACGGGCTTCGACAAGCTCAGCCTGAGCGGTATCGGGCGTAAATCCGGATTATGGAGCGGAATGGCATCGGATCGCATCAAACCCCACCCCCGGTTGCATGCGCGCGGCAAGCTCTCCCCCGGCGCCATGCCAAGCAATCTTGCGAAGCAGCAACAATGCAGCATTGCACAAAAGGTACGCATGCACTGCTCAATCGAGAGGCATCATATGCCCGAATATTGAGCGCGCTATCGCTTTTGGGAGAGAGTACGATGTCGATGGCCTGTCCGGAATGCGCTTCCAGCGCCCCGACCACACCCCTGATCGGGGTCTGGCGCATTCCTCCATCGCGCATCCGCTAGCGCTGCAAACTCGGCGAGACGCACCCCCGACTGTGACCCGCGTCTCGTGCCCCGGTGTCCGCATGGTCCCGCAATAATGGACACCGGGGCTCCTATCTCTCGCTCTGCGAAGTAACCCGCCTGCCCGCGTTGACCCGTGCGTCCTCGCGAAGCAATCGCGCGTCCTCTCCCGGCGACGCATTCCCCCCGGTTTCGCCCCCAACCGCCCGAAACCGGGCAGACACGCAAAGGAACCCCATGAGCATTCTCGTCGCCACCCTCGTCGCTGCCGCCGCAACCACCGGCGCGCCCGTGCACACCATCGAACACGAGCAGAACGGTAAGGCCTACTCCGTGTCCTATGTCGCTCATGTCGAGACCACGACGCGCCAGCTGGGCACGGGTTCGGCCAGCCATCGCACCAACCAGCGCTGCCGTGTCTCGGGCCTCGTCACCGTCGAGCGCCGCATCGCCGATGCAGCGTCAGGCGAGGCGATCAGCACCGTGCTGCCGGGCCGGACCAAGCTTTCGCAGACCCGCGCCGGACGCTGCGTGAGCCGCGATGACCTCGCCGCCCAGCTCGTCGCCGAACGTGGCGAGGACATGCGCGCCCACCTCGCCGAGGTCGCGAGCGCCGACCGCCCCCAGCTCGCCGCGACCATCACTGCCGCTAAGTCCTTGGCCGAGCACTGATCCATCGCTAAGCGGGGCCGCATGTACAGGCATTGCGTTACCGCCGCCCATGCGGCCCCGTCCGGCTTCTCCTTCCCCTCTATCCCCGCCATCGCGCGCAAGGCCGCAGCGCTCACCCTCGCCGCAGCCGCGTTCGCACCGCTTGCCGCGCAGGCGCAGGGCGTATTGCCCGCGAGCGCCGCGATCGAGGCGACCACCGACCTTCGTGCACGCGGCCTTGGCCAGAGCGGCGGCAAGGCCGCGCTCCTCGTCGATGGCACGCTGCCCGTCACCTCCTCCTTCATCCTCGATGCGCGCGCTGCCACGCTGCGCTCGAGCAACCGCAACGGTGATGCCGAGCTCGGTCTCGAGATCGCGCCGCAGCTGCGCACCGCCTCGGCAGGCTGGACCTTCACCGCCGGCGCGCGCGCGCACCTCTACCTCGATGCGGGCGCGATGGACTACGTCGAGCTGGAAGGCGGCGTCTCGCGCACGCTCGGCCCGGCATGGCTGCGCCTGGGCGCTGCCTATGCGCCCTCGCAGGACGCCATCGGCGGCGACAACCTCTACCTCTCCGCCGACGCCGAGCTGGGACTGCCCGGCACCGGCTTCACGCTCTACGCCGGGGCGGGCCATACCCTGGGTTCGCGCAAGGACGACACGCTGGCCGCGATGCGCGCCGTGCGCCTGCGCCCCGACGGCAACTACACCGACTATCGCCTCGGCATCGAGCGCTCGCACCTCAACCTTGCCTATGGCATGCAGTTCTCCGACACCACCATCGACCAGTCCGCCAACCGCACCAGCCCCTACTGGGACAACGACAGCGGCGCGCGGGTCTCGGGCTACATGCGCGTCTCGTTCTGAGCGCGCACGACGCCTGCGACCGACCGCGCTGAACGAGACCCCGCCCAACCGAACTGGCCTGCCACATGCTGACCCCGCTGCTCACCGTCCTGCCGATCTTCGCGCTCATCTTCGCCGGCTGGCTGGCACGGCGGCTCGGCGCGCTCGGGCCGCAGTCGACGAGCGAGCTCAACCGCTTCGTGGTCTGGCTGGCGCTGCCCGCACTGCTCTTCCACATCGTCGCGACCGCCCAGCCTGCACAGCTGTGGCAGCCCGGCTTCCTTGTCGCGATGGTCGGCGGGACGCTCGGCACCTTCGTGCTCACGCTCGCCTGGCGCATGCGCCACGGGCTTGCCGACGCGGCCATCGACGGGCTCAATTCGAGCTATGCCAACAATGGCTACATGGGCTTCCCGATCATCGCAGCGGTGCTCGGCGCACAGTTCCAGTCGCTCACCCTGCTCTCGGTGCTGATGACGGTCTGCGCGCTCTTCGCGACTGCAATCGTGCTGATCGAGGCGAGCACGCAGAAGGCCGCCTCCTACCGGGCGCTGGCGCTCAAGGTCGCGCGCCGGGTGCTCGCCAATCCGCTGGTAGCAGCCCCGCTCGTCGCAAGCCTCTTCCCGATCACGGGGATTGCCCTGCCCGGCCCCGTCGATAGCTTCCTGACCCTGCTCGGCAATGCCGCCTCGCCCTGTGCGCTGGTCGCGCTCGGCCTGTTCCTCGCCGCCGACCGCAAGGGCAGCAAGACCCCGCGCGCACGCGTCGGCATGCTCATGGCGATCAAGCTGGTGCTGCAGCCGCTCATCGTCTGGCTGATCGCCGCCCCGCTGCTCCACCTCGAGGCGGCAACGGTCCATGCCGCGGTGATCCTCTCGGCCCTGCCGACCGGCACCGGCCCGTTCATGCTCGCCGAGTTCTACGGGCGCGAGGCCGAGGTCACCGCGCGCGTGGTGCTGGGCTCGACGATCATCTCGCTCGCGACGATCACCGGCTACCTGTGGTGGGCCTTGTAGTAAGCCCCAGGCTGCGCGGGAGACCGGTCACTCCGGCCTCCCGCCGCATGCTCACACCGCGTCGGGATAGACCGGGCGGATATCGACCGGCAGGCTGCCCATCGCCGCGATTGCCTGTTCGGCCTCGGCGTCGAGCTTCGCCCACTTCGCCATGAACGCCTTGGTGCCCTCGTAGTCGCCCTTGGCCTGCAGCATCAGGATGTCGTGAAGCAGGTCGCGCACGCCCGCCTCCGTCTTCGCATCGTCGACCGTGTAGCGGCCCGAGGCGGCATCGTAGGTGAAGGCCCCCTTGGCGCGCAGGTAGCCGTACTGGAGCGCTGCGCCCTTGCCGTGGGCCTCGACCGCACCGAAGCGCACCGCGCGGAAGATGCCGGTGAAGTAGGTCGCGAAGAGCTGCGGCTTCTCGGTCGCGGGGATCTCGCCCTTGTCCATCATCAGCAGGATGTTCCAGACGCCCGCGACGTCGGCCTTGGCCTCCTCGAGCGCGGAGCCCTGCTCCTTGAGCATCTTGTCGACGGTGGTCGTCTCGCCGCCGACCGTGATCGTACCCGGCCCGAGGCTATGCGACAGCTCGTGGAACAGCGTCTCGAAGACCATGTACTTCTTGGCGACGAGCGCGGCCTGATCCGCCTTCAGCACCAGCGCGCCCATCGGAGCGAGGATGCGCTCGAACTTGGCGCCAAGCACGTTCGAGAGGATCACCTTCTTCGCGCCCTTGGCCTCGCGCACGCGCTCGTCGTTGGGCAGGTTGAAGGCGACCGTCTGCGGCCCGGGCACGTTGTCGCCTCCGCCGTGGACCTGTTCTGCCACCGCGATCGGGCTGGCGAAACCGCGCTGGAAGTTCTTGTACTGGTCCTCGATCGGGAGGTTGGCTTCCATGTCCTTGAGGTAGTTCTTGTACTTGGCGAGCGCGGCGCTTTCCTCGGGGTCCTTGAGCGTCACGAAGCTCTCGAACGCGGTCTTCGCGCCCATCAGGCGGTCGGTATAGACCTCGTAGGGGCCGATCGCGGGTTCGATCGGGGTGCCCTCGATGTCCATCCAGGCCAGCTCGCTCTCGAAGTAGTCGTCGGTGCGGAAAGCCTTGGCGCGCAGGGAAAGGAACTTCTTCAGGCTGGCGTTCGAGGTACGCGCCGCCGCCTGCTCGAGCAGCTTCGCGGCGGGCTCGAGCCACTCCTTGTATTCGACCGAATAGGGCACCGCGACGAGCTTGTCGCCCTCACGCTTCACCACCGTATAGGGGCTGGTCAGCGCGGCCTTTTCGCCCGGATGGGCGGCAAGGTAGCTCTCGAAGTCGGCGCGGGTGAGGTCGACGGGATAGAAGCCCGCGCCCTCGGGCATCGCGGTATTGCCCCAGAAGGGGTGCAGTTCGGCGAGCGTATCCCAGGGACCGAAGTTGCGCGCGAACATCTCGACCAGCTGGTCGCGGTCGGCGCGCCGGTTCATCGAGACCGCGCGCTGGACCTGCGGGTTCTGTGCGAAGCGCTGGCGCAGGTAGACCTCGCTCAGCAGGTCCGAGGCCTTGATCAGCAGGTTTACGACCTCGCGCTCCTCCTCGGTCAGGAAGCCTGTCTCGACGTCCATCTTGATCGTCGCGAGCTTGGCGAGCTGGGCATTGATGTCGTAGCCGGCAGGCGCGCTGGCTTCCTGCGCCGAAGCCGCCAGCGGTGTGAGCGCGGTGGCGCTCGCCAGCAGCGCTGCGGCCGCGCGCATGGGAAGCTTGCGAAGAGCCAGCTTGCGGGCCGGCAAAAGGGCGAATGTCTTGCGGGGGGTCATGAGGTATCTTCCATAGGAGATCTACGTTGCTGGCAACCTAGCCCCCTGCCCGCGCCATGCAAGGGGCGAGCGCGCGGCACCTGCGCCTTGCGAACGCTGCGGATTTCGCGCCAGTCCCGGTGGCCTGCGCCAGCCAAGCAGTGCTAGGCAGGAGCGATGATCACGCCTCCAGATACCCCGGTACTGCCCGCCGCCGTCGACCTCATCGCCATCGGCCTCTTCGCGCTTTCGGGCGCGCTGTCGGGCACGCGCGAACGCCAGACTTACGTCACGGTCGCCTTCTTCGCGCTGATCGCGGGTGTAGGCGGGGGCACCGTGCGCGACCTGCTGATCGGCGCGCCGGTGTTCTGGGTCCACGACCGGCTCGTCGCCCCGGTCTGCCTCGCGGTGGCGATGATCGCCTGGTTCACCCCGGTGCGCTGGTACAACATGCGCATGCTCTTGTGGACCGACGCGCTGGGCATGGCGGTCTATTCGGTGCTCGGCACGATCAAGGCACTGGGCTGGGGCGTGCCGCCGGTGCCCGCCTTCCTGATGGGGGTAATGACCGGCTGCGCGGGTGGCATCATCCGCGACGTGATCGCCGGACAGACCTCGATCCTGATGCGCCCCGAACTCTACGTCACCGCCGCCGCGCTCGCCTCGGGCGTCGCCGCGCTGATGATCAGCCTCGACGTGACGCCCTGGACCTCGTGGATGGTCGGCGCCGCCTGCGGCTTCGCCCTGCGCGCCGCGGCCATCCAATGGAAGCTCGGCCTGCCCACCCACCGCGGCGACGAGGTCGCCGGAGGCTAGGATGCGGCGGTGATTGGAAAGGCTGACATGGGCTGGCGAATGTTGGCGCCCCGCTCATGCTGAGCTTGTCGAAGCATGCGAGCCACAGCACCCCGCCTCGGGGCCTTCGACAGGCTCAGGCTGAGCGGGGCTGGAGGGGCTAATTTGCGTGAGAAGCGCAAGGTTGGGTTCAGCTTCCATGACACCAATTCCCAAAGCAAGTTCCTTGCCCCAATCCTCGTCATTCCCGCGAAAGCGGGAATCCAGCTCCAACCTCGCGGTGAAAATTACCTATGGGCGAGCCGCGCAGCTTCTGACCACTGATCTCGAGACAAAGCGCTGCGCTGTCTGGATTCCCGCCTTCGCGGCAATGACGAAGTTGGGTGGGGTGCGGACATGACTGGCTTCGCTACTTTGGCCCTGCCTTCCCCGTTCGAGCGATGGCCCACCCGAAGAACGTACCGATGGCCCAAGCGACCAATACAGGTGAAAGCATCACAATCCCAGGCATCCACCATGTCCAATCGTCGCCAGCCTTCGCGGTCCATGCGTACCAACCCGTGTAGGCGAGAAGTGGAGCGCTGATCAGAGACATTAATATCGCTAGCCGACCAGCTAGGCGGCTAGAGAACCTACTAACAAAAAAGCTGATGAGACCTGCTACTAGCCCAGTCAAAGTGAAAATTATGATCAAGCGCATGGAGTTATTTAACCGAGAAGACTCGATGTCAGCAATGGGCCGAAACCGGACGGCCGAATTTTCAAAGCAGTTCAGGACCGGCATATTCTCCGCTCATGCTGAGCTTGTCGAAACATGCGAGCCACAGCGCCCCACCTCGGGGCCTTCGACAGGCTCCGGCTGAGCGGGGCTGGAGGGACTGATTTGCGCAAAAAGCGGAACCTTGGGTTCAGCTTCCATGACACCAGTTCCCGATGCCAGTTCCGCACCCCAATCCTCGTCATTCCCGCATAGGCGGGAATCCAGCTCCAACCTCGCGGTGAAAATTACCTATGGGCGACCCGCGCAGCTTCTGACCACTGATCTTGAGGCGAAGCGCTGCGCTGTCTGGATTCCCGCCTTCGCGGGAATGACGAAGATGGGTGGGGTGCGGTCATTGCCATTGCTTGCCGACATCGGCCCGGATGCCGGCTATCAGTTCGTCATAAAGCCAGTTCATTAGATTGCGGCCATCGACTGGTCTTCGCAAGAACACCGCCACGCTGAACCCATCGTGCAGGAATGGCCTGATGTCTTCTTCGACACCCTCCCACGCATTCCAATCGCGCCACTCTTGAACAATGGCCTCCCTATGCTCGACTGAGCCGTCGGTCGTAGCGGCCCTCATAGCACCTTCAAGCGACCCGTAATCGTCGCTGAAGTCTTCACCGAAGTGAACTACCATCAAATTATGAAGCCTGGGCCAGCGCTCTTGAGCATACTTGCCAACATGCCGTCGCCGCCTAGCCATGACAGGATTGTGGCACCCTGCGCGCAATGGGCCGAAACCGGAAGGCCGAATTTTTCAAGCAGTTCAAGACCGACCCATTCTCCGCTCGGGCTGATCGGCGCCCTGCCTAGAGCAGGGCTGCCGACCGCGCCCCCCTCGCCTCAGATCATCGCGTGCCCGTCGACCGCGACCGAACGCAGGCGGCCGGTGTCGTCGATGCTGCAGGCGAAACCGCGACCGTCGGTCAGGCGCCCCGAGACCGCGACGCGTCCGTTCTGGCTGGTCACTTCGCCGAGGCTGCCGATCCGGCGCTCGCCCGAACGCTCGATCTCTTCGCTGCAGGTGTCGACCGCCATGCCGAAACTGGCTGAAGCCGAACCCGCGCCATAGCTGCGATCGGACCCGTCGCGCCCGCGCGAGCCGGCGTAGGCGGCGCTGCTGTCCTCGGGATAGTCCTGCTCGGCGTAGCCCTCGTCGTCACCCGCAACGGGCCCGCCGGGATAGGCCGGACGCGCCGAGCCGCGATAGGCATCGCCGCCGTCGGCGCCGGGGTAGTCGGCGCCGTAACCGGCATCGTCGTCGGCGCCATAGGGGCCGTCGGGCTCGTAGGGAGCCTCGCGCGGCGCCTGCCGGGCCGAAATGTTGCTCGCGATCGCCGCGATGCCGCCGATCACGAGCAGCCCCGCGAGCAGGTCGCCCGCACCCGATCCGCCGCGGTGATGGTGATGATGGCGCGGCGGGCCATGGCGGCCCCGGGCAAGCGCAGGCGTGGCGCTCATCGCCAGCACGGCCGTGGCCGCCAAGAGGGTACTCGTACGCGAACGCAGGAACCGCATCATGTCTCGTGTCCATCCTCGGCGCGCACTGTCCGCGCCGTCAGCATGGATCATGGCATAGACGGGCCGCGCTGTCGCGTCGATGAACCGAGAGCGTGCACTAGTGCGACGATAGCACCGGCACGCCCATGGCTCCGGCCCCGAACCCGGCTCAGTCCTGCGGAACCTCGAGCCCTGTCCACTGCGCGAGGAACGAGAGGATGTCCGCCGATTCCTCGATCACCTTGTCGGTAGGCTTGCCCGAACCGTGGCCCGCGCGCGTCTCGATGCGGATGAGGTGCGGCTTGTCGCCAAGGTCCGCGTGCTGGATCGCGGCGGCATACTTGAACGAGTGGCCGGGCACCACGCGGTCGTCGGTATCGGCGGTGGTGACGAGGATTGCGGGGTAGTCCTCGCCCGCGCGCACGTTGTGGTAGGGCGAATAGCTGCGCAGGATGCGGAAGTCGGCCTCCTTGTCGGGATAGCCGTAGTCGTCGACCCAGTAGCGTCCGGCGGTGAAGCGGTCGAAGCGCAGCATGTCCATCACGCCCACCTGCGGCACCGCGGCGGCGAAGAGGTCGGGGCGCTGGTTGGTCACCGCGCCGACGAGCAACCCGCCGTTCGAACCGCCCTGGATACCCAGGCCATCCTTGCTGGTGATGCCCTCGGCCTTGAGATACTCGCCCGCAGCGATGAAGTCGTCGAACACGTTCTGCTTGTTCTCGCGCCGTCCGGCATCGTGCCAGGCCCGCCCGTACTCGCCCCCGCCGCGCAGGTTCGCCAGCGCATAGGCGCCGCCCGCCTGAACCCAGGCAAGCCGCGAGGCCGAGAAGCCGGGCGTCAGCGCGATGTCGAAACCGCCATAGCCGTAGAGGAGCGTCGGCACCGCCTTGCCGCTCGCCGCCACGTCCTTGCGGCGCACCACGAACATCGGCACGCGCGTCCCGTCCTTCGAGGTGTAGAAGCGCTGCTCGACGAGGAAGTCCTCGGGGTCGAAGTCCATCTCCGGCTCGGCGAAGGGCTCGGACTTGCCGGTGCGGATGTCCATGCGGAAGATCGAGGCCGGGCGGTTGAAGCTGGTGAAGGCGTAGAAGGTCTCGGGATCGCCCGGCTTGCCCGAGAAACCTGACGCGGTGCCGATGCCGTTGAGGGTCAGCTCCTTGGGCGTCTTGCCGTCGAGCCCGACGATCACCGCGCGGCTCGCGGCATCGTGCATGTAGTTGAGCACCAGCCTGTCGCCGACGATGCCCGCGCGCTCGAGAATGTCCTCGCGCTGGGGCACGACCTCGGAGAAGACCGGCTCGGCCTTGCCGAGATCGACCTCGACGAGCCGCTTGCGCGGTGCATCCTCGTTGGTGACGAACCAGAGGCGGTTGCCGACCCCTTCGACGAGATCCCAGGCATCGCTGAAGCCGGTCACGACCGGACGCGGCGTCCAGTCCTTCGCCTTCAGGTCGATGGCGTGGACCTCGTAGCGCGCATCGGTGCCGACCGAGCTGGTCACGATCGCCCAGCGCCCGTCCTGCGTGACCTGTGCGACATGGTTGTACTCGGGGTGATCGGGCGTGCGGTAGACCACCGTGTCCTCGTCCTGCGCGGTGCCGAGGCGGTGGAAGTAGACGGTCTGGTTGTAGTTGCGTTCCTGGAAGGTCTCGCCCTCGCCGGGTGCGGGATAGCGCGAGTAGAGGAAGCCCTCCTCGCCGACCCAGGCGAGGCCTGAGAACTTGACCCAGCGGATTTCGTCCTCGAGCACCTTGCCGGTCTTGACGTCGAGCACGTGGAGCACGCGCCAGTCGCTGCCCCCGTCCTGTATGCTGAAGAGCAGGAACGAGCCCTCGTGCGAGGGCACCCAGTCGCTTAGCGCGGTGGCCCCGTCCTTGGCCCAGGCATTGGGATCGATCAGCAGGCGCGGCTCGCCCTTGAGCCCCTCGCGCACGAAGAGCTGCGCCTGATTGAGCAGGCCCGAATTGCGCGTGTAGAAGTAGCGCTTGCCCGCCTTCTCAGGGAGGCTGAAGCGCTCGAAGTCGAGCAGCGACCTGACCCGGCCCGCGAACCAGTCGCGCTGCGGCAGCGTCTTGAGATAGTCGTCGGTGAAGGAGCTCTCGCGCGCGACCCAGTCGGCGACCTCCTTGTCCTCGCGCACGTCATTCTCGAGCCAGCGGTAGGGATCGGCAATGGTCTCGCCAAAGAGGGTCTCGGCGACGTCGCCGCGGCGGGTTTCGGGATATGTCATCTTGCTCATGTCGTCGGCCCAGATGGGCGTTGCACACAAGACTGACAAGGCTGCCGCCGCTCGGCCCAACTTACGCATGAAATACCCCGCACCCGATTGATCTCGGCCATAAAAAAAGAACGGCCGCGAGATTGGCATCCCGCGACCGTCCTTGCAATCTATGACGAAGATCTAGTCCGTGGCTCAGGCCTCGGCGAGTTCTTCCTCTTCGCTCATGACCGGACCGGAGTCCTGGCCCTTGGCGTCGACGTCACGGTCGACCAGCTCGATGATCGCAACCGGAGCGGCGTCCGAGGCGCGGATGCCGGCCTTGATGATGCGGGTGTAGCCACCCTCGCGGTCGGCGTAACGCTCGGCGAGGATTTCGAACAGCTTCTTTTCCTGCGCCGGGTCCATGATCTTGGCAGCGGCCAGACGACGGTTCGAGAGACCACCGCGCTTGGCGAGCGTGATCAGCTTCTCGATGTAGGGACGCAGTTCCTTCGCCTTGGGCGTAGTGGTCTTGATCTGCTCGTGCTTGATGAGCGCAGCTGCCAGGTTGCGCAGCAGGGCGGCGCGGTGGCCGGACTTGCGCTGCAGCTTGCGGCCCGAATACTTGTGACGCATGAACTCTTACTCCGTTCGTCAGGCAGCCGTTTCAGGTACTGCCTGCCGGGCGATGTGGATGCGGCCACCGCCCAAAAACCGATTCACGCTTTCGCGAAGAAGTGGCCCTAATGCGGATTTTGGGGCGCGAGTCAAGGATTCTCAGGACTGCCTATGAAGCCAATCTCCGTAAGCCCCTGTTCGCCTAACGCGGGACGGCGCCGAGCCTGGGATTGAAAATCAGCCACAATGCGAAAAGCCCCATTGCGATCAGAAACAGGCCATTAAGCCCATAAATCAGGACAGTAACCACGAAGCCAGTCGGGTTGACAGCCCAAGCGACACTACCTCCATCAAGATCGTAATCGATCACCCCGGCAACAAGTCCGGAGCCTATGCGCCAAATCGTGAAGCCCCCGCCACCAATACCCAGAACCACTCCGAAGCCCCAGCCAATCCGCTTCAACCAATCGGGCGAACGCGAAAGCTTCGCCAAGGGACGACGAAGCAAGCCGACAATCGCGATCGGTGCAACAATGCGCACCATATCGAGGAGGCCAAAGGGCTCACCCAACAAACTGCGGTATCCCAGAGCCAGCAACATCAGAGTCGTCGCAAGGAGCAGGAGGAAAAAAATATACCGCATGAACTCAGGCTAGATACTAGATCGCCCAAAAACAATCTCCGACTCGTAGACGCGTCTACCCCTAATCCCCCTCGACTGCCATCGCGGTTAGCCCATGATCAGGCGTCCTGAAGTAGTAAGCGCCCTTGCCCCGGGCCCCTCCCCGCTACGCCCTAAGACGCGAACGGGGACAGAGCGCATCGGGAGCTCGAGGGCGATGGCCCTCGAAGATGCCCGTTCAAACTTCCAAAGAAAAAGGCCCCGCGGTTTCCCGCGAGGCCCTGTTCAATTCGGTATCGGAGGTGCCGATCAGCCGAGCAGTTCCTGCTCGAGCTTCTTGGCCATCTCTTCGATGTTCTCGGGCGGCCAGCCCGGGATGTCCATGCCGAGGCGCAGACCCATCGAGGAGAGCACTTCCTTGATCTCGTTGAGCGACTTGCGGCCGAAGTTCGGCGTGCGCAGCATCTCGGCTTCGGTCTTCTGGACCAGATCGCCGATGTAGATGATGTTGTCGTTCTTGAGGCAGTTGGCCGAACGCACCGAGAGCTCGAGCTCGTCGACCTTCTTGAGAAGGTAACGGTTGAGCTGGTTGGTGTCGCTCTCCTCCTGCGAGGCAGCGCCGGCGGCGGCACCGACCATCGGCGACTGGCCGACGGGGGCGATGTCCTCGAAGTGGACGAACAGCGCGAGCTGGTCCTGGAGGATGCGCGCGGCGTAGGCCACGGCGTCTTCCGGAGCAACCGTGCCGTCGGTCTCGACCGAGAGGCTCAGCTTGTCGTAGTCGAGCTCCTGCCCAACGCGGGCATTCTCGACCTTGTAGCTGACCTGGCGGACCGGCGAGTAGAGCGAGTCGACCGGAATGAGACCGATCGGCGCGTCGACCGGGCGGTTGCCCACGGCGGGGACGTAGCCCTTGCCGGTGTCGGCGGTCAGTTCCATGTTCAGCACCGCGCCCTCGTCGAGGGTGCAGATGACGAGGTCCTTGTTCATGACCTCGATGTCGCCGGTGACGGCAATGTCACCCGCCTTGACCTGGGCAGGACCGGTGGCCGAAAGCTGGAGACGCTTGGCGCCCTCGCCTTCCATCTTGAGCGCGATCTGCTTGACGTTGAGGACGATGTCCGTGACGTCTTCGCGAACGCCGGCAAGCGAGGAGAACTCGTGCAGGACGTTCTCGATCTTGATCGAGGTGATCGCCGCGCCCTGGAGCGAGGAGAGCAGCACGCGACGAAGCGCGTTACCGAGCGTCAGGCCGAAGCCGCGCTCGAGAGGTTCGGCAACGAAGGTCGCCTTCAGCTTGGGGTCGGGTCCCGGCTTGATCTCAAGGCTGTTCGGCTTCTTGAGTTCCTGCCAGTTCTTGATGTTGACAGTCATGGACTTCCCCTGGGAGTGATGGCGGTTACCTCCGGTGGGCCTGGTGGAAAGGCCCGGAGGATCCAGTAAAACGGGCGACGACCGGTTCGCCGCCCGATTAGTCTCGATCAGACGCGGCGGCGCTTCGAGGGACGGACACCGTTGTGCGGAATCGGGGTCACGTCGCGGATCGAGGTAATGGTGAAGCCAACGGCCTGAAGGGCGCGCAGGGCGCTCTCGCGACCCGAACCCGGGCCCTTGACCTCGACTTCGAGGGTGCGCACGCCGTGCTCGGCGGCCTTCTTGCCGGCGTCGTCCGCGGCCACCTGAGCGGCGTACGGGGTCGACTTGCGGCTGCCCTTGAAGCCCATCATGCCGGCGGACGACCACGAGATCGCGTTGCCCTGGGCATCGGTGATGGTCACCATGGTGTTGTTGAAGCTGGCATTGACGTGAGCAATGCCGCTCGTGATGTTCTTACGCTCGCGGCGCCTAATGCGCTGGGGTTCGCGTGCCATATCCGTGTATCCTGTCGAAAAATCGCTGCGGAAAACCGAAAACCGTGAAGGTTCTCTGGCTTACTTCTTCTTGCCGGCGATCGGCTTGGCCTTGCCCTTGCGGGTGCGCGCATTGGTGTGCGTGCGCTGGCCACGAACCGGAAGGCCCTTGCGGTGACGCAGGCCACGGTAGCAAGCGAGGTCCATGAGACGCTTGATGTTCATCGCGGTGTCGCGACGAAGGTCACCTTCCACGAGGTGATCGGCGTCGATGGTCTCACGGATCTGCAGGACTTCGGCGTCCGACAGGTCCTGGATGCGACGGGTGTGATCGATGCCGAGCTTGTCGGCGATTTCCAGAGCCTTGGTACGACCAATGCCGTGGATGTAGGTGAGCGCAATGATCACGCGCTTGTTGGTGGGGATGTTTACCCCGGCGATACGAGCCACTTAAATCTCCTGCTCCACAGGGGTCGGGCGACCGTCCCCTATCTCAACGCTGAAAAAACACACCGATCCAGAATAGCCGACGAAACCGGACTGGCGACACGCATGCTGCGGGCCATCCGGACTGGACGATTCTGTCGAGTGAAGGGGGCGCTTAGGACGATTCGAGTAAGGTGTCAATGCAAGCCCCAAGGAATAACGCCTCCGCCCCCGGCAAAGTGCGGGAGCGGAGCGTTTCTGGAAAGAAACATACCCGAGCCGGATCGTCCAGTCAAAAACGTATCGCTTACAACAAGACGACAGCGAGGACCGGCCGGACCTGCACGCCAGACGGCACGAAAGTCGCAGTGCGCACTCAGCGCCCGACATACTCGCCTTCGGGCGGCGTATCGGCAAGCGGCTGGATGCCGTCGGGTTCGACTTCCTCCATTTCGATCTGGGGAACGTTACCCTGCAGCGGCGGCAATACGCCCGGTGTGCCGCCATCGGGAAGCGGCGCGGGCGCATCCGGGGCGCTCTCGCCCTCGGGCGCGGCGAAGGCCTCGGCAAACGGATCGGGCGCCGCCTCAGGCTCGTCTTGCGGCTCGGGTGCGGTCTCGACCTCGTCCATCGGCTCGGGCTCAGCCATCGGCTCGGGCTCCGCCATCGCCTCGACTTCGGGCTCCGGTCCGGGGCGCGACGTCACGTCTGGCCCGGCCGTCGGCTTGGCGCCGAGCGAAGCGGCTAATCCCTTGAGCTGCGCTGCCAGCATCGCATCGACCGCAGGCGCAAGCTGGTCCGCCGGGGCGCGCAGGTAGCCGCCGACCGCGTACTCGAGCAGGACCTGCGTGCGCCCCTTGCCCAGTGCCTTGAGCTGGATCGTCATCGTCCCGTTCGCTGCGTCCTGCTGGAGCGGGCCGAGCGCGCCCGACAGGCGCAGCACGCGCGGACGCTCGACGTAGATCACGCGCATGTGCTCGACGCTGCCGCGCGGGGCGGCACGCGGCGAATCGGGATTGGGGAGCAGTTCGCAGAAGCACCCGCCCGCCTTGGCGTCGAGCGAGAGATTGGCCGCATCCGCCGACCAGGTATGCGCGCTGTCCCACCACTTCGCCGGAGTGAGCAGCCGCTCCCAGGCCTCCTCGGCGGAGACCGGCACCTCGACGAGCTGCTGGATGATGAAGCCGCGCTCGTCGGCGCGGGCGACCTTGGCCTGCGCGACAGGAGCGAGCGCGACGAGCCCCAGCGGTGCCAGCGCGAGCGCGAGGACCGGTCCGGCGGCCATGGCCTTGAGCGAGCGGCGCAGGGTCATAAGCGGTCCTTTTCCTCTTCTTGCACCATCGCGCCGCTCATCGCGGACGCGCAATCAAGCGCGTGTCTTACATGAAAAAAGGCCCGCGGCCAGTACCGCCACCCGTGAAGGTGGGGCACCGGCCACGGGCCTCGTGTTCGCGTTATGCGTCAGCCGGCCTTGAGCACGGCCTCGATCTCGGCGGTGACCGCGTCCATCTCGCCCATGCCGTCGACCTTGGAGACGATCCCGCGCGCCTCGTAGATCGGCAGGATCGGCGCGGTCTTGGCGCGGTACTCGGCCATGCGGGTGCGCACGGTCTCGGCATTGTCGTCGGGACGACGCTTGAACTCGGTCCCGCCGCACTTGTCGCAGGTGCCCGGCACCTTGGGCTGCTCGAACTTGTCGTGATAGCCCTTGCCGCACGTGGCGCAGGTGAAGCGGCCGGTGATGCGCTCGACGAGGGCATCCTCGTCGACGCCCAGCTCGATCACGTGGTCGAGCTTGCGGCCACGCTCGGCGAGGATCGCGTCGAGCGATTCGGCCTGCGCGGCGGTACGCGGGTACCCGTCGAAGATCGCGCCGGTGTCCGCGCCCATCGCGTCGAGTTCGTCACCGATCAGCGCCGAGACGATCGCGTCCGAGACGAGCTCGCCCCGGTCCATGACCGCCTTGGCCTCGAGCCCGGTGGGCGTGCCCGCCTTGACCGCGGCGCGCAGCATGTCGCCGGTCGAGAGCTGGCGCATGCCGTGGCGTTCCACGAGACGCTGCGCCTGGGTGCCCTTGCCCGCTCCGGGCGGACCAAGCAGAATGATATTCACGACTGAACCCCCTCGTTCTCGTTATCGCCCCTACCGCTTAGCGGAGGCGGCCTTTCAGTTTGGCCTTCTTGATCAGGTCGCCGTACTGGTGGGCCAGCAGGTGCGACTGGATCTGGGTAATGGTGTCGACGGTGACGTTGACCACGATGAGCAGGCTGGTGCCGCCCATGAACAGCAACGGCAGGCCGGTCTGCGCGAGCACGAACTCGGGAACGCAGCACACGATCGTCAGGTAGATCGCGCCGATCACGGTCACGCGCGTCAGCACGTAGTCGAGATAGTTCGCGGTGTTCTTGCCCGGACGGATACCGGGGATGAAGCCACCGTTCTTCTTCAGGTTGTCAGCGGTTTCCTCGGGGTTGAAGACGACCGCGGTGTAGAAGAAGCTGAAGAAGATGATCCCGGCGGCGTAGAGCAGCATGTAGAGCGGCTTGCCGTGCCCCAGGTACTGGTTCAGCGAGATCACGAACTGGCCCATCGTCGATTCCGGCGTGAGCGAATTGCCCGCGAACTGGGTGATGGTCAGCGGCAGCAGCAGCAGCGAGCTGGCGAAGATCGGCGGGATCACGCCCGCGGTGTTGATCTTGAGCGGCAGGTGGCTGCGGTCGGCCTGCATCATGCCGCGCTGCGTGGCGCGCTTGGGATACTGGATCAGCAGACGGCGCTGCGCACGCTCGAAGAAGCAGATGCCAAGGATCATCACCACGATCATCACGATCAGGCCGATAATCAGCAGTGAACCGGTGTCGCCGGCCGAATAGGCCTGGCCCAGGTTCGATGCGAACGTCGGCATCTGCGCGACGATACCGGCCATGATGATCAGCGAGACGCCGTTGCCGATGCCGCGCGAGGTGATCTGCTCACCCAGCCACAGCAGGAACATGGTGCCGCCAACGAGGCTGATCACCGCGCCGATGCGGAACAGCAGGCCCGGGTCGACGACCGCAGGCAGGCCGCTCGATGCACCGTAGGCCTCGAGGCTGACGGCGAGGAAGTAGCCCTGCACCGCGCACAGGCCGACGGTGCCGTAGCGGGTGTACTGGTTGAGCTTCTTGCGGCCTGCTTCGCCTTCCTTCTTGAGCGCCATCAGCGAGGGATGGAGCGAGGCGGCGAGCTGCACCACGATCGAGGCGGTGATGTAAGGCATCACGCCGAGCGCGATCAGGCTCATGCGCGAGAGCGAGCCACCCGAGAAGGTGTTGAACAGGTCGAGGATACCGCCCTGGGTCTGGCTGTAGAGGTCGCTCAGGATGCGGGCATCGACGCCCGGCAGCGGCACGAAGCTGAGGAAGCGGAAGACGATCAGCGCACCGATGGTGAACCAGATGCGCTTCTTGAGCTCGGTCGCCTTGGAGAAATTGCTCAGGCTCAGCGAGCTGGCGATGTTGTCGGCACGGGAAGCCATGAGTTTGGGATGCCTCGAATTCTACTCTTCGGATTCGGCCTTAGCTGCTGATGGCAACCTTGTCGAACCCGGGTTCTGGTCAGTCCATATAGACATTCGTAGAAGGGCGAAAAGCCCCGAGCGTCAAAGGACACGGCATAAACGCGCGGATTTCGGCGCTTTGGGCACCTTGCCGCGCCGGGACTGCGTGCAGCAGTGCGCACAGCAGCAATCCGGCACGCGCCGCGCGGCAAGCGACTTAGCCACAGGCCAAAAGCACGAGAGGGCGAAGCGCCTGGCGCCCGCCCTCTCTGATACTTCGGCTTGTCGCGTCGATTCGCCTCAGGCTTCGGCAGCTTCCTTGGCGGGAAGGATGACCTTGCCACCGGCCTTCTCGACCGCCTCGACGGCGCCCTTCGAGGCACCGGCCAGGTTGAACTCGACCTTGGCGGTCAGCTCACCCTTGCCGAGCAGGCGCACGCCGTCCTTGCCACCGCGAGCGAGGCCGGCAGCCTGCAGCGCAGCCTGGTCGACGACAGCCTTGGCGTCGAGCTTGCCGGCGTCGATTGCCTTCTGGACCATGCCCAGGTTGACGATCGCGTAGTCCTTGGTGAACTTGGCGTTGGTGAAGCCGCGCTTCGGAAGACGCATGTGGAGCGGCATCTGGCCACCCTCGAAGCCCTTGACGGCAACGCCCGAACGGCTCTTCTGGCCCTTCTGGCCGCGGCCACCGGTCTTGCCCTTGCCCGAGCCGATACCACGGCCGATGCGGATACGACGGTGGCGGGCACCTGCGTTGTCGCGGAGATCGTTCAGATTCATAATTTGCACTCGCTTTCGCTTTTCATCGCGCTGGATGGGAAGCGGGCCCCTTAGTCGATGATTCCACGCCTGTCACCCCCAAACCGCGCGAGTGCAAGCCGCGAAGACGCAAGGGATCGGAGATGGAGCACTTCTTAACCCGGCATTAGCCATGCAAGGACTACGAGAATAGCCCGGCTATCCGAAGCCGGAAATGTCCCGCCCGCACGCCTGCCACAGACAGAGCCAGCCCCGCAAGGAACCCGTGACCGCGACCTGCCAGACCCCGGCCACGGATGCCCCGGCCACGCATGCGCCGGAAAGTCGCGCGCACATCGCTGGCAACGCTCGGGCACCCGCACGCGAGCAGCGCCCTGCCCCCGATCGACACGCCGGGCGCCTCCTCGGCGCGCTCGCGCTGCTGGTACTGGCACTCGTACTGCGCGCGAGCACCTTCGGCGACCCGAACCTCCATCCCGACGAGACCTTCTACCAGTCGGTCGGTCTCGCCATGCATCATGGTGCGGTGCCTTATGTGGATGTCTGGGATCGCAAGCCCTGGGGGCTGTTCGCGCTCTATTACCTGATCGGCTGGCTCGGCACGGACCCGCTCGGCTATCAGATCGTCGCGACGCTCTTCGCATGGGGTACCGCGCTCACCATCGCCGCGCTCGCCCAGTGCTGGTGCAGCGCGCGCGGCGCCCTGCTCGCCGGAGCCGCCTATCTGCTGTGGCTCGAGACCTTCCAGGGTTTCGGCGGACAATCGCCGATCTTCTACAACCTGTTCATGGCACTCGGTGCCCTGCTGACCTTCACCGCGCGGGGCGCGCTGCGCGAAGGCCGGGTGACGCTGGCGAGCCTTGGCGCGATGCTGCTTGCAGGGCTTGCCATCACCATCAAGACCACTGCCGTTTTCGAGGCCTGCTACATGGGGCTGGCCTGCGCGATCCAGCTCTGGCGCGCGCCCCTGCCCGCCCGCGCGCGGATCGGCAGGATCGGCGTGCTCGCGCTGACCGGGGCGGCACCGATGCTGGCCATTTCGCTTGGCTACGCGCTCGCCGGGTACTGGAACATCTACTGGCATGCGATGGTGACCTCGAACCTTGCCAAGCCCTCCTCGCCCGCCACCGCCGCAATCCGCGCGACGATCCTGTTCATGCGCATCGCCCCACTGCTGATATGCCTGACGATGGCGCTGCCAGTGCTCGCGGGCCCATCACGCCGCTTCGTGCTGGGGTGGATCGGGGCGGCGCTCATCGGCCTGCTCGCCGTGCCCGCCTTCCACCTGCACTACGCCTTGCCGCTGCTGGTGCCGCTGTGCGTGGCCGCGGCCGCCTTTTTCCAGCACCGCCTTGCCGGACCGCTGGCGCTGCTGGCGATGGCCTGCCTCACCCTGCCCGGATCGCGCGTGATCGACTTTTCCCATGCCCGCCGCTCACGCGCCGCGATGGAGCAGCTCGTTGCCGCCGTCGAGCGCGGTATGGACCGGGATGCAAGGGTGCCGCTGTTCATCTACGACGGCCCGCCCCAGCTCTACGCGCTGACCTGCAGCGCCTACCCCAGTCCGCTGGTATTTCCCGCCCACCTCGAGCACGCGATCGAGAAGGACGTGAGCCATCTCTCGACCCGCGCCGAAGTCGCCCGGGTGCTGGCCCTAACCCCCGCTGTCGTGATCACCAGCCCCGAGCCGCGCGAGAAGCCGGTCAATGCCGAGACGCTGGCGCTGGTGAACGACTACGTTCACGCGAACTGCCAACCGATCGCACAAGTCGACGCGCCCGAGTGGCTCCACGCCAATCGCTTCGCCGTCTGGGGCCACTGCCGGAACCGCGCTACCCGCTGAGACGCGCCGAAGCGCCCGACCCTCGCTACTTGCCGATGCCGATAACCAGCTTCGAGTCGGCGGGCACGGTCACACCGAAGGCATCGCGCGCCGGTGTCCAGCGCACGACCTTGATCGCCACCTCGCACAGCTCCTTGTCGAAGGCTGGCGAATTGGACGCAGGTTCGAGATTGCAGCTGAGCGAATTGCCCTTCTCGTCGATCTGGAACAGCATCTCGTGGCGGCTGAAGCGGCGACGGCGCAGGATCGGGTCGTAACGCTGGCGGATCTCGGAGAAGGCCCGGTTGAAATCGACCAGGCTCTTGTCGTCGTAACGCGGGTTCTGGCGCAGGCTGGCGAATTCCTCCTCGCTCACCAGCGGGCGCAGCCGCGCGATCATGCCGGTCCAGCGCATCAGGCGCGCGACCTGCAGCGGCGAGCCGCGATCGATCACCGTCTGGCACTGTGACCCTGTCGGCGTCGCCCCGGCATCGAGCAGTGCCTCGGCGGCAGGCCAGCGATGATAGGCAATCGCCCATGCGAGCGGAGTGAGGCCGAACATGTCGGGCTGGTCGATGCCCTCGCGGCTGACGCGCAGCAGCCCTTCGATGTCGGCGACGGCGCCATGACGTGCCGCGACGGCCAGCGTCTCGCGGCCGTGACGCGGGCGCAGCTCGGCAAAGCCGTAAGGCTGCCCGATCGCCTCGCCGGGCACGATCTCGGGGACAGGCCCTGCCTCGGCGACCGGACGGCACACGTCGCCATAGGGGTAGCGCGGGTCAGCCATCAGCGCGGCATTGTAGCGCCGCCCGAAAGCCGTCACCGGATCGTCCTCGCCACGCCCTTCGGCTGCGGCCAGATCCGGCGCCCACGCAAGCGCGCGGATGGTCCAGGGCGCCAGCCCGCCGAGCACCCGGCACTGCGCATCGTAGAGTTCGGTCGAGATGCCTTCGGGCGAGGTCACTGCAGCAAGGCGAAAGTCACCGCGCGCAGCCGCCGCGCTGGCAGCAACGCCCGGATCGGGCGCGCGCTTCGTGCCCAGCACACGGCGCAGCTGCGCATCGTTGCGGCGCATCTCGAGCACCAGCTCGGGACGTGCCCGGCGATCGGCGCAGCCCGCAGTCTCGAAACCTTCGGCAGCGCTGCCCTTGGGCGCATCGGACGAACAGGCCGAAAGCGCAGCGACAAGCGCACAGGCGGCCAGTCCGGCGCGCAGGTCGCTGCTGTAGGAACGCGGAAATTTCACTGGAAGCAGCGCCATTCATCAACTCGTGATCGGACAGGACCGAGCGCATAGCACAGCTTGCCCGCGAGGGAAGTCATGCCTTTGCAAAAGCCCCCTGCCCTTGGGTGCGGCGCCATACCCGGCACACACATGAAAAAAGGCCCCGGCACGCATGGTGCCGGGGCCTCTTGTCTGGTTGCGAACCGGGTCAGGCGCGAGGCCGGGCCCGGTCAGCCCTGTCGCTTCAGTCGACGATGGCGACCATGTGCGGGAGCTTGGCGATCGCACCACGGACTTCCGCGGTGTCCTCGAGCTCGACGACACGGTGCATCTTGCCGAGGCCGAGACCGATGAGGATCTTCTTCTGGCTCTCGGGACGACGGATCGGCGAACCGATCTGCTTGATCTTGATCTTGGCCATGTCGCTTACTCCACGATCGCTTCGGCTGCGGCCTCGGCCTCAACCTCGCTGGCACCACCGCGACCCAGAAGGTCGGCGACCTTCTTGCCGCGACGCTGGGCAACCGACTTCGGCGAAGTCTGGTCGGACAGCGCGTCGAAGGTGGCGCGGATCATGTTGTACGGGTTCGAGGTGCCGACCGACTTGGTCACGACGTCAGCGACGCCCAGGCTCTCGAACACGGCGCGCATCGGACCGCCGGCGATGATGCCGGTACCCGAAGGAGCCGTACGCACGGTAACGCGACCGGCGCCGAAGTGGCCCTTGCCGTCGTGATGGAGGGTACGACCCTCCTTCAGAGCGACGCGGATCATCTTCTTCTTGGCCGAAGCGGTTGCCTTGGTGATCGCCTCGGGAACCTCGCGGGCCTTGGCATGGCCAAAGCCGACGCGGCCCTTGCCGTCACCGACGACGACGAGTGCTGCGAAACCGAAGCGCTTACCGCCCTTGACGGTCTTCGAGACGCGGTTGATGTGAACCAGCTTCTCGATCAGCTCTTCGCCCTGCTCCTCGTCGTCGCGACGACCACGGCGGTCATCGCGGCCACGGCCACGGCCACCGCGTTCGCCACGCTCGCCGCCACGGCCACGACCGCCACGGCCACCACGACCTTCGCGCGGCTCTGCCGGAGCGCCGCCCTGCGGGTGATCAGCCGCGATCGGCTGTTCGGGGTTGGTGTTTTCGTCAGCCATGCTCAGAACTCCAGCCCGCCTTCGCGGGCGGCATCGGCCAGCGCCTTGACGCGGCCATGGTACAGGAAGCCGCCGCGGTCGAACACGACCGAGGTGATGCCCGCCTTCTTGGCGGCCTCGGCGAGTTCCTTGCCCACGCGGGTGGCGGCGTCGATGTCAGTGCCCTTGGCGCCGAGCGTATTGGCTGCGGCGACAGTGCGGCCCTGCGCATCGTCGATGATCTGGGCGTAGATGTGACGGCCGGTGCGGTGCACCGAGAGACGCGGACGCTGGCTGCCACGTGCACGCAGAGCGGTGCGGACGCGCTGACGGCGGCGCTCGAAAAGGGAAAGCTTTGCCATTACTTCTTCTTCCCTTCCTTGCGGAAGATGTACTCGCCGCGGTACTTGATACCCTTGCCCTTGTAGGGTTCGGGCTTGCGCCAGCGACGAATTTCGGCAGCAACCTGGCCGACCTTCTGCTTGTCGATACCGGACACCTCGATGGTGGTGTTGTCCGGCGCCTTGATCTCGATGCCCTCGGGGATCGCGATGTCGACATCGTGCGAGTAACCGAGCTGCAGCTTCAGGGTCTTGCCCTGGATCTGTGCGCGGTAACCAACGCCCTTGAGCTCGAGGACCTTCGAGAAGCCTTCGGTCACGCCGCCCATGAGGTTGGCGACGAGCGTGCGCTGCATGCCCCAGTGGCTGCGGGCCTGCTTCGACTGGTTGATCGGCTGGATCGCAACCGAACCGTCTTCGACCGAGCAGGTGACCTGGTCGGACACGCCCATCTCGAGCGTGCCCTTGGGGCCCTTCACGGTGAGGACGTTGTCATTGAGAGCAGCGGTGACCCCGGCCGGGATCGCGACAGCCCTTTTACCAATGCGGCTCATCAGAACACCTCCGCAAGCACTTCGCCGCCGACGTTGTCAGCGCGAGCCTCGGCATCCGAGAGCACGCCCTTGGGGGTCGAGACGATGGTGATGCCAAGACCATTGCGCACAACCGGGAGTTCCTTCGAACCCGAGTAGACGCGACGGCCAGGCTTGGAGACGCGGGCGATGTGCTTGATAGCGGGCTCGCCCTCGAAATACTTCAGCTCGATGCGCAGCTGCGGGTGGGCACCGGTGGCGTCATCGCTGAAACCACGGATGTAGCCCTCACGCTGGAGAACCTCGAGCACGCGCGCACGCAGCTTGCTGGCGGGGGAAAGGACGGAGTCCTTCTTCGCCTGCTGGCCGTTGCGGATGCGGGTGAGCATGTCACCCAGGGGATCGGTCATAGCCATTTTACAGGTATCCCTTACCAGCTCGACTTGGTCACGCCGGGGATCATGCCCTTGTTGGCAAGATCACGCAGCTCAACGCGGCACAGGCCGAACTTGCGGTAGTAACCGCGCGGACGACCGGTCGTGGCGCAACGGTTGCGAACCCGGACCGGGTTGCCGTTACGCGGGATCTCGGCCAGCTTCAGACGGGCGATAAGGCGCTCGGTTTCGTCGAGCGATTCATCGGCCGCGATCGCCTTAAGGCGCGCGTACTTACCTGCGTACTTCTTGACGAGCTTCTTACGACGCTCGTTCTTGTTCACGGAACTCAGTTTCGCCATGGACTTAAGCTCTCTTCCTCAGCGGCGGCTCACGCCGCCTCCTTCTGATCCTCGGCCTCTGCCGGGAACGGGAAACCAAAGAGGCGCAGCAGTTCGCGTGCTTCCTCATCGGTCTTGGCGGTGGTGGTGACGATGATGTCCATGCCACGCACCTTCTCGATCTGATCGTAGCTGATCTCGGGGAAGATGATCTGCTCTTTCAGGCCCATCGCGTAGTTGCCGCGACCGTCGAACGACTTGGCGTTCAGGCCACGGAAGTCGCGGATGCGGGGCATCGCGATCGTGATGAGGCGGTCGAGAAATTCGAACATGCGTTCGCGGCGCAGGGTGACCTTGCAGCCGATCGGCATGCCTTCACGCAGCTTGAACTGCGCGATCGACTTGCGGGCCTTGGTGATCACGGGCTTCTGGCCGGCGATCTTTTCCATTTCGGCCGCGGCGGTCTGGACCTTCTTCTTGTCCTGGCTCGCCTCGCCCACGCCCATGTTGAGCGTGATCTTCTCGATCTTGGGGACTTCCATGACGTTCTTGTAGCCGAACTTCTCGGTCATCGCCTTGACGATTTCCGCATCGTACTTCGAACGCATGCGCGGGGTGTACTTGTCAGACATCGATGGTCTCCCCGGACTTGACGGCCACGCGGACCTTCTTGCCATCCTTGACTTCGAAGCGAACGCGGGTCGGCTTGCCGTCCTTGTCGGCCACGGCAACCTTGCTGATCGCCATCGGGGCCGGGACGCGGTCGATACCGCCCTGCGGGTTCGCCTGGGTCGGCTTGCGGTGCTTGGTCGCGACGTTCACGCCCTCGACCACGACCTTGCCGTCCTTCGGGCTAACCTGAAGCACGGTGCCGGTGCGGCCCTTGTCCTTACCGGACAGGACGACGACGCTGTCACCCTTCTTGATCTTCGCGGCAGCCATTACAGCACCTCCGGCGCAAGCGAGATGATCTTCATGAAGCCCTTGCCGCGAAGCTCGCGGACCACGGGGCCGAAGATACGGGTGCCGATCGGCTCCTCGCTCTTGTTGATGAGCACGGCAGCGTTGCTGTCGAAGCGGATGACGCTGCCATCGGCGCGACGCACGTCCTTGCGGGTACGCACGATCACGGCGCGGTGAACGTCGCCCTTCTTGACGCGAGCACGCGGCTGCGCCTCCTTGACCGACACCACGATGATGTCGCCGACGCCCGCGAATCGACGCTTCGAGCCACCCAGCACCTTGATGCACTGGACGCGCTTCGCGCCGCTGTTATCCGCGACGTCGAGATTGGATTGCATCTGGATCATTGATCCGGTTCCTTCTCAACGGCTTGCCGGAACCAGTCCGGCAGTTCCAAAAAAGCTCCCCCGGTGCGAACACCGGGGGGACGTCTCAAATCAGTTGGCGGCCTCTACGTCGAGATTGGCCTCGATGGCAACCCCCTTACCGGCCTGAAGTGAATCGAGGACCTTCCAAGTCTTCGTCTTCGAGATCGGCTTGGTTTCCTCGATGCGAACGCGGTCACCGATGTGGAACGCGTTTTCCTCGTCGTGGGCGGCGTACTTCTTCGAGCGGCGGATGATCTTCCCGTAGAGGGGGTGCTTCACGCGGCGCTCGACGAGCACGGTAACGGTCTTGTCGGTCTTGTCGGAAACGACGGTACCGATCAGAATACGCTTGGGCATCGTGTTTCCTCCTTACTTCGCCGCAGCCGAACGCTCAGCCTGGAGCGTCTTGATGCGGGCGATGTCGCGACGGACCTGCTTGATCCGGGCCGGTGCCTCGAGCTGGCTCGTGGCGGCCTGGAAGCGCAGGTTGAACTGCTCGCGCTTGAGGGCGACGAGCTCTTCGGTGAGCTGGTCGTCGGTCTTGGCGCGGAAGTCTTCAGTGGTGCTGGCCATGAGATTAACCCTCCAGGTGCGAGGTGTCGCCGAGACGGGCAACGACCTTGGTCTTGATGGGAAGCTTCATCGCGGCGCGGCTGAAAGCCTCAGCGGCGAGCGGGCCGGCAACGCCGTCCAGCTCGAACAGGATGCGGCCGGGCTTCACACGGGCAGCCCAGTATTCCACCGAACCCTTGCCCTTACCCTGACGGACTTCGGCAGGCTTCTTCGAAACCGGCACGTCCGGGAAGACGCGGATCCAGAGGCGACCCTGGCGCTTGATGTGACGCGTGATCGCGCGGCGAGCCGCCTCGATCTGGCGGGCGGTGATACGCTCCGGCTCCATGGCCTTGAGGCCGTAGGATCCGAAGTTCAGGTCGGTGCCACCCTTGGCCTCGCCCTTGATCCGGCCCTTGAATGCCTTGCGGAACTTAGTCTTTTTCGGTTGCAGCATGGTGCTTACTCTATCCTAAGCCTCAGCGCGCCGGGCGGACGCCGGAGGTCTGAGCCTCCATCATCAGCCGGTCCTGCGCCATCGGGTCGTGGCCGAGGATCTCACCCTTGAAGACCCAGACCTTGATGCCGATGATACCGTAGGCGGTCAGCGCCTCGGCTTCGGCATAGTCGATGTTCGCACGCAGCGTGTGGAGCGGCACGCGACCTTCGCGATACTGCTCGACGCGTGCGATCTCAGCGCCGCCAAGACGGCCGCCGCACATGATCTTGATGCCTTCGGCACCCAGACGCATGGCCGACTGCATCGCGCGCTTCATGGCACGACGGAAGGCAACGCGGCGGATCAGCTGGTCGGCGATGCCCTGAGCGATGAGCTTGGCGTCGACTTCCGGCTTGCGGATCTCGACGATGTTCAGCTTGACCTCGCTCGAGGTCATCTCGGCCAGCTTCTTGCGAAGCTTCTCGATGTCCGCACCCTTCTTGCCGATGATGACACCGGGGCGGGCAGCGTAGATCGAGATGCGGCACAGCTTGGCCGGACGCTCGATCACGACCTTCGAGATGGCGGCCTGGGGAACGGCTGCCATGATCGCCTTGCGGATCTTGAGGTCTTCCTCAAGCAGCTTGCCGTAGTCACGGCCTTCGGCGAACCAGCGGCTGTCCCAGGTACGGTTGATCTGCAGACGCAGACCGATCGGATTGCTCTTGTGACCCATGCCTCAGGCCTCCTCGACTTCGCGAACGATGATCCGCAGGCGCGAAAACGGCTTGAGGATACGCGTAGACTTGCCGCGACCACGAGCGTGGAAGCGCTTCATGGTGATCGACTTGCCGACCGAAGCCTCGGCGACGACGAGGGCGTCGACGTCGAGGTTGTGGTTGTTCTCCGCGTTGGCGATCGCCGAAGCGAGAACCTTGCGGGCGTCCACGGCCATGGCCTTCTTCGAGAAAGCGAGGATGTTCATCGCTTCCTCGGCCTTCTTGCCGCGGATCAGGGCGGCGACGAGGTTGAGCTTCTGCGCCGAACCACGGATCGTGGTGCCGACCGACAGGGCTTCCTTTTCGCCGACGCGGCGGGGTGCTGCCTGCTTGCTCATTAGCGCTTGCCCTTCTTGTCGGCGGCGTGGCCGGGGAACGTGCGCGTGGGCGCGAATTCACCGAGCTTGTGGCCGACCATGTCCTCGTTGACCGAGACCGGGATGAACTTGTGCCCGTTGTAGACCGAGAAGGTCAGACCAACGAACTGCGGAAGGATGGTGGAGCGACGCGACCAGGTCTTGATCGGACCAGCGCGGTTGCCGGCATCCTGCGCGACCTCGGCCTTCTTGAGAAGGTACAGGTCGACAAAGGGGCCTTTCCAGACGGAACGTGCCATCGTGTCTTACCTCTTCTTCTTGGCGTGGCGCGAACGGATGATCATCTTGTCCGTCTGCTTGTTGTTGCGAGTACGAGCACCCTTGGTCGGCTTACCCCAGGGAGTGACCGGGTGACGGCCGCCCGAGGTACGGCCTTCACCACCACCGTGGGGGTGATCGACCGGGTTCTTGGCAACACCACGGGTCAGCGGGCGACGGCCCATCCAACGCTTGCGGCCTGCCTTGGCCAGGGTCTGGTTCTGGTTGTCGGGGTTCGACACCGCACCGACCGTGCCCATGCAGTCGCCACGCAGGTAGCGCTGCTCGCCCGAGTTGAGGCGCACGATGACCATGCCGCGGTCACGACCGACGACCTGGACGTAGGCACCGGCCGAACGTGCGATCTGACCGCCCTTGCCGGGCTTCATCTCGACGTTGTGGCAGATGGTGCCGATCGGCATCTGCGACAGCAGCATGGCGTTGCCAGGCTTGGTGTCGCACTTCTCGGCGGCGATGACCTTGTCGCCGGCAGCGAGACGCTGCGGAGCGATGATGTAGGCCTGCTCGCCGTCGGCGTAGTTCACGAGCGCGATGAAGGCGGTGCGGTTGGGATCGTACTCGATCCGCTCGACGGTGCCCTCAACGTCCCACTTGCGACGCTTGAAGTCGATGTAGCGGTACTTCTGCTTGTGACCACCGGCGATGCCACGCGAAGTGACATGACCCTTGTTGTTGCGGCCACCGGTCTTGCGCTTGCCTTCGGTCAGAGCCTTGACAGGCTTGCCCTTCCACAGCGCCGACTTGTCGACGAGGACCAGGCCGCGGCGAGCGGGGCTGGTCGGGTTGTAATGCTTAAGTGCCATCGGAATTAACCCCGCACGCCTTCGGTGATGTCGATCGTCTGACCTTCGGCCAGCGTGACAATCGCCTTCTTCACGTCGCTGCGGCGGTATTCCTTACCGCGCCAGCGCTTGGTCTTGCCCTTGGTGACCAGGGTGTTCACGCCGGTAACCTTGACGCTGAACAGCGCCTCGACGGCAGCCTTGATCTCGGGCTTGGTCGCATCGCCGGCAACCTTGAAGACGACCGCGTTGTGCTCGGAGAGCAGCGTCGCCTTCTCGGTGATGTGCGGTGCGAGGATCACGTCGTAGTGACGGATTTCTGCAGCAGACTTAGCCATTGAAGCGAGCCTCCAGCTTTTCGACGGCGGCGCGGGTGAGCACCAGCGTGTCGTGCTTCAGGATGTCGTAAACGTTCGCGCCCTGTGCGGGCAGAACGTTGACGCCGATGAGGTTGCGGGCAGCCTTGGCGAAGTTGTCGTTGACCGCGTCGCCGTCGATCACGAGCACCTTCTTGCCGAAGTTGGCCTTGGCCAGCTGACCGGCGAGAGCCTTGGTCTTGGCGTCGGCAACGTCGAGCGAGTCGACGATGACGAGACCGGCCTGGGCCTTCGAGGACAGAGCCATCTTGAGGCCGAGTGCGCGCAGCTTCTTGTTCAGCGACTGGCCGAACTCGCGACGACGGGCACCGTGAGCCTTACCACCGCCGATGAAGACGGGTGCAGCGCGGTCGCCGTGACGAGCCGTGCCGCCGCCCTTCTGGCGACCGAACTTCTTGCCGGTACGGGCAACGTCCGAACGCTCGCGGGTGGCGCGGGCGATACCGCGACGGTTCTCCAGCTGCCAAGTGACGACGCGGTGCAGGATGTCTGCGCGCGGCTCGATGCCGAACACGTCATCCGACAGCTCGATGTCGCCCTTGGCGGCGGTGCCGTCGATATTGAGGACCTGAACCTTCACGACTTAGCCCTCCTGGCCTTCGGTCGCCTCGACGGCCGCGGTGTCTTCCGCGGGGGTGTCGGCAGCCGAGTCATTGCTGTTGGCGGCGGTCTTGAGACCGGCCGGGTACGGAGCCTCGGCGTGACGGGCGACCTTGACGGCGTCCGAAACGGTGAGCCAGGCGTTCTTCGCGCCCGGGACCGAGCCCTTGACGAAGATCAGGCCACGCTCGTCGTCCACGCGGACGATCTCGAGGTTCTGCTGGGTGCGCTGACGGTCGCCCATGTGGCCGGCCATCTTCTTGTTCTTGAAGACCTTGCCCGGATCCTGGCGGTTACCCGTCGAACCGTGCGAACGGTGCGAGAGCGAAACACCGTGGGTGGCGCGCAGACCGCCGAAGCCCCAACGCTTCATGGCGCCCGCGAAGCCCTTGCCCTGCGTGTGGCCGGCAACGTCGACGAGCTGGCCGGGCACGAAGTGCGAGGCAGCGATGGTCGAACCGACCTCGAGCAGCGCGTCGTCGGCGACGCGGAACTCGGCAACACGCATCTTGAGCGAAACTTCAGCCTTGGCGAAGTGCTCGCGCTGCGGCTTGGCAACGTTCTTCTGCTTGGCTTCACCGGCACCGAGCTGAACCGCGACGTAGCCGTCACGGTCTTCGGTGCGGACCGAAACCACCTGACAATCTTCAAGTGCCAGGACGGTAACGGGAACATGACGCCCGTCCTCCTGGAACAGGCGGGTCATCCCGACCTTCTTGGCGATCACGCCAGTACGCATGATCTGTCTCCTCAACAGAGGCCTGCCCGGGCCCATCCCGAACAGGCGTGTCCAGCCCAATGATGTGATGCATGCCCCGTCCGGGCTGGGTGTTCCCTGCAAGCAGCCCGAATGGCCGCTGCGGAAACGAGACGGGGGACGCATTCCCAGCCCTTCCCGAAGGAAGGACCGGAGGTATCCCTTGTGTCCTCGCCGGTGCGGTGCACCCTGGAGGCTCTGTCTCTGCGCGTCTTGTCGCGCAAAGCCGATCTCGATGGATCGACAAGGTTATCTGGATCTCGAGAGATCCGAATTTCGCCCGATCGTTTTAAGTCCGATCGGAACGACTGCCGGGGCCGCCGCAGCAGCCCCGAAGCTGGATCAGGCCAGCTTGATCTCGACGTTGACGCCGGCCGCGAGGTCCAGCTTCATCAGAGCGTCGACGGTGGCAGCGTTCGGCTGCACGATGTCAAGCAGACGCTTGTACGTGCGGACTTCGAACTGCTCACGCGACTTCTTGTCGATGTGCGGACCGCGGTTCACGGTGAACTTCTCGATCTTGGTCGGCAGCGGAATGGGGCCCCGAATGAGCGCGCCGGTGCGGCGGGCCGTGTCAGCGATTTCGCCAGTTGCCTGGTCGAGCACGCGGTGGTCAAACGCCTTGAGGCGAATGCGGATGTTCTGAGCTTCCATGTACCTGCTACCGATGAGAAAGAGCCAAAGGGCATAAAGCCCCGTCAAATTCGAGCCGCGCAACTACACGCTGACAGCGAGTCGGGCAAGCCCTGTTTTACGCTTTTCTTGCGCAGGCGCCGCGATGCCGGGCCAGGCCCTTGCGAACGCATGATTCTAACGAAGAGGCGCGCATTTCCGCCAGATTGTTAGATCGCGCATAAAAGCGATCGGGCAGCTGGCGAGCGCCCTGCCCCGCCTCGTGCGAATCACGCTTTACAGTTTGAGCAGCCCCGAAACGCGAAGGCCCGGCCCTGCTTGCGCAGGACCGGGCCAATCACGTGCGTCTATGAAGAGCTGTCGATCAGACAGTGATCTTCGAGACAACGCCCGAACCGACGGTGCGGCCGCCTTCGCGGATTGCGAAGCGAAGGCCCTCGTCCATGGCGATCGGCGCGATCAGCTTGACCGAGATGGTCACGTTGTCGCCCGGCATCACCATCTCGGTGCCCTCGGGGAGGATGACCTCACCGGTGACGTCGGTGGTGCGGAAGTAGAACTGCGGACGGTAGTTCGCGAAGAACGGGGTGTGACGGCCACCTTCGTCCTTCGAGAGCACGTAGACCTCAGCCGAGAACTCGGTGTGCGGGGTCACGGTGCCGGGCTTGGCCAGAACCTGACCACGCTCGACGTCGTCGCGCTTCAGACCACGAACGAGCGCACCGATGTTGTCGCCAGCTTCGCCCTGGTCGAGCAGCTTGCGGAACATTTCGACGCCGGTGACGGTGGTCTTCTGGGTGTCGCGGATACCGACGACTTCGACTTCCTCGCCGACCTTGATGATGCCGGTCTCGACGCGGCCGGTGACAACCGTACCACGACCCGAGATCGAGAACACGTCCTCGACGGGCATCAGGAAGTTCTTGTCGGTCGGGCGCGGCGGCTGCGGGATGTAGTCGTCGACAGCCTTCATGAGCTCGAGGATCTGGTTCTTGCCGATCTCGTCGTCACGACCTTCGAGAGCAGCCAGAGCCGAACCCTTGACGATGGGAATGTCGTCGCCCGGGAAGTCGTACGAGGAGAGAAGCTCGCGAACTTCCATCTCGACGAGCTCGAGGAGCTCTTCGTCATCGACCTGGTCGACCTTGTTCATGAACACGACGAGAGCCGGAACGCCGACCTGACGAGCGAGCAGGATGTGCTCACGGGTCTGGGGCATCGGGCCGTCAGCGGCGTTCACGACGAGGATCGCGCCGTCCATCTGGGCAGCACCGGTGATCATGTTCTTGACGTAGTCGGCGTGACCCGGGCAGTCGACGTGCGCGTAGTGGCGGTTCTCGGTCTCGTACTCGACGTGTGCGGTCGAGATCGTGATGCCGCGCTCGCGCTCTTCGGGAGCCTTGTCGATGTTGGCGAAGTCGACGGCTTCACCGAAGCCGGCTTCTGCCAGGACCTTGGTGATCGCCGCGGTCAGGGTGGTCTTACCATGGTCGACGTGACCGATGGTGCCGATGTTGCAGTGCGGCTTGTTCCGCTCGAATTTTGCCTTGGCCATCTTACAAACCTTCTTTCACAATGAAATTGAATCTGGGGAATTCGAGGCGGCTCCCGCAGAATCAGCAGGCGCCGCCCCTAGAACCATTCTTGCCGTCAGGCAAGCTTCTCCTTCACTTCGGCCGCCACGTTCGCCGGGACTTCGTCGTAATGCGAGAAGACCATGGAGTAGTTGGCGCGACCCTGGGTGAAGGAGCGCAGCTGGTTCACGTAGCCGAACATGTTGGCGAGCGGCACGTTGGCCTCGACAACCTGTGCGTTGCCACGGCTGTCGGTGCCCTGGATCTGGCCACGACGGCTGTTCATGTCGCCGATGACGTCGCCGAGGTATTCCTCGGGGGTGACGACCTCGACCTTCATGATCGGCTCGAGCAGCTTGATGCCCGACTTCTGCGCGACTTCACGCATACAACCGCGACCGGCGATTTCGAAGGCCAGGGCCGACGAGTCGACGTCGTGGTATGCACCGTCGTAGAGCAGGATTTCGAAGTCGATGATCGGGAAGCCGACGAGCGAACCCGTCTCGGCCGTCTCGCGCATGCCCTTCTCGATCGCGGGGATGTATTCCTTCGGAATGTTACCGCCCTTGATCTCATCCTTGAAGATGATGCCCGAACCGCGCTCGCCCGGCGTGACCTTGACCTTCACGCGACCGAACTGACCGGTACCACCCGACTGCTTCTTGTGGGTGTAGTCAACGTCGACCGGCTTGCCGAGGTATTCGCGGTAAGCGACCTGCGGTGCACCGACGTTCGCCTCGACCTTGAACTCGCGACGCATGCGGTCGACGATGATGTCGAGGTGAAGCTCGCCCATGCCCTTGATGATCGTCTGGCCCGACTCGTGGTCGGTCGAGACGCGGAACGAGGGATCCTCGGCCGAGAGACGGTTGAGCGCGACGCCCATCTTCTCCTGGTCGGCCTTGGTCTTGGGTTCGACCGAGAGCTCGATGACCGGCTCGGGGAATTCCATGCGCTCGAGCACGATGGGCTGCTTTTCAGAGCACAGCGTGTCGCCGGTGGTGGTTTCCTTCATGCCGGCGAGAGCAACGATGTCGCCTGCGTAGGCTTCTTCGATGTCCTTGCGGTCGTTGGCGTGCATCTCGAGGATGCGGCCGATCTTTTCCTTCTTGCCCTTCACCGAGTTCAGGACGGCGCCCTTCGAGAGCGTACCCGAGTAGATGCGGGCGAAGGTGAGCGAGCCGACGAACGGGTCGTTCATGACCTTGAAGGCGAGCGCCGAGAACGGAGCGTCGTCCTTGGGGGGACGGCTGTCGGCTTCGTCCGAATCGACCTTGACGCCCTGGACGTCCTCGATGTCGAGCGGCGAAGGCAGGTAGTCGACGACGGCGTCGAGCAGGGGCTGGACGCCCTTGTTCTTGAACGCCGAGCCGCACACGACCGGAACGAACGCGTGACCGAGCGTACCCTTGCGGATCAGCTTCTTGAGCGTGTCGACGTCGGGCTCGTTGCCTTCGAGGTACGCTTCCATCGCGTCATCGTCCTGCTCGACGGCGAGTTCGATGAGCTGGGTGCGGTACTCGGCAGCCTCGTCGGCCATGTCGGCCGGGATCTCTTCGTAGAAGAACTCGGCGCCGAGCGATTCGTCCTTCCAGATGATCGCGCGGTTGTTGACGAGGTCGACCAGACCCTTGAGGTCGGCTTCGAGGCCGATCGGCAGGTACAGGACAGCCGGGGTCGCGCCGAGACGGTCGACGATCGACTTGACGCAGTACTTGAAGTCGGCGCCGGTGCGGTCGAGCTTGTTGATGAAGCACATGCGCGGAACGCCGTACTTGTCAGCCTGACGCCACACGGTCTCCGACTGCGGCTCAACGCCGGCAACGCCGTCGAAGCATGCAACCGCGCCGTCGAGCACGCGCAGCGAGCGCTCGACTTCGATGGTGAAGTCGACGTGACCCGGGGTGTCGATGATGTTGATGCGGTAGTCGCCCCAGAAGCAGGTGGTCGCTGCCGAGGTGATGGTGATGCCGCGCTCCTGCTCCTGCTCCATCCAGTCCATGGTCGCGGCACCGTCGTGCACTTCGCCGATCTTGTAGGACTTGCCGGTGTAGAAGAGAATACGCTCGGTAGTGGTGGTCTTACCGGCGTCGATGTGCGCCATAATACCGATGTTGCGGTACATATTGAGCGGATGGCTGCGGGCCATGGTGCGATTCCTTAGCAGGAGTTTGAGGACGGATGCGGGCTCAGATAAACCCGTGCCCCCTGAATTGAAAGTGTGACGCCCGCATGACGTGTGCCATGCGGGCTGCCACGAAATTTACCAGCGGTAGTGCGAGAAGGCGCGGTTCGCGTCCGCCATGCGGTGCGTGTCTTCGCGCTTCTTCACGGCGTTGCCGCGATTGTTGGCCGCATCCATGAGCTCGCCCGAGAGGCGCGCCGACATGGTGGTCTCGGGACGACCGCGCGAGGCGGTGATCAGCCAGCGGATCGCGAGGGCCTGGGCGCGCTCGGGACGAACCTCGACGGGGACCTGGTAGGTCGCACCACCGACGCGGCGGCTGCGGACCTCGATCTGCGGCTTCACGTTGTTCAGCGCATCGTGGAACAGCTGGACCGGATCGGCCTTGGCGCGTGCTTCCATGGTGTCGAGCGCGCCATAGACGATGCGCTCTGCAGCCGACTTCTTGCCGTCGTACATGAGGTTGTTCATGAACTTCGACAGGACCAGATCACCAAACTTCGGATCCGGCAGGATTTCCCGCTTCTCGGGACGACGACGACGTGACATTTCAAAAACTCCAAAAGGTCCGGAGCGTAGCGGAGGTCTTCAACCGTCACCCCAGCGAACGCTGGGATCGTTGGCCTCACTGGGCGCTCGGTATGTTTCTTGCCTTCAAGCTCGCGTCAGGCTGCCAGCGGTCCCAGCTTTCGCCGGGATGACGGGTGCCCCGCCGCGAGCCTTAAGACCAGCTTACTTCGGACGCTTGGCGCCGTACTTCGAGCGCGACTGCTTGCGGTCCTTGACGCCCTGCGTATCGAGCACACCGCGCAGGATGTGGTAGCGAACGCCGGGAAGGTCGCGGACGCGGCCGCCGCGGATGAGCACGACCGAGTGCTCCTGCAGGTTGTGGCCTTCACCCGGGATGTACGAAATGACTTCGCGGCTGTTGGTCAGACGGACCTTGGCGACCTTGCGAAGTGCCGAGTTCGGCTTCTTCGGGGTGGTCGTGTAAACGCGGGTGCAAACGCCGCGCTTCTGGGGGTTCTGCTCCATGGCCGGAACCTTGCTCTTGGCCTTCTGGAGCACGCGGCCTTTGCGGACCAGCTGGTTGATAGTGGGCATCTATACTCTTCTTTCGAAATGTGGAGTGCGATGGATCCGGCCCGCACCATGGCCAGAGCCGGGCCACGGGACGGACCCCTCGCACCCCGGGTCTTGGGGGCCGGTGCATTTCGAAGAATGGAGTGAAGCCGCGCGATGAACGATGCTGGCACACCCCTCGCTAAAACGAGGCAATGTGCGGTAAACCGCCATGCGCGAGCCGAAAGACACTCCACCCGGACCGAAGCACCGGATTACTCTGCCAGGGGATCCTTGCGGCAACCATCGACCCGAATCGGGCCAAGGCCGGTTCCGAAGAACCGCATTCCAACCTGCGAAGAGATCGGAAATCCGCCGAAAAATACCTGCTGGCAGCGTTCAGCTCTAATCTGTTCCCACGAGACTGGCCCGCGGGATTGGGGCGCCCTTACGGGAAAGGGCTGCCCGGGTCAAGGTTGGCGCACCGCACCGGGCCTCGCGCGAGCCCCCCCCTCCCCTGCCGGGCAAAACGAGGAAGGCGGCACCCACCCGGGCACCGCCTTCCCGCTCACTTGGAGCCGGTCGCTATCAGTAGCGGTCGGCGTTCATCACCTTGGTCCAGGCGGCGACGAAGTCCTTGACGAACAGGTCGCCCGCATCCGCCGAGGCATAGGCCTCGGAAACCGCGCGCAGCTCGGAGTTCGAGCCGTAGATCAGGTCGACCGGGGTCGCTGTCCACTTGGCCGCACCGCTCTTGCGGTCCTTGCCCTCGTAGTAGCCCGGATTGCTGGTCTTCGACCACACCGTGTCCATCGTCAGCAGGTTGACGAAGAAGTCGTTCGTCAGCTGCCCCGGACGATCGGTCAGCACGCCGTAGCGGGTATTGCCCGCATTGGCGCCGAGCGCACGCATCCCGCCGACCAACACGGTCATCTCGGGCACGGTGAGGCCGAGCATGTCGGCCTTGTCGACCATCGCCTCTGCCGGCGCGAAGTCTGCGCCTTCGCGGTAGTAGTTGCGGAAGGCGTCGGCCTTGGGCTCGAGATAGGCGAACGAGGCGGCATCGGTCATGTCCTGGGTCGCATCGACGCGGCCCGGAGTGAACGGCACGCTCACGCTGTGCCCGGCATCAGCCGCAGCCTTCTCGATGGCAGCCGCGCCGCCAAGAACGATGAGGTCGGCCATCGAGATCGGCGCAGGCGAAGCCTTCTGGATCTGCTCCAGCTTGGCCAGCACCATCTTGAGCTCAGCCGGGTCGTTCACTGCCCACGAGGTTTGCGGGTCAAGCCTGAGGCGCGCACCGTTGGCACCGCCGCGCATGTCGGTGCCGCGATAGGTCGAGGCCGAGGCCCAGGCCGTGCGTACCAGCTGCGGGACGGTCAGCCCCGAGGCCATGATCTTGCTCTTCAGCGCCTTGGCGTCGGCCTCGCCGATCGGCTTGATGCTCGCCTTGGGCAGAGGGTCCTGCCACATGTAGGTCTCATCGGGGATGTCCGCGCCGAGGTAGCGCACCTGCGGTCCGAGATCGCGGTGCGTGAGCTTGAACCATGCACGCGCGAAGGCCTTAGCGAAGTCGTCGGGGTTCTTCTGCCACTTCTCGAGCACTGCGCGGAACGCGGGGTCCTCCTTGAGCGCGATGTCGGTGGTGAACATGATCGGCGCGTGGAACTTGCCCTCGACATGGGCGTCGGGGACCATCTGCGCGGCGGCGGGATCGGTCGGGATCCACTGCGTCGCGCCCGCCGGGCTCTTGGTCTTGACCCAATCGAAGTTGAGCAGGTTGTCGACGTACTGCGTGGTGAACTGCGTCGGGCTCGCCGACCATGCGCCTTCGAGGCCCGAGGTCAGCGTGTCCTCGGCATTGCCCTTGCCGCACTTGTTCTTCCAGCCAAGCCCCTGCGCCTCGACGCCTGCCGCGGTGGGCTCGTCACCCAGACACTCCTGCGGCTTGTGCGCGCCATGCGCCTTGCCGAAGGTGTGCCCGCCCGCGATCAGCGCGAGGGTTTCCTCGTCGTTCATCGCCATGTTGCCGAAGGCGACGCGGATCGCGGCGGCGGCCGACTTGGGATCGTGGTTGCCGTTGGGCCCTTCGGGATTCACGTAGATGAGGCCCATCGTGGTCGCGGCGAGCGACTTCTGCAGCTTGCCGTCCTTGGTGTAGCGCTCAGAGCCCATCATCTTCATCTCGGGGCCCCAGTAGACGACGTCGGGCTGCCAGGCATCGACGCGACCACCGGCGAAACCGACGGTCTTGAAGCCCATGTCCTCTAGCGCGACCGTGCCCGAGAGCACCATCAGGTCGCCCCACGAGAGCTTGCGGCCGTACTTCTGCTTGATCGGCCACACGAGGCGGCGGGCCTTGTCGAGGCTCACGTTGTCGGGCCAGGAGTTGAGCGGATCGAAGCGCTGCTCGCCGCCGTCCGAACCGCCACGCCCGTCACCCACGCGGTACGTACCGGCAGAGTGCCAGGCCATGCGGATGAAGAACGGGCCGTAGTGGCCGTAGTCGGCGGGCCACCAGGGCTGCGAGGTGGTCAGGACCTTCTTGATGTCGGCCTTGACCGCATCGAGGTCGAGGCTGGCGAATTCCTTGGCGTAGTCGAAGTCGGCGCCATAGGGGTTGGACATCGCCTCGTGCTGGCGCAGCGCCGTAAGGTCGAGGCGGTCAGGCCACCAGTCCTCGTTGGTCATGCCGCCGATCTTGGCGCGCACCGAGGTGTCTTCCTGGCTGACGGTCTCGTTCTCGACCTCGGCATGGGCTGGAAGGCTTGCAAGCGATGCCGCGCTGGCAATCAGGAGCAGCCGGAAGCTGCGCGAAAAGGGATAGTTGGCGCCGGGGCGCATTTTGGAAGTGCTGGGCATGATTGCCTCTCCACCAGTTGCTGACGAACGCTCTCTCTGCGAGCCGCACTTGTGTAGGAGCCAACCGCCCTTGCACCAAAGTGCATTGGCCCGATGAGTATGATCGGAAGGGCCGATCAAGACTGACAGGGTCTTGCAAGAATCGCGATGAGTGGCGCGTTCCGCCGCGCCGCTGCGCGGCGCGTGAAAACTGCGGTGCCGCGTGGGGACGGCCGGGAGGCGGGTTCGCTTCGGACACCGCTGGATCACCCTCGGTTTGCGGCAAGCACCTTGCCGACACCCCCGCAGCGACACCTCGACGCATCCGAACCATGAGCGAACCACGGGGCACTCTCTCGCCAGCCTATGTACAGTACACAACACAAGTCGCCAAGGGTGGATCAAGGTTACAGACGGTTCTTGGAAACAAGTGGGTGAGTCATGATCCGAAACGCGTATATTGTAGGAGTTAACAGGGAGCCTGTTCACAGACGACGACCTTCAGATCTGACAGTCCGGTTCTTTTGCATGCAAGCCTCGAGACATCTGCTTCCTTCGCAAATTCGCAAGACGACATGACAGAGCCTCAGCCAGCGCCTTGCCCTATTAGCAACTGCAGCACGACAGCCATGCCGGAATTGCCTCAGAACCTGAAATCACCATGATTTCAGGGTTTAGCGATACTCGACAATGCAGTTCGCACCGGTTCACTTGCGCGCAAGAGACATGTCCTACCGCCCCCCTGCACCTTGACTTACCTGCGACCACATCCCAATTTTTAATATTTAAGACAACTGTCACGCAAATTAATATGCATCAAGTTATCACAAGGATGCCTTCACAACTATACTATGACATTCATTGCGATGCGATATAAGTCCAAAATGAGTGCGTCACTTATTTGAACTGCAAAACTCTTCGTCAGTGACGACGAACGATCTGTCCGAAATTGCCTTCATCGAGGTTCCTTACTGCGTCGATCCGCGGTAGTTGGCGGAACATTGCTGCTTTTTTGCTCGCGAACCTTGGGTTTTGCGAAATAACGGGTTATGTCCCCGCGCCATGCAGACAGGAACCCTCATCTCACTCACCCTCTATTTCGTGCTGATGCTCGGCATCGGCCTCTATGCCTGGAAGAAATCCACCGAGGATTCCGAGGGCTACCTGCTGGGCGGGCGCAACCTGCACCCGGCGGTGGCCGCGCTCTCGGCGGGTGCATCGGACATGTCCGGCTGGCTGCTCATGGGCCTGCCCGGTGCGCTCTATGCCTCGGGACTGGTCGAGGCATGGATCGGCATCGGCCTGTTCCTGGGCGCGCTCGTCAACTGGATCGTGGTCGCCCCGCGCCTGCGCGAGCAGACAGTGTCCTACGGAAACGCCCTGACGATCCCCGAATTCCTCGCCAACCGCTTCCCCGACAAGGCAACGCTGCTGCGCGTGGTTTCGGCCGTCATCATCGTCGTCTTCTTCACCGTCTACACCGCCGCTGGTCTCGTGGGCGGCGGCAAGCTGTTCGTGACGAGCTTTGCCGGCCTGTTCGGCGATGTCGGCATGAGCGACTACATGTTCGGCATCTGGCTGACTGCGGGCGTGGTGCTTGCCTATACGATGGTCGGCGGCTTCCTCGCGGTCTCGCTGACCGACTTCTGTCAGGGCTGCATCATGGTCGTCGCACTGGTGCTGATGCCGGTCGTGGTGCTGTGGGGCGGTCAGGGCGACGGCTTTGGCCAGATGAACGTGACCCTCACCGAGATCGATCCGCAGTTCCTCTCGCTCACGCACGGGCTGACCTTCATCGGCTGGCTCTCGGCCGTCGCCTGGGGCCTTGGCTACTTCGGCCAGCCGCACATCATCGTGCGCTTCATGGCTGTGCGCAGCGTCAAGGACGTGGCGGTCGCGCGCAACATCGGCATGGGCTGGATGTTCGTCTCGCTCATCGGCGCTCTCGGCGTCGGCCTTGCAGGCCGTGCCTACATGCAGCGCAACGCCATCCCGCTCGACGATCCCGAGACGATCTTCATCGCGCTTGCCCACCTGCTGTTTCACCCGCTGATCACCGGCTTCCTGCTGGCGGCCCTGCTCGCCGCGATCATGAGCACGATCTCCTCGCAGCTGCTGGTCTCGTCCAGCTCGCTCGCCGAGGACTTCTACCGCCTGTTCCTGCGCAAGAACGCCTCGGAGCGCGAGATCGTGAACGTTGGCCGCGTCGCGGTGCTGCTGGTCTCGCTCGCTGCCATCGCCATCGCCAGCGATCCCGACTCCGAAGTGCTCCAGCTCGTCTCGAACGCCTGGGCGGGCTTCGGCGCGGCATTCGGCCCGATGATCTTCCTCGCGCTGACCTGGCGCGGGATGTCGGGTGCGGGTGCGGTCTCGGGCCTCGTCGTGGGCGCGCTGGTCGTGATCTTCTGGATCGTGATGGAATGGAACGCGAGCTTCCTCGGCGGCCCGGGCGTCTACGAGATCATTCCCGGCGTGATCGCATCGACGCTAGCCATCGTCGCGGTGAGCAAGATGACCTCGAGCCGCGCTGCCGCAGCGGCCATGGCCTGAGCCTTCGCAAGAAGGCGCCGCAACAAGGCACCAGAAAGAAGGGGCGCTTTCACGACATGTGGAAGCGCCCCTTCTCGTTTCGGCAGCCCCTCGCCCGTCAGCTTTCCGCGAAGGCGTAGGGCTGCGCGCCGCGGCGGTAGTCGTCGGCAAGGATGTCGCGCCCGATCGGGGGGACAGAGCGCGCGGCGCATTCGGGGCGGTGGCACAGGCGGCAGGTGACGCCGATCGGAGTCGGTGCCTCGCGACCCGCTTCCTCGCCGGTGACATAGGCCAGCCGGCCGGCCTGATCGGCAGCGCAGGCGAGCGCGACCGCACGCATCACGCGCGGGCGCCCCAGCCCCCCGCCCGCGCTGGTGACGGTGCGCGCGATAGAGAAATAGCGCTCGCCGCTCGGCAGTTCGAGCCACTGGCGGTGAATCTCGCCCGGGCGCCGGAAGACCTGATGCACGCTCCACAAGGGGCACCCGCCCCCGTGCGCGGCGAAGGGAAAGCCCGCCCCGTCGAGCCGCTTGGAGACATTGCCCGCCTCGTCGATGCGCAGGAAGAAGAACGGCACGCGCTCCTCGCCCGGACGCTGGAGCGTGGTGAGGCGGTGCGCGACCTGCTCGAAGCTCGCGCCGAACAGCCCGCACAGCGCCTCGATGTCGTAACTGCGCTGCTCGACCGCGCGGGCGAAGCGGGCATAGGGCATGACGATGGCCCCTGCCCCATAGGCCGCGAGCGCGCGCAGCAGCAGCGTCGCGGTCGTGCGCGAGGCGAAGCTCTCGACCCGCAGCACCTGCTTGATGTCGGCGCGCAGCGCGGTGTGGGCGATGTGCGTGGCGATGTGGAAGGTGCGACTGGGCGCATCGAGGGTATCGTCGAGCAGCAGCTGCTGGTTGTGCCGGTCGAAGCGGCGCAGCGCCCCCATCATGACATCGGGCGGGAGCGAACGCACGCGAACCCCCTTGGCCGCGAGCCAGGCACTCGCCCCGCCCGCCTGCTCGATCTCGGCCGCCAGTTCCTCGGCGCGCATGTCGAGCGGGTGGAAGTAGTTGCGCCGCGCGCCGAGGAAGCGCTGCGCCTCGCGCACCGGTTCGTTCTCGTCCGCCCCCGGCCCGGCGGCGCGCTGCTCGGCCAGCGCCTGCTGCTCGCGGGTATAGGCGCCGTGGAGCCTGAGCAGCGCTTCGGAAATGCCGGGGAAGCTCATCGCCAGATCGGAGACCTCGAGCGCGGGCAGGTCGATGTCGGCGAAGATCGGGTCGCGCAGCACCTCGGCGAGACGCCGGGCATAGTCCTCGCCGTCCTCGCTGGCGATGTCGGCGATCTCGAGGCGGTAGGTGCGTGCCAGCCGCAGGAGCATGTCGGCGGTGACCGGGCGCTGGTTGCGCTCGAGCAGCGCGACGTAGCTGGCCGAGATTTCCAGATCGTCGGCCATGGCCTGCTGGGTCAGCCCGAGCTCGCGGCGCAGGCGGCGCAGTCTTGGACCTAGATACAATGGCCTTTGCACGCTTCGCGACTCTGCCACGGATTCGCCCCCTGTAAGTCCTGTACAACTTTACAAGCTATAGCTGTAAAGTTTTACAACGTCACTCCGCAAGGCATTTCGCGCAGCAAAATTTCGCCCTACCTGCAGCTCATCGAAGACAACCACCGAATTCATGGGATGAGCACAGTGACCTACCAGAGCAAGATCACCGAAGCCGGACAGACCATCGCCGGCGAGCCCAACTGGAACGGCATCGAGGCCGAATCGGTCGCCCGCATGCGCACCCAGAACCGGTTCCACACCGGCCTCGACATCGCCCGCTACACCGCGAAGATCATGCGCCAGGACATGGCCGCATACGATGCCGACCCTGCCAACTACACCCAGTCGCTGGGCTGCTGGCACGGGTTCATCGGCCAGCAGAAGCTGATCTCCATCAAGAAGCACTTCGGCTCGACCAAGGGGCGCTACCTCTACCTCTCGGGCTGGATGGTCGCCGCGCTGCGCAGCGAGTTCGGACCGCTGCCCGACCAGTCGATGCACGAGAAGACCTGCGTCCCCGCGCTAGTCGAGGAGCTCTACACCTTCCTCAAGCAGGCCGATGCCCGCGAGCTGGGCGGCATGTTCCGCGACCTCGACAAGGCGCGAAAGGCCGGTGACGAGATGGAGGCAAAGCGCATCGAGGCCGCGATCGACGGCCACGAGACCCACGTCGTGCCGATCATCGCCGACATCGACGCCGGCTTCGGCAACGCCGAGGCGACGTACCTGCTCGCCAAGAAGTTCATCGAGGCCGGCGCCTGCTGCCTGCAGATCGAGAACCAGGTCTCGGACGAGAAGCAGTGCGGTCACCAGGACGGCAAGGTCACGGTCCCGCACGAGGACTTCATCGCGAAGATCCGTGCGATCCGCTATGCCTTCATGGAACTGGGCGTCGACGACGGGCTGATCGTGGCACGCACCGACTCGCTGGGCGCTGGCCTCACCAAGCAGATCGCCTTCACCCGCGAGGCAGGCGACATCGGCGACCAGTACAACAGCTACCTCGATTGCGACGAGATCGGCGCGGGCGAGGTCGGCCACGGCGAAGTCCTGATCAGCCGCGACGGCAAGCTGATGCGCCCCAAGCGCCTGCCCAGCAATCTCTACCAGTTCCGTCCCGGAACCGGCGAAGACCGCTGCGTGCTCGACTGCATCAACGCGCTTCGTAACGGTGCGGACCTGCTTTGGATCGAGACCGAGAAGCCGCACATCGGCCAGATCGGCGGGATGGTCAGCCGCATCCGCGAGGAAATGCCCAACGCCAAGCTGGTCTACAACAACTCGCCCAGCTTCAACTGGACGCTCAACTTCCGCCAGCAGGTCTTCGATGCCTGGGAAGGCGAAGGGCGCGACATGTCGGGCTACGACCGGGCGAAGCTGATGAGCGTGGACTACGACGGCACCGAGCTGGCGGCAGAGGCCGACGAGCGCATCCGCACCTTCCAGAGGGACGCGGCGCGCGAGGCGGGCATCTTCCACCACCTCATCACCCTGCCGACCTACCACACCGCGGCGCTGTCGACCGACAACCTCGCCAAGGAGTACTTCGGCGAACAGGGCATGCTCGGCTACGTCAAGGGCGTCCAGCGCCAGGAAATCCGCCAGGGCATCGCCTGCGTCAAGCACCAGAACATGGCCGGCTCGGACATCGGCGACGATCACAAGGAATACTTCGCCGGTGAAGCGGCCCTCAAGGCCGGCGGCGAGCACAATACGATGAACCAGTTCGCCGCATGACGCGGCAGGCCGAACCGGTCCGCGCCATGACCATGCACGGACATCTGAAATTGCCGAGCGGGGACCTGCTTCCGCTGATCCCCCTCGGTGAGCAACCCGCTCACGCCATGACAAACGCGAGCACAGGAAGGAGACGTGAAATGACCACTGCCACCGCCACGATCGAACCGGCCCGCGCGCGCGCCGTGCTTTCGAACCAGGACTTCAAGCTGCTGCAGGACGCGGTCCTGTTCTACCTGAAGGCCCACGAGGACGATCCGATCTCGTCCAAGTATTCCAGCCTCTACCACCGCCTCGGCTCGGCCTCGCGCCGCTGACCGGGGAGGCGATCGCCCCGCCCCACCCTTGCTGGGGCGATCGCCACGGTGACGGCCCGCAGAAGGCCGCGCCGAGACATCGAAGAGTTTTCCTGGGGAGGAAAGCTTGGCCCGTCGCACCCGGTGCGGCGGGCCATTTCTCTTGTGGGACGAACGCCCCGCCCTTGCCCCCACCCTCGCGCCTGCCCTGACCGTCGCGCGTTGACCGGCCCATTCCCATCGCTTATTACCGATGAATGGACACCGAAAGCGCCCTTGCCGCGCTCGCCGCGCTGGCCCACCCCACGCGCCTCGCCACTTTCCGCCTGCTCGTGCGCCATGCGCCCGAGGGCCTTTCGACCGGCACGCTGGTCGAGGCCGCCGGGCTCAGCCAGAGCACGCTCTCGACGCATCTGGCGGTGCTGGTGAAGGCCGGGCTGGTCAGCGCGCACAAGCAGGGCCGCCAGCAGATCCAGCGCGCCGAGATCTCCGCGATGAGCGCCCTCATGCTCTACCTCGTGCGCGATTGCTGCGATGGCCGCGCCGACTTGTGCGCGCCCTTGCTCGAAACCCTCTCGTGTTGCGCCCCCGCCGCCGACTGACCTCCCCTTCCCATTCACACAAGGTTTCCCCATGCGCCTTCGCGACCTGCCCGATCCCGATCACCTGCCCACGCTCGACGCGCGTTTTGCACACCGCCGCCCCGCTCTCGGCCTCGGTGACGACCAGCCGCCGCCGCGCATCCTGCTGCTCTACGGCTCGCTGCGCGAACGCTCCTTCTCGCGCCTTGCGGTAGAGGAAGCCGCGCGCCTGCTGCGCTTCTTCGGCGCCGAGGTGCGCATCTTCGATCCGCGCGACCTGCCGCTGCCCGATCAGGTGGCGGGCGACGACCACCCGGCGGTCCACGAGCTGCGCGAACATGCGCTGTGGTCGGAAGGCATGGTCTGGTGCAGCCCCGAGCGCCACGGTCAGGTGACCGGCATCATGAAGGCGCAGATCGACCATCTCCCGCTGCAGCTGCGCGGGCTGCGCCCGACGCAAGGGCGCACGCTGGCGGTGATGCAGGTCTCGGGCGGGTCGCAGTCGTTCAACGCGGTCAACACGCTGCGCCTGCTCGGGCGCTGGATGCGCATGTTCACCGTGCCCAACCAGTCCTCGGTGGCGATGGCCTACAAGGAGTTCGACGAGGCGGGGCGCATGCGTGCCTCGAGCTATTACGATCGCATCGTCGATGTGATGGAGGAACTCGTGCGCTTCACCGTGCTGCTGCGCCCGCACGCAGCGCAGCTGGTCGACCGCTATTCCGAGCGCAAGGAAGCGGGCGTGCCGCTTGGCGACGCCGAGGACCACGCCGCAGTCGCGATCGGTGCGCCGCAGGATTGAGCGCGCGCACGGGCATCATCCCGCAGCCGACGGGGATGATGCCTCGACGCGCCGCAGCACTCGTCAGGGATAGAGCCCGCCCAGCACCTTGTCGAAGTGACCTTGCACCTGCTGGTTGCACGAGCAGGCCCGCTCGCCGAGCGCATGGGCGTCGAGCACCTCGAGCCCGCCGCGCCGGGTGCGCAGCAGACCGTCGCGCTTGAAGCGCTGTAGGACGCGGCTGGCGTAGCTACGCCCGATCCCCATGATCGAAGCGAGCTGCTCCTGCGTCATCATCACCTCGGGCCGTCCGATGCGGTCGACCGTCGCGGTCAGCCACTTCGCGGCGCGCTGCTCGATGGTGTGGACCGCATTGCAGGCGATCGACTGGAACACCTGCGCCATGACGCAGTCGGCATAGCGGCAGAACAGCGAGTTGATCCCCGGCGAACTCTGCTTGAGCGCTGCGAGTTCGCGCTGCGAAATGCGGCGGAACAACCCGCCGTGCACCACGCTCGCGCGCGAATAGGCAGGCAGGTGCCCACTCGAGACCACGCCGCCCAGCGCGCCCTCGCGCCCGACCAGGATGGTCTCGACCGCCATGCCCTCCTCCATCTCCACGAAGAAGGCGCAAAGCGAGGAGCCTATGGGAAAATAACAGTAGTCGACCGCAGAACCGACCTCGAAGATGAGATCGCCACTGGCAAGATGGACATCCTGAAGGCGGCTTTCGAGCAGCTCCCTGTCTGACTGGTTGAGACAGTCAAGCAAGTCCGACCGTCGATCCGTCCTGATAGCATCCATCGTTGAGTCCTCGGGTTTTTCATATCGTTTGCAGTCCGCCGCCAGTGCCGCGAACTACGTGCTTCTCCCCATGGCGACCCCAGCCTTCGGGTATGCGGGTTCGTTGCCCCTTGTCTTGCTAACCAGCGCAGGCGGCACTGGTTCCAGACTGCGTATCTAAGTGCACAGACGGAACCCTGTTGCGCTGCTATGTGCGTACTCGGGAACATATCGGAGAGCGAAAAGTTGGCTTGAGGCGGGCGCCTGCTCGGCTGCTTGCAATCGCCACGACTTCACTTATGCGTTTCCCGCTCGGGCTCGCACCATCAGGATAAGGACAGGCCAGGAATGCTGAGCCAATTGCGCAAGGCCACAGGGCCCTCGCACGCCCGTCTCGACGAGGCGTTCGGCTCGCTCGACCTCGGTCGGGAGGCTGACCTGCGCCGTTTTCTGGGCGCGCACGCCATGGCTTTGTCCCCGCTCTTCAGTACCTTCCACCGCTTCGTCGAACGCGAACTGGCGCTTCCCTGCCCGGACTTTCCGGCAATGCTGGCGGCCGATCTCGCCGAGCGCGGCCTGCCCGTTTCGGCGCTTGTCGCGCTCGACATCCCACAGGCGGTGGTGCCCGAAGAGGGCGCTGCGGGGGTCTGCTACGTGATCGCGGGCTCGCGCCTGGGCAATGAAGTGATTCGCCGCGAGGGTTATCAGGGCCGCACCACCGGTAGTCCCTCTCGCTACATGGAGGACGATACCGGTCACGCGGTCTGGAAAGCGCTCGTCCCCTGGTTTGCGAAGCAGGAATTCAGCGCCGTCGAGGCGGCCGCGATCGAGGGCGCCGCACTTGCCGCCTTCACCACATTCGAGACGGCCTTCACCGTCAGCGCGACCCTGGAAGAGTCGCAGAAGCAGGAATTGAATGGCTGACGACACGACCAAGGTGGATCTCACCACCTGCGACCTAGAACCGATTCACATCATCGGCCGGATCCAGAGCTTCGGCTGGCTGGTCTCGTTCTCGAGCGACTGGATCATCAACCACGCCTCGGTGAACTGCGCAGAGCTTTTCGGCCTTTCGGCGCAGGAGATGATCGGCCGCTCGGCGATCGAGTTCCTCTCGCCCAGCGCGATGCACGACGTGCGCAGTCGCCTGCAGGTGCTCGGCGGGTCGGGCGCGGTCGAGCGCGTGTTCGAAGTCGACCTGCTCGCCGACGGTCGGCTGTTCGACCTCGCGGTCCACGCCTCGGGCCGCTCCTTCGTGGTCGAGATCGAGCCGCACGAGGGCGGACGCCGGCGCGACTTCGTGTCCTACGTGCGCCCGATGATCGATCGGATGCGCCAGGCGGATTCGATCGAGAAACTGTGCGCCAGCGCCGCACGCCACTTGCGCGGACTGACCGGCTTCGACCGGGTCATGGTCTACCGTTTCGAGAACGACGGCGCGGGCGAGGTGATCGCCGAGAGCCTCAACGGCATGGTCGACAGCTTCAAGGGGCTGCACTTCCCGGCCTCGGACATCCCGGCCCAGGCCCGGCGCCTCTACACCCGCAACATGCTGCGCATCATTTCCGACGTCGACGACCCGACGGTGCCGGTCATCCCGGCAACCGGACCCAACGGCGATCCGCTCGACCTTTCGATGTCGGGCCTGCGCGCGGTCTCCCCGATCCACATCGAGTACTTGCGCAACATGGGGATCAAGGCCTCGATGTCGGTCTCGATCGTCCGGCGCGGCAAGCTGTGGGGGCTCATGGCCTGCCACCACTATTCACCGCTGCGCCTGTCCTATTCGGTACGCACCGCGAGCGAACTGTTCGGCGAATTCTTCTCCTACATCCTCGACCAGAAGGAAAGCGACGCTGCCCTGCAGCTGCGCGGCGAATCCATGCGGCTGCATGACGAGATCATGGGCCGCGTCGCCAGCGGAGGCTCGCTGCTCGATGCCTTCGGCGACTTCTCCGAATCGATCGGGCGGGTGATCGGCTTCGACGGCGCGGTCGGCTGGGTCGACGGCCAGTTCATGAGCCACGGCGTCACGCCCAACAAGGAACAGTTCGTAGAGCTCGCGCGCTTCCTCAATACCGCCGGCGCGAGCACGGTGTGGGCCAGCGACAATATCGCCGCGATCTTCCCGCCCGCACAGGCCTGGGCCGACAAGGCCGCCGGACTGCTCGCTCTGCCCGTCAGCCGCAGCCCGCGCGACTACATCGTGCTGTTCCGCAAGGAGCAGCTGCGCGAGGTCCACTGGGCAGGCAACCCTGAAAAGGCGATCGAGCTCGGCCCCAACGGCGCGCGTCTCACCCCGCGCAAGAGCTTCGAGCTGTGGAAGGAGGAGCGCCGCGGCCAGTCGCTGCCCTGGACCGAGGACGAATCGGCGGCGGCGGAATCGCTGCGCATCACCCTGCTCGAGGTCGTGCTGCGCCTCGCCGACGCTGCCAACATCCAGCGCGAACAGGCCAGCCAGCAGCAGGACATGCTGATCGCGGAGCTCAACCACCGCGTGCGCAACATCCTCAACCTGATCCGCGGGCTCGTCTCGCAAAGCAAGGACGGCGCCAGCACCATCGACGAATTCGCCGAGATCGTCGGCAGCCGCATCCACGCGCTCGCCCGCGCACACGACCAGGTTACCGAGAAGGACTGGACCCCCTCCTCGCTCTACGACCTCGTGCGCACCGAGGCCGCAGCCTATGCGAGCGAAAGCGCCGACCGCGTGGTCATCGACGGCCCCGACGCGCTCGTCGCGCCGACTGCCTTCACCACCATCGCGCTGGTCGTCCACGAGCTGATGACCAATTCGTGCAAGTACGGCGCGCTGTCGAACAACACCGGACGCGTCGTGGTAACCCTGAGCCGCGGCGACGACGACGGGGTCGAGTTCGACTGGCGCGAGGAAGGTGGCCCTGCGGTCAAGAAGCCGACCCGGCGTGGCTTCGGCTCGACGATCATCGAGCGTACGATCCCGCACGAACTGGGCGGCAGCGCCTCGGTGGTATTCCCCGAACAGGGCCTGCAGGCGCTGTTCCTGGTGCCGGGCGAACATATCGCCAGCTTCGAGACGCCTGGCGCCGATCCACGCCAGGGACAGATAGAGGTCCCCGAAGGCGACGCCCTGACCTCCGGGCTGTCGCAGGGCATCGCGCTCATCGTCGAGGACAACGTGATCATCGCCATGGAAGCAGAGGATCTGTTGCGCGCAGCCGGCTTCACCGACTGCCGCGTGGCTGGCTCGGTCGCGGCGGCCTTCGACGTACTCGAGACAGGACAAGTCACTTTTGCGATGCTCGACGTCAATCTTGGCAAGGAGACCAGCGAACCGGTCGCCAAGAAGCTGCGGCTTGCGGGCATACCGTTCATCTTCGCCAGCGGCTATGGTGAGCGCGCGACACAAGGGGCCGAATTCGCCGGGGTCCCGGTCGTGACCAAGCCTTATGGCGAACGTGACGTGCGATCGGCGATCGCCCGCGCCCGCGCGGCGACCTGATCGCGCGGGTAGCGTCTCCGATACGGAGGCGGACCCGTACAAATTCCTGCAAGATTACGGAAAAAGACGATTTTCACGACGAACCGTGGAACCGGAAGGCGGGTAAACCCGTTACCGGGGGGATAGCTTCCCGCACCCCCCCCCAGGGAGAACCAGAATCATGGCTGACGCCCGCATCTTTCGCGACCTGATCTCCGATCACGACCGCCACCGCGAACTGCTCGAGAAGATCGGCGAGACGCAAGGCGACAGCGCAGAGCGCCGCGAACTCTTCGAGGAACTGCGCAAGGAGCTGCAGGCTCATGCGGCAGCCGAAGAGGAATCGCTCTATGCGACCATGCTCGCCGATCCCGAGCTGCGCGACGACGCGCGCCATTCGGTATCCGAGCACAAGGAAATCGACGACTTCCTCGGTGAGCTGTTCGAAGCCGACATGAGCTCGAGCGGCTGGCTGGTGAAGTTCAAGGACATGCGCCACCGCTACCTGCACCACATCGACGAGGAGGAGGAGGACATGTTCCCCGCCGCCGCCAAGGGCCTCTCGTCCGAGCAGGAAGCGCAGATCGCCAAGGTCTTCGAGCAGCGCAAGCCGCGCGAATTGGAAAATGCGCAGGACGAGCTTCCGGGCGACGCGCGCGAATAATTCATTCCAAGCCGAGACCTGCGACAGATGGAGCAGGTCTTGCATTGCATTCCCTCGCCACCGCGCTAAAGGGACAGGCGAGTTTGGAAACAAAGTTGGGAGAGAGCGTGCCGACCTAGGTCGAGCCCGCCTGAGGCGGGCCTTTCTTGCGGAAGCAGGGAAGGCCCAACTTCTTTGTCAGCCAAGCATCTTCTCCATCGGTCGCCTATTTTTTGCTGCACGCTGATGCTGCATGCCCGGTGCAGCAATTGCAGTCGCCCTTACGGCTGATTGCCTCCCCGCCATCGCTGCGCATCACCATGAAGCTGACCGCCTGCCGTGTGTGGATAGCGCCTCCCCAGACCGTGGGCACGGCAAGGGTCAAAGGTCACGCCTCGCAGCACGCCTGAGCGCTCACAATCCCATGCGCCCCCTTCCTCTCCTCTCCCCCATTGCCCCCAGTCCTGTCGCGCGCCCTCTGAGAGCGCAAAGTGCGCAAGCCGGGGACATCTATACCCCGGACGCAAGAACGCCCCTCCGTGCGGGGCCAGGGATCAGGGTGGCCGGGCACGAAGGGGCGTCAGGACTGTCCGGGGGGGGGGCAGGACAGTCGGGGGTCTGGTATGTCGCGCGGGAATCAGGCCGCGCTACGGACGGCCTCCAGTCCGGCTGGCCGGTGCGCGCCTTCGTGGTGCAGTCCGAATTCTATCGCGCCCAGGATCGCCTCGCGGGTGAAGGGCTTTTGTACGACGCCCACTGCAGTCGCAGCAGGGTCGCCGATCTGCGCCGGGTTGGCGGTGACGTAGATCACGGGAATGCCGTAGCGCTCGGACAACTGGCGCGCGACGTCCGGCCCGGTGAGCCCGTCGCGCAGGTTGAGATCGACCAGCGCGATGTCGGGCGCCTCGCTCAGCTTGGCCAGCGAGCGGCTGTCCGGCAGGGTGGCGGCAACAACATGGCCACCATCCTCGAGAATGTCTTCCAGCTGCAACGCGAGGAGAAACTCGTCCTCGACGATCAGCACGCGCGCTTCACTGGAGTGCAGACGGGTCACGACCTGTATTCCTTGGTATTACCGATCTCGCGCCGGCTCATGCGGCGATGCGAACAGCCTTGTTGAGGTGATGGGCGGACAGGTCGGCCTGTTCGATGTTGGCGACCTTCGAAAGCTCGGCGAAAAAGGCGTCGATCGCCTCGCCGGTGAGCACGAAGTCATGGCGCGAGTCGGGCAGCTGGCCCGATTCGATGATCTTCGAGAGCATCGCACGTGCGCGGCAGATGCGGCTCTTCACGGTGCCCAGGGCAATCCCGCAGATATCGGCGATTTCCTCGTAGGAAAGGTGCCCTGCAGCGACCAGCACCAGCGCCTCGCGGTAGTTGTCGGGGATGGCCGTCAGTGCACGCAGCACGTCGGCAAGCTCCACCGCGCTTTCCTGCGCCGCGTCGGTGCGCAGGATGCGCTCGGCGGCCAGCTCGTCGTATTCGCCATGGAAACGGGCGCGGCGCGCTTCCGAATAGAAGTGGTTGCGCAGGATGGTGAAGGTCCATGCCTTGAAGTTGGTGCCGGCGGCATAGCGCTCGCGAGCGGCCCAGGCGCGCAGCATGGCTTCCTGGGCAAGGTCGTCGGCACGATCGCGGTCGCCGCACAGGCCGCGCGCGAAAGCGCGCAGGTGTGACGCGACATCAGCGAGTGCACGCTTGAAGTCCCGATCCGACAGCGTCGTGATTTCCTGCTTTGCTTCAGGGGCGTCGCTTGCTGCTGCGGTCATCTGGGTTAACCCTCCGTTGGAATCCGATGGCAGGCAAACGCGAGCGCGACCCGGAAAGTTCCCCAAGTCGTTCACATCCCGACGCTTACAGGCAACGACTCGCGGCCGCGTTGTCAGCCTTCTGGCGGAAAACCCCAAGGAACCGGGGCGATTCCGCAGGATCGACACAACCGCATAAAAAAATGCGTGAAGGCTGCTGCGGGAACATAAGTCGCGCCCGGGCTTTGAGGGCCAAGATGATTTGAGGTCCGGATACTTTGAGGCCTCCGCTCACATCGGTGAGCGGAGGCCTCAGGGATCACGTCGCCGCTCGGCCTGCGGGGGGTGGGGGTGAGAGCCGGGCGGTGACACGAGGATAACGCAGCAAACACCGGACCGTTCCAGACCAGAGCCCCGGAGCCGAAAAATTTTCCGGTTGCCCTGCGCGCCACGCGGAGTCAGACATTTTCGCGGGGCGGCGGATCGCAGCTTCGGGAACTGCTGCAGCGTCGACAGGTTCTGACGGCTCTGGAACGGAAGGCTCTGCGATCCAGCCATCCAGACGGTACCGGCGAGAGAGCCGTGCTGGCAATGCCGCCAGCCCGGCCCGATCCCGGTAGCGCAACAAGTAACGAGGACGAGGAAGATTCATGTCCGTCTCTGACCAGATTGCCATTCAGTTGCCTTATCTGCGCCGCTACGCCCGCGCGCTCACCGGCTCGCAGCAGTCGGGCGACACCTATGTGCGCGCGACGCTAGAGGCCGCGCTTGCGGACAATGCCCTGCGCGAGCAGATCGCCGGCAACCGCGCCGCGCTCTACGCGGCCTTCACCCGCATCTGGTCGACCGGCCACGTTGAGGGCACGGCCCCCGAAGATCCTGCGGCAGTACCGCGCGAGCTGGCGGCGCAGTCGCGCCTCGCGACGATCGCCCCGGCGCACCGACAGGCACTGCTGCTCACCACGGTCGAGGAATTCTCGCACGCCGACTGTGCAACGATCCTTGGCACGACGACCGAGGAGGTCGATGCGCTGGTCAGCCAGGCAGTGCGCGAGATCGAGGGCGAGAGCGCAACCCGCGTGCTCATCATCGAGGACGAGCCGCTCATCTCGATGCAGCTCGAGGGGCTTGTCTCCGACCTTGGCCACACCGTCGTCGGCACCGCTGCCACGCGCACGCAGGCCATCGAGATCTTCGAACGCGAACCGGCTGGGCTGGTCCTCGCCGACATCCAGCTCGCCGACGGCAGCTCGGGGATCGACGCGGTCGAGGACCTGCTCAAGCTGGGTGACGTGCCGGTGATCTTCATCACCGCCTACCCCGAGCGTCTGCTTACCGGCGAGCGGCCCGAGCCGACGTACCTCGTCACCAAGCCGTTCCAAGAAAACACCGTGCGCGCCGCAATCAGCCAGGCGCTGTTCTTCACCGAGCGCGCACCCGCCAGCTAAGCTGCGCGGACACGTAGCAAGCGACACAGGAAGGGGCCGCGGACCGAGAGGTTCGCGGCCCCTTCCTCGTTTGTACGGAGACGGCTAGGACCGTGCAGGCACGCAAGGCGGGTCGCCTTGCCAGACGCTGACATGGGGATGGCTGCCGAAGGCGCGTGGCGCCGTAGGCAGCACGCTTCATTCAGGCCGGTTCGGTCGCTTCCGTCAAGGCGCGGCGCTTCTGGGCGCGCAGGGCGAACTCGCGCGCATTGCGCACCGGGACCATCAGGCGGCACTCGACCCCTTCGGGCTTGAAGCGCAGGTCGACCTCGGACTTGAGCTCGTGCGCGACGATCTTTTCGATCAGGTCGCGCCCGAAGCCGCGCTTGGACGGCTCGACCACCGGCGGGCCGCCCTCCTCGCGCCAGTCGATCTCGGCAAGATCGTGCGACAGCAGCTGCCAGTTGACGTGAATGCGCCCACCAACGGTGCTCAGCGCGCCGTACTTGGCCGCGTTGGTGGCCAGTTCGTGGATCGCGAGGCCCAGCGACATCGCATCGTTCGGGGCCAGCTTGATGTCAGGGCCCGTCATCTCGACGTGGCTCTCGTTGCCCTCCATGTAGGGCGCGAGCTCGGAGCGCACTACATCGCCCAGCGCGGCAAAGCCCCAGTCCGACTGCGAGAGCAGGTCGTGCGTCGCCGAGAGCGCGCGGATACGCGCGGTGAGGCTCTGCGTGAAGTCGTCGATGTCCTTCGATCGACGCCGGGTCAGCGCGGCAATCGAGAGCACGTTGGCCAGCGTGTTCTTGACCCGGTGGTTGAGCTCGCGGGTCAGCGAATCGCGGATCGAGGCCTGGCTCGAAAGCCATTCGAGCACCTGCCGGTCCTCCGCCGCACGCTTCGTGATCAGGCGTCCGATGGCCATGACCATGAGCGAGGCAATCGCCCCGAAGAACAGCGTGATGCGCGAGAGCGCCGAGAGCGATCCGCCCTTGCGGTCGCGCACCTGCAGCACCCAGGTATGGCCAGCGACATCGAGCCGGCGCTGCAGGATCAACCCGCCCGTGCCATCGACCAGCCGCTGGGCGAGCAGGTTCTCTGGCGCGACCTTGTCGTCGTAGATCGCCAGTTCGAGATTGTCGTTGCGATAAAGCTCGGCTGCCGAGGTCAGGAAGGTATCGGCCTGGAACGGGCTATAGATGAAGCCCTTGGCCCGCTTGCGCCCGTTCGTTTCGGTGACCACCGGCATGTAGATGAGAAAGCCCGCACGATCGGGTTCGCCCACGTTCTGCACGAGGTGCACCTTGCCCGTCGCGATCGGACGGCCCAGCGCCAGCGCCTTGTCCATCGCCGCGCGGCGCACCGGCTCGGAATACATGTCGTAGGCAATTGCGCGCTGGTTCATGTTGGTGAGCGGCGCGAGATAGACGATCGGGGTCGTCACCCTGCGCTGACCGCCGGGACGCGGGCGCACCACGAAGTCGACGTCGACATTGCCCTTCTCGAGCTGGTCGACCTCGAAGCGGGCAAGTCCCGAGGCGGGCACCAGCGGCGCCCAGCCGATGCCCAGCGAGCCGTAGAGGTTACCCTCGCCCTGCATGTCGCCGACGAATTCGGAGAACTGCTGCGGGGTGACCTCGCTGCGCGTCGCGAACAGCGCGCTTGCCGCGCGCAGCACCGCAATGTTCTCGGTTATCCTGCGCTGCAAGGCCGAGGCCATTTCGGTCATGTTGCTGGCGAGCGCGACATGGCGCGCCTCGCGGTCGGCGCGCTCGATCGCCATGACCGAGACCGCCGTGGTCACGCTGGCGATCACGAAGAGCAGGAACGGCCAGCCACGCGGGTACTTGTGGAACCACGCCTGTTTCTCGACCCTGTCCAGCAGAGGCTGGTCAACAACCACGATAGTCCTCGTCTGAACGTCCTGAATTGTTCACTTTTGCCCCTAACCGTTCCAGTGCCCGAAAGCGAGTGTCTATCGGGTTCCCGGCTGCGCTTATTCCACCGATGTCATTCGAGACGGTGTCCGGGCGAGCCGTCGAAAGTCCGAAGCAAAGCCTGACCGAAACAATGCGTTGCGGGATGGGGAACCAAGCAAGGGCACGAAGGTTCCCCAATACAGATGCGGGCAAATGGCCGGGTAGCGCCGACCCTGCCACCCTTGCCCCGCCTCGCGCCATGACATGCGGACCGCAGATCTCCGCCATGGACGCGACTTCACTTGACCCCGCACGGCGAAGACCGCATTGAACGCTTGATCAAGGAGTTGGCTTTGTCACAGCCCAAGTCAAATGGCGAGACCGGCAGAATGCCGGGCCTGCCGCCGGAAGTCCGCCGAGACGGCGAACCCGGCTGGGCGGGCGGCTTGAGGAAGCTGTACAACTCCGTGGTGGACGAACCGCTTCCGGACAGCTTCAAGGACCTCCTTAAGAAGCTGGACGACAGCGGCGATGCCTGACCGTATCGATCCCACCAGCGCCGACGAAGGCTTCCGCCGCGAACTCATGGGTGTCCTGCCGCACTTGCGCGCCTTCGCGCGCGGCCTTTGCGGACGCCACGACTTCGCCGACGACCTCGTGCAGGAAACCGCGGTCAAGGCCTGGACGGCGCGCGAGCGCTATCAGGCGGGCACCAACATGCGTGCCTGGACCTTCGCGATCCTGCGCAACCACTATCTTTCCGAACTGCGCAAGTCCAAGCGCCAGACCGACCTCGACGAGGGCGTGGCCGAACGCATGCTGGTGATGGAGGCCGACCAGGAAGGTCCGCTCCATCTGGGCGACATGGAAAGCGCTCTCCAGAAGCTCGCGCCCGAACGGCGCGAGGCGGTGATCCTCGTGGGCGCCTCGGGCTTCAGCTACGAGGAGGCCGCCGATATCGCCGGTTGCCCGATCGGCACGATGAAGAGCCGCGTCGCCCGCGCACGCGCCGACCTCGCCAAGATGCTCCAGACCGAACCCGAAAAGGCCGCCGCCAGCCGCTGAGCGGCGGCGCGCCGCGCCGGCCCGGCCATTGCGTGTCATGGGCTGGCTCGGCGGCGTGGACAAATCCGGCGGTGAGTGGATGGTGTGACAGGGGTGCCTAGCCCCCTGCCGGCATCGAACTGTTCGGCGCACTTGCTTGCACGAGGCCAGGCACACAACGCCTCGTCATTCCCGAGCAGGCGGCAATCCAGACAGCGCAGCGCTTCGCCTCAAGACCAGTTGTTAGAAGTTGCGCAGCGCGCGCGAGGCAATTTTGATCAAAAGGTTGAAGCTGGATTCCCGCCTTCGCGGGAATGACGAAGATGGGTGGGAAGCAGACGTTCACCGCACACGTTTCGCGAAGCTTATTCGCAGACTAACGATGTTGGGGACTTTCGCTTCTTGTCGCGGAGAGTAGGTCAGCCAGCTCCTCGGGAGTGAGGCGCGAAAGTTCATCTCCAGCGGCATCGCTTGCTTCCTTGCTCCCGTTTCCTTCCCCATGAATGACGTAGCGCCCAGCTTTTGGGCTGAGGAAAAAAAAGAAGGGTGAGGCGGGATTGTCCTGTGAGGAAACGACCACAATTGAGTGCCGATCATCGCAACTGTAGACAATCCAATTCGTGCCTCCGAATTGCAGACTTACCGGCCCAGTGAAGCACTTCATCGGAGTAACAGCAGGCTGTTGAGCGGTTGCGACATGGGAAGGTTGCCCGGATGCGGCCCTCCCGAACAATCCCATTGCGATAACCATGAGAAGACGAACAAACATGGCACAACGTAGCATGTATCTAAGCGTCCGCAATGGGGCGAAACCGGACGTTTGCTCTTGTCCGTGCCGCTCAGGCAGCGCAGCCCCTAAGAGTTTACAACTACACAAAGCCTAGCTGGTTGAAACCCCTCCAGAACGGAGACGCATTTACTTTCCCGAAATCCCCCGTCACTATTCAAAAACGTGAGTGAGATCAGGGGGATCACGTGAATAAATTGAAATGGCAGGCAGCCCTTCGCGCGCCGGTTCTGGGCGCGGCGCTGGCGCTGCTTGCATGGCCCGGGACCGCGCTTGCCGATTGGTACCGTGCCGACAGCGATCACTTCATCGTCTACGCCAACGACAGCTGGCGCGACATCGAGGACTTCACGAAGGACCTCGAGCGGTTTCACGTGGCCATGGCCCGCACTACCGCGACCGAGGTCACCGTACCCAGTCCCTCGAACCGGGTGACGATCTACGTCGTGCGCAGTGCCAAGGAAGTGCGCGAGATCCATGGCGGCGATTCGAAGTATCTCAACGGCTTCTACCTGCCGCGCGCCGGCGGCTCGCTGGCGATCGTGCCGCGCATTGGTTCGGGCTCGTCGACCCGCGACGTGGCGATGATCACGCTGCTCCACGAATACGCGCACCATTTCCTGATCTCGGCACAGCGCCAGCAGATGCCGCGCTGGGTTTCCGAAGGCGGCGCCGAATTCTTCGCCTCGGTCAACTTCCTGAAGGACGGCACCGTGCAGATCGGCCGCGCCGCGCAGCATCGCGGCTACGAGCTGTTCAATGCCGAGCCCGTGCCCGTCGAGGAACTGCTCGACCCCGCAGTCTACGAGGCGCGCGAGCACAAGCGCTACGATGCCTTCTACGGCAGGGCCTGGCTGCTCTACCACTACCTCACCTTCAGCAAGGAACGCGCAGGCCAGCTCACCGCCTACCTGCGCGCGCTAGCCTCGGGTACCGACGAGCGCGAGGCCGCACTGCAGGTCTTCGGCGACTTCGACGCGCTCGACGACGAACTCGGCCATTACCTGCGCCAGCGGCGCATCATGATGATGGAGCTCAAGGGCAGCAGCGTGCCCACCGGGAAGATCGCGATCACCCAGCTGAGCGAGGGCGAGGCGGAAATCATGCCGCTCAGGATACGCTCCAAGCGCGGCGTCGATCTCGAACAGGCCAGGGAACTGCTCGGCGAGGTTCACGAGATCGCGGCGGCCTATCCCGACGATCCCGGCGTGCTGAGCGTACTGGCCGAGGCCGAGCACGACGCGCACAACTATCAGGCCGCGGTGGATGCCGCCGATCGCGCCATCGCGCTCGATCCCACCCGCACCAATGCCTATGTCCAGAAGGGCTATGCACTCTTCGCGCTGGCGCGTGACACCGAAGGAACGGGCGCCAAGCGGGCAGAAGCCTACAAGCGCGCGCGCGAGCCGTTCATCGCGCTCAACCGGATCGAGAACGACCACCCGCTGCCGCTCGTGTGGTTCTACCGCAGCTATGTCGAGAGCGGCAAGGATCCCAGCGAACTGGCGCTGCGCGGACTGGTGCGTGCCTCCGAACTTGCCCCCTTCGACCTCGACCTGCAGATGCAGGTCGCGCTCGCGCTGATCCCGGCGGGTTATCAGGACGTCGCTGCGTATCACCTCGGCCCGGTCGCGCACAATCCGCACGGCGGTTCGGGCGCGGCAGCCGCGCGTGCGCTGCTCGAGCGGCTGGAGCGCGAGCCCAAGTGGGACGGCAAGGACATCGGGGCGGTGATGGCACAGGCCTTCTCCGATCCCGAGGAGGACGCGCCCCTGCCCGGTCCCGAAAGCGCGCCCGAAGGCGAGGAGCCCGACGGCAAGGCCAGTCACGACTGAGCGCCAGCCGAAGATCTGCCCACACGAAAAAGCCCGCCTCCCTGCAAGGGAAGCGGGCTTTTTGCTTGCTGCGACACCCCCGTGCCGGACCGTCAGGCCCGACGCGGGAGATCACGCGGCGATCAGGCCGGGTAGGTCCAGGCCGTGCCGCGGTCGAAGTTGTCGCTGGCGAACTTCCAGTTGATCAGGTTCTCGAGCACCGCCTTCACGTAGGCCGGGCGCTTGTTCATCTGGTCGATGTAGTAGGCGTGCTCCCACACGTCGATGGTGACGAGCGGGTTCACGTCGGAGGTGATCGCGGTCTCGGCGTCGTGGGTCGAGATAACCTTGAGCTTGCCGCCGTCGACGACGAGCCATGCCCAGCCCGAAGCGAAGTGGCCGACGGCCTCGTTGGTCAGTGCCTCGAGCAGCGCGTCCATCGAACCGAAGTCGTTCTTGATGGCGGTTGCGAGGCTCTCGCTCGGCTCGGTCTTTTCGGGGCTCAGGCTCATCCAGTAGAAGCCGTGGTTGTAGGTCTGCGCCGCGTTGTTGAACAGGCCGCCCGACGAGGACTTGGTGATTTTCTCGACCGACTTGCCGGCATTGTCCGTGCCCTCGATCGCAGCGTTCAGCTTGTCGACGTAGGCCTTGTGGTGCGCGCCGTGGTGGATCTCGAGGGTCTTGCTCGAGATGTGCGGTTCGAGTGCGTCGTGCGCGTAGGGCAGCGGCATCAGGGCGATGGTCATGGCTAGGTATCCTGTTCTCGAGTTATCAACGGCGTGACAAGCGCGCCCCGCCAGGCCACTTCGCGAAGGAGCCGAGGACGCCTTGAAAACACAGCGCCTATGTCTGTGTTTAGGCGTCACAATTCAAGCGTGCAAAAGTGGCATTTTCATTTCGGTGTACGACTGGCGGTCAATAAGGCCGCCAGTGCGGGCGCAAAGCCCGTTCGCACGACAGGGCGAACCTTGCGGTCCGCCCTGCAGCGCCAGTCCCGATCAAGTCGGAACCATGTCGTGGGTCAGGTCTTAGCGAACCGAACCGCGACGGAAGAGGTTGACGATCGCCAGCAGGACAACCGCACCAAGGAACGACGAGATGAGCGACATCAGGTCGAACGAACCACTGGTGATCGGGGCACCGCCGATGAGCGGGGTGATCACGAAACCTGCGATGACGGCGCCGACGATGCCAACCACGATGTTGAGGAAGATACCCTGCTGCGCATCCGTGCGCATCACCATCGAAGCGAGCCAGCCAAGAATGCCGCCAACCAGAAGTACGAGAAGAAGCGTCATGTGTCCGTCTCCGAATTTGCTTGTTTGTTGATTGAGTAACGGCGCTCCCCTTCATCGGGTTCCGGAAAACTCGACTTGAGGTTACTTTTTTAACCAGGAACCTTTCCGCGCCTCGCACTTCCCGCCCGATTGCCAAGCGATGCCCGGCACTTGTTATCGCCAACCGCTCGCCAGCTGCTCGAGCGGCTTGACGCCGGGGGCGCTGGCAGCCCAGAAACGCAGATCCTCCGGGCGCCGCCGCGTCACGGGGCCAGAGGCAGCCAGTCCAACCAGCCATGCTTTCGCAAAAGACGCGCTACACGATCCGGGCCATGCAGCACCTCGCCGATCACTACGGCGAAGGGCCGGTGCCGCTTGTCGACATTGCCGATACGCAGAACATCCCGGCCAAGTTCCTGACCGTGATCCTTTCCGAGCTCGCCCGCTTCGGGCTGGTCGACAGCCAGCGCGGGCGCGAGGGCGGATACTGGCTGGCGATCGCGCCGATCGACATCACTTATGGCGACCTCCTGCGCACGATCAGCGGCTCGCTCGCACTGGTGCCCTGTGCCAGCCGCTTCGCCCACGAGACCTGCAAGAACTGCCTGCCCGAGACCGAATGCCGGGTGCGCGCGCTCATGCTGCAGGTACGCGACGCGACCGCGCAGCTGCTCGACGGGGTGCGCCTGTCCGATCCCATCGCACTGGCACCCGCCAGCGAGGACGAGACGATGATGCACCCGGACAGCCCCTCGTCTCTCGACATCGAGGCCTGATCCTGCGAGACCGCCGCCAGAGGCGAGAGGATCATACCCGTGTACGAGATCGACGAAACCCACGCGCCCGCGCGCACATCCTTCGTGGCGAGCGCAAACGGGCACCGTGACTTTCCCATCCAGAACCTGCCGTTAGGCGTGTTCTCTCGCACCGGCGAGGCAGCCCGGGGCGGCATCGCCATCGGCGAGCAGATCCTCGACCTCGCAGCGCTTGCCGCGAGCGGCCTGCTCACGGGCGAGGCGCAGGAAGCGGCACAGGCCGCTTGCGCGGACAGCCTGAACCAGTTGCTCGCGCTCGGCGCATCGCCGCGCCGTGCGCTGCGCCGCGCGGTGAGCGCCCTGCTCGCCGCCGACAGCCCGCAAGAGGTACGCATTGCCGACATGCTGGTGCCCATGGCGCAGGGCACCATGCACCTGCCCGCAAGGATCGGCGACTACACCGACTTCTATGTCGGCATTCACCATGCCCGCACCGTCGGCTCCCTGTTCCGCCCCGACAACCCGCTCCTGCCCAACTACCGCCATGTGCCGATCGGCTACCATGGCCGCGCCTCGACCGTGCGCGTACCCGGCGCGGAGGTGGTGCGCCCGCGCGGACAGGTCCCGAGCCCCGGCGGCGAGGCGCCGGTCTTCGCGCCGAGCGCGCGGCTCGACTACGAACTGGAACTCGGGCTCTGGGTCGGGCCCGGCAACGATCAAGGCACGCCGATCCCGATTGCAGGCGCCGAAGCGCACATGGCCGGGCTGACCCTGCTCAACGACTGGTCGGCGCGCGACATGCAGGCTTGGGAATACCAACCGCTCGGCCCGTTCCTCGCCAAGAACTTCCACACCACCGTCTCGCCCTGGCTGGTGACGATGGAGGCGCTCGCCCCGTTCCGCGCCCCTGCAATGGCGCGCAGCGAGGGCGATCCGGCGGTCCTGCCCTATCTCGTCGATGCCGAGGATGCCTTGCGCGGCGGGCTTTCGCTCAGCCTCGAGGTCGCCTTGTCGAGCGCGGCGATGCGCGACAAGGGGCTCGAGCCGCTGGTGCTGAGCCGCGGCGAGGCGGCGCAGGCCATGTACTGGACGCTGGCGCAGATGCTCACGCACCACGCTTCGAACGGCTGTGCGATGCAGCCGGGCGATCTGCTCGGAACCGGCACGCTATCGGGTCCGCCCGAGGAGAAAGGCGCGGCCGGATCGCTGCTCGAGATCACGCTGGGCGGCAAGCATCCGCTCGCCCTGCCCTCCGGCGAAACGCGCCGCTTCCTCGAGGATGGCGACGCGGTCACGCTCTCGGGCAGGCTCCATGCCGAGGGCTACGTGGCAATCGGCTTCGGTCCGTGCAGCGGGACGATCGCCCCGGCCCCTGCGGGCTGACGTTTCAGGCCGGCGTCGCGCCTGACGCGCCGACCTCGGCTTCGGTCTCGGCCTCGACCTGCGCGGCGAAGCGGCGGGCAAGAACGGCGCAGACCATCAGCTGGATCTGGTGGAAGAACATCAGCGGCAGGATCACCGCGCCGACTTGCGCTGCCGGAAAGAGCACACCCGCGAGCGGCACGCCCGAGGCAAGGCTCTTCTTCGAGCCGCAGAACAGCAGCACCATGCGGTCCTCGTGGGCAAAGCCGAGGGCCTTGCCCAGGAACAGCGCCGCGCTCATCACGATCAGCAGCACCAACAGCGAGATCACCACGATCAGCGCCAGCTCGCCCAGCGTGACCTTCTGCCAGAGCCCTTCGAGGACCGCAGCGCCGAAGGCGGTGTAGACCACCAGCAGGATCGAGCCGCGATCGACGTAGCCGACCATCTTCTTGTGACGGGTAACAAATCCCCCGATGACAGGGCGCAGGAAGTGGCCCGCGAGGAAGGGCAGCAGCAGTTGCACAGCAATCGCGATGACCGGATCGCTCGAAAGCGCCTGCCCCTCGCCCGAGATCAGCGCCGTGGTCAGCAGCGGCGTGACGAAGATCCCCGCAAGGTTCGAGAACGAGGCCCCGCAGACCGCCGCCGCGACATTGCCGCCCGCAATCGCGGTGAAGGCGATCGAGGACTGCACGGTCGAGGGCAGCAGGGTCAGGAACAGCAGGCCGGTCGCAAGCTGCGGGTCGAGCCAGGGCAGCGCGTGAAGACCGATGCCGATCAGCGGGAACAGGCCGAAGGTGATCGCCATCGTCGTGAGATGCAGCTTCCACGCTTTCACCCCCGAGATCACCGCCTCGCGGCTGAGCTTCGCGCCATGCAGGAAGAACAGCAGCGCGATGGCGAAGTCGGTCACCGTCTCGATGACGTTCGCAAAGGCGCCGCGCGCGGGCAGCAGGCTGGCGAGAACGACCGTGCTGGCGAGGGCCAGCACGTAAGGGTCGAGGTTGAGGCGGGAGATCAGCGCTTTCATCGCGGGCGGCTATGCCAGCTTGTGCGCCGCAGCTAAAGCCACTTGTTGTCGCGGTACCAATCGGCGGTCATGCGCAGCCCCTCGCGGGTTTCGATGCGCGGGGTCCAGATACCCGAGGGGACCCTCGCATGGCGCGATACGACCCAGTCGGGATGGCTGAAATAGGCAGCCCGGTCGCGCGTCATCTTGGCCTTGGTGCCGCGCAGAAAATTGTCGAGCGCGGCAACGCGGTCGAGCGCCTTACGCGAAAGGCCGATCACCCGCGGGCGACGCCCCATGGCCCAGCCGATGGCGCGCGCCATCTCGTCGTGCGACCAGCCGTCGGCCTTGCCGTCGTCGGGCTCGTAGGTCGCACCGAAGCTGTCGCCGTTGCGACCGACCAGCGCCACCAGCAGCCGGGCAAGGTCCTCGACGTGGATCATCGAGGCGCGGCCCTGCGCCGGGACCGGCACCAGCCCCCACTTGGCGGCGCGGAACAGCTCCATCATTTCCTTGTCGCGCGGTCCGTAGATCGCGGGGGGACGCACGATGGTCCAGTCGAGCGCGGAGGCCTTGAGGAACTTCTCGGCCTTGGCCTTCGAGGCCCCGTAGGCCGAAAGCTGCGGCTCGCGCGCCGAAAGCGAGGAGACGAAGACGAAGCGGTGGATGCCCTTGGCGACCGCGGTCTCGACGAGGTTGAGCGTGCCGGTGACGTTGCCTTCCTCGAAGCCTGCAGCGTCGGGAGCGTTGGTCACCCCGGCAACGTGGACCACCGCCTCGGCTCCGCGGGTCAGCTCGGACAGCGAGGCGCTGTCACCCAGCTCGCCCGCGACCCAGGTCACATGCGCGCGCGGCGCCTGCTCGCGGCGCGTCAGCGCGCGCACGCCATAGCCGCAAGCCAGTGCCTCTTCCAGCACCGCGGAGCCGACGAAGCCAGTGGCCCCGGTCAGCGCGATAGTGGGACGTTCCTCGCCCATGTTTCCCTCGTCGTTCAGACCTGTGGAGGGACGTACTTGATCGACATGAGGTCACGATGAACGACCGAGGAACGCGGCGCATAGCCCAGCACGTCCTGCTGCTCGTTCGAGTGCAGGCGGCGGATCGCGGCGATTTCCTTGGCGTCGTATTCGGACAGGCCATTGGCGATGATCGTGCCCTCGGAGCTGATGATCGAAACCGGATCGCCACGACGGAAGCGCCCGTCGACGTCGATCACGCCCTTGGCGAGCAGGCTTGCGCCCTCGTGGACCAGCGCCTTCATCGCACCGTCGTCAATCACGATCTTGCCCTTGGTCCGCAGGCGTCCGCCCAGCCAGACCTTGCGCGCACCGGGCTTGCTAGCCCCGCGGCGACGGCGCGGCAGGAACAGCGTGCCGACGCCCGCTGCATCGCGGTTGCCCATGACACGCTCGACCGGGCGCTCGTGGAAGCCATTGCCGATGACGACGCAGGCGCCCGCGATGGCGGCGATCTCGACGGCCTGAAGCTTGGACACCATGCCGCCCGAACCCATGCCTGAGTTCGATTCGGTCGAGGCCATGGCCTTGACCTCGGGGGTAATGCCCTTGACCACCTCGAGACGGGTCGCGCCCGGCTCCTTGGGGTGGCGGTCGTAGAGGCCGTCGATGTCCGAAAGCAGCAGCACCGAGCTGGCGCCGGCGGCCTGCGCGACACGTGCGGCGAGACGGTCGTTGTCACCGAAGCGCAGTTCCTGCGTGGTGATCGAATCGTTCTCGTTGATGACGGGGACCACGCCCGCATCGAGCAGGCGCTCGATCGTCGCGGTGATGTTGAGATAGCGGCGCCGGTCCTCGAGGTCCATCAGCGTGACCAGCATCTGGGCTGCGGTAAGGCCGTGGTTGCCCAGCAGCTGGGCCCACATTCCCGAGAGCGCGATCTGGCCGACCGCGGCCGAGGCCTGGGCATCCGCGAGCGAGCCGCGCCCGCCCTTATCGAACCCGAGCGTGCGCGCACCCAGCGCGACCGAGCCCGAGGAGACGACGATGACGTTCTGGCCGCGCCGACGCGCCTCCGAGATTTCGCCGACGAGGCCATTGAGCCATACGGTGCGAACACCGTCGTCGTCGACGAGCAGGGAGGATCCGACCTTGATGACAAGGCAAGGATTGGCTTCGGGATCGGCAAGATCCGATAGAGTGTTTATAGGCATGTACATCTGGTCTTAGGTCAATTGGCGGGGCGGTGGAAGGTTCCCATCGCACGGATAATCGGCTAGGGGCGGCAGGTTATCCCTGCGTCCCGAGCCATCCGCACGCGGTCTGACGACCAACGCGTGATCAGGTTTCGATGCCAAGACGTTGTAGCGCGCGGGCGGATTTCAACCCCCCTTATGCGCATTCGTGACCAGTGACGGGGCACGCGCAAGGCCAGCGCCCCTTTCAAACAGCCTCAGATCGGCGACCAGGGCTTCTCGTCGAGCTGTTCCTGCTCGCCCTCGGGACGCTCGGTCACGGTTGCGGCGGGCAGGTATTCGATCACCGCATCGAGCAGCTTCGACATGCCCTTGCCGCTGGCGCCCGAGATCGGGAAGACCTCGTCCGCGCCCGCCTTGAGCAGTTCGCGCGCATAGTCCGCCGCCAGCTCGTCATCGACGAGGTCGACCTTGTTGAGCGCGACGAGGCGCGGCTTGTCCTCGAGCCCGCCGCCATAGGCATCGAGCTCTTCCTCGACGACGCGCATCGCCTCGACCGGGTCGTCGCTGGAGATGTCGATGAGGTGGACGAGCACGCGGCAGCGCTCGATATGACCGAGGAAGCGATCGCCGATCCCCGCGCCATCGGCGGCCCCCGCGATCAGGCCGGGGATGTCGGCGAGCACGAACTCGCGGCCCTTGTGGTAGACGACGCCAAGCTGCGGGCGCAGCGTCGTGAAGGCATAGGACCCGACCTTGGCCTTGGCGTTCGAGAGCTTGTTGATGAAGGTCGACTTGCCCGCGTTAGGCATGCCCACCAGGCCGACGTCGGCGAGCAGCTTGAGGCGCAGCCAGACCCACAGCTCCTCGGCCGGAATGCCAGGCTGGTGCTGGCGCGGCGCGCGGTTGGTGCTGGTCTTGTAGCTGGCATTGCCGCGACCGCCCATGCCACCCTCGAGCAGCACCACGCGCTGGCCTGCCTCGGTAAGGTCGGCCAGCACGGTCTCGCCGTCCTCGTCGGAGATGACCTGCGTGCCCACGGGGACCTTGATCACCAAATCGTCGGCCGCCGCGCCATTGCGGTTCTTGCCCATGCCGTGGCCGCCGCGCTTGGCCTTGAAGTGCTGGGTGTAGCGAAAGTCGATCAGGGTGTTGAGGCCGGGCACGGCCTCAAACACGACGTCGCCGCCCTTGCCGCCGTTGCCGCCGTCGGGACCGCCGTACTGGATGTACTTCTCGCGGCGGAACGAGACCGCGCCCGGGCCACCGGCGCCGGAACGGATGTAGATCTTGGCCTGGTCGAGAAAATGCATGGGCTTGGGTCCGGCGGGTTCAAAGAGACGGAGTGCGGGCGCGGCAGGCGCAGGCTTGCGCGCCACCTCGCCCATAAACAAAAAACCCGGTCATGTCGCGTCTCGCGCCGCTGACCGGGGTAGATCCGCAAGGCTGAGCGCGGACCGTTTCAGATTGTCTACTGGTGGAGCCGAGGGGGATCGAACCCCTGACCTCGTCATTGCGAACGACGCGCTCTCCCATCTGAGCTACGGCCCCGTTCCAGTAAATCCCCGGAAGCGACCGAAATCGCCTCGGGAGCGCCCCCTTAGCGAAGGGCGCGGGCGCAGGAAAGAAAAAAGTTCGCAAGGCCAATCGGCGACGCGGGAAGAGCGGGTCGCGGACAGCCCCCCGCTCCTTCCCTCGTCAGCGCGGATCAGGGCTGCTGCGAGCCGTCCTGAGCCGATGTGGCTCCTGCTGTGCCCGTTCCCTGTGCGGCATCGACCTGCTGGTCGAAAGTCGGGCGCACGGTGACGAGGCCGCCGCCGAAGCTCGATTCCCAGGCCGCGAGGTCCGCCTTGTACTTGTCGTAGGCATCGAAGAAGTCCTTGAAGGGCTTCTCGATCTTGGCGAGGCCGACGAACGACCAGGCATCGAACTGCTCGGGCGCGACAGTCTCCATATCGGTCGTCAGCTCCATCGCGGTGTCGCAGAACGCGGTTCCCGCGGGCGGCAGCGAGAAGAAGTTGTAGACTTGCGTCTGGTAGGTCTCACGTGCCTTGATCGCCTCGCGTCCCGAATGCTGCGTGCGGAAGCTGGCGTCGATTTCCTTGTTCGCAGCGGCGAGCGACTTGGAATAGACCTTGAGGAAGCGGCGATAGCCTTCGAGGATAGGGGCATACTGCACCTCGGTGCAGTTGAGCGCAGCCACGTTGTAGGCCGAGCGCAGGTTCCACACCGCCTGCGAGGTCGAGATACCCGAATTGACCGTGGCGCGCTGACCGTTGGCGTCGATCGGCGGGATCGTCATCTCGAGCGGCGCGCCCGTCGGCGGGGTCGGCTTGGGCGGGATCACCACGACCGGCGGCGGGGGTGGCGGCGGCGGCGGCGGCGGCGGGGCCGCACAGCCTGCGAGAACGGCCAGGGTGCCAAGCGTGAGACCGCCAAGGACCCGTCCCTTCCAAGAATACCTTTCAGCCACTTTTCACATCATCCCAAATCAAGCGTCGAAACCAGTCGAAGGTTCTACGCCCTCGATTCGCCAAAGAAAATGCCCGGTGCGACGAAACGCACCGGGCATTCTCAAAACCTTGCCATTTTCCCGTGGATTAACGGGAAGACATCGTTCCTCAGTCGCGCGAGCCCATGAAGCGCAGCAGGAAGAGGAACATGTTGATGAAGTCGAGGTAGAGGTTCAGCGCACCCATGATCACGGCCTTGCCCGCGAACTCGGTACCGCGAACCTGCGCATACTGGTGCTTGAGCATCTGCGTGTCGTAGGCGGTGAGGCCCGCGAAGATCAGCACGCCGAGGACCGAGACGGCCAACTGCAGCACGGTCGACTGCAGGAAGATATTGACCAGCATCGCGACGAGAATGCCGACGAGACCCATGATCAGGAAGGTGCCGAAGGCCGACAGGTCCTTCTTGGTGGTGTAGCCGAAGAGGCTCAGACCCGCGAAGGCGGCTGCCGTGGCGAAGAAGGTCGTCGCGATCGAGCTGCCGGTATAGACCAGGAAGATCGACGAGAGCGACAGGCCCATGACCACCGCGAAGCCCCAGTAGAGCATCTGCAGGGTCGAGGTCTTCATCCGGTTGAGGCCGAAGCTCATCGCCATCACGAAGCCGAGCGGGGCGAGCATGAGCACCCAGCGCAGCGGCGTCGAGAGCACCTGCACGGCCAGACCCGAGGATGCGAAGAGCATCGCTACGATACCGGTGAGCAGAACGCCCGAGGCCATCGTGTTGTAGATCGACAGCATGTGCTTGCGCAGGCCCTGGTCGTAGCCGACCTTGCCCGCGGTGCGCCCATCAATCGGAGACGCACCGAAGCCCTGACGGGGCTGGGGGTCGTTCCAATTTGCCATTTCAAACTCCCTTTGCGGAAAGCGCGCACTTTGCGGCTTCCCCTACGAGGAACAATATCGGCTTTCGGTCGCACTTATTCAAGCGAAACCGGATTGCCCCGAATGTAACATTGTGTGTCCACAGACGCGGGCAATCCGTCATCGCCCGGGCGATCTCAGCCCTTGCGCGCCTCCTCGGCCATCTCGGCGCTGCGCTTGCGGGCCGAGGTGAGCGTCGCCAGCATCAGCTTGTTGATCGCGCCGTCCTCGTCCATCACGTTCATGCCCGCGCGCGTCACGCCGCCCGGGCTCGCGACCTTGTCGGCCAGTTCGCCGGGCGAGAACTCGGAAGAGCCCGCGAGCAGCGAGGCGCCCTCGACCATCGCCTTGGCGAGCTGCTCCGCCGCTTCCTTCTCCACGCCCAGCTCCTCTGCCGCACCCGCAAGCGCGTCGATGAAGCGGTAGACGAAGGCGGGGCCGCTGCCTGCCAGCGCGGTGACGGCGTGGAATTCCTCTTCCTCGCCGAGCCACACGGGCGTGCCGAGCGGCTCCATCAGAGTGGTGATCGCCTCGCGCCCGGCATCGTCGAGACCGGTATCGCCCAGCGCGATCGGCGACTTGCCCAGTGCGCAGGCGAGGTTGGGCATGATCCGCACGATCGCGCCGGCACGCGGGAAGCGCGCGGCAAGGCTGGCGTACTCGACGCCCGCGAGGATCGAGAAGACCGCGGTCTCGGGCCCCATCGCGGGCTCGAGCTGGTCGACGACGTCATCGAGATACTGCGGCTTCACGCCGATCATGACCGCATCGAACGTGCGGTCGGTAGGCACTTCGTGGACCTGCTCGACACCCTCGGGGAGCGGCCGGTGCGTACGGGTATAGACCGTGAAATTCGCAGCCGGGATGCCGCCTGCCAGCCACCCGTCGAGCATCGCGCCCGCCATGTTGCCGCAGCCGAAAAGGAGGATGTTGTCGAACTTTGCCATGATGTCTCCTGGTTTCGCGTTGGCTGCGACTTAGGGAAGACATCGCCCCGCGCCAAGGGCAGCGGGCAAAAACGCAGGTCCTTGCGTCTCTGCGCGGTTCGGCTCGGTGCGCGGCCGCACCCGGCCCCGCCCGACGCCCCGCAGCCCCGCTCAGGCCTCGCCGACCGCGTCGACCATGGCCGAGACGAGCGCCTCCTGCGGGGTCTTGTCGCCCCACAGGATGAACTGGAACACCGGGTAGAAGCGGTCGCATTCCTCGATCGCGGCCTCGACCACCATCTGCGCCCGGCCGGGCCCCAGCAGCCCCTCCTCGCCCAGCATCAGGCCATGGCGATAGAGCACCATCGAGCCGTTCGACCATATGTCGAAGTGCCCAAGCCAGAGCTGCTCGTTGATCAGCGCGAGCGCCTCGTAGACATAGGCGCGCTTGTGCTCGGGCACGCGGATCTCGGGCAGGCACAGAAGCTGCAGCACACGGTCCTCCGCGCGCCAGACCGCCTGGAACTGGTAAGTGGTCCAGGCGCCCTTCACTTCCGCGGAGATCTCGTCGTCGCTCGAATGGGCAAACGGCCAGTCGCGCGCCTCGAACAGTGAGGCGAGCATCTCGACGGGGGCCGTGTCCTCTTCGTTAACGATTTCTTCCGGAACGATCCTCATGTTGGCGATAGAGCCCCTCTGCCACGTGTTCGCCAGCATGGATGCTTTGCATGCCCGGGTGAGCACAATGGAGGAGCCCGGATCGCCCGGGCAAAACTGCATAAGCCTGTTCACATGATGTGGATAAGGGCCGCAGGCAGGGCTTGTGCGAGACAGACTGTATCACCGCATGCAAGCGATTTCAGCGCGAAGCGGACACGAACCGCCGCAGCGATCGTCCGTGCACTGACCTATTCCAGCTCGAGCGTGTCGACCACCTGCCCTGCCGGACTGATCCAGGGATAGGCCCCGTCCATGCCCGCCTTGCCGAGATCGCCGACGTACTCGTTGGCCTCCTTGCGCGTCGCGAAGGGGCCCACGAGGATGCGATGCGTGCGGTTCATGTCGGTGACGTGCGGCTCGCGCCCCTTGAACACCTCGGGCATGGCGCGGGCATTGCGGTTCCAGTCATAAGCGATCGCCTTCAGGTCGCGCCCGATGCCGACCTGCACCCAGATACGGCTGGGGTGCTCGGGCTTCTTGGGCTTGGGCGGCTCGACCGGCTTGGGACGCGCGGGCTCGATCTTGGAGATGTCGACCGCGCCCGATGCCCGCGAGATCGTGCCGGGCGGCGAGCCTAGATCCGCGAAGGCGTCGAGCAGCGAGGGCCGCGGCGCGACGGTCGTTGCAGGAGCCGAAGCCGGGGCAGCAGGTGCAGCGCTGGCGCCGCTCGTCGCAAGGCTAGCGCGCGGGCTTGTTGCAGCGGGCGAGACGGGAGCGGACGCGGTGCGCGCACCGGGTGCAGGCGTCGCGAGCGCGGCTGTCGCCATGCCTGCCCGCGCCGGCGCGGTGCCACCCGAAACCGGCGGCAGCTCACCGTTTGCATCGAGCGCGGGCGCCTCGCCGGGCGCGACGACAATACCCGGCTTGGGCTCGGGCGGTGCAATGCGCTCGGCCGGTTCCTCGACCACCTTGCGCGTACGGCGCTCGGTCACGGCCTCGCTTTCGCGCTCGCGCGCCCGCTTGCTCTCCTCAACCGAGGCGCGCAGTCCCGGACGCGTGCCCGGACGGATCGAGTGACCGATAACCTCGGTTCTCACGCGCGCCACGCGCGTCGTCGCTTCGCCAGCCCCGGAATCCCCCGTCTCGCCCGTGTCCTCGGCATCGGGCACAACAGGACGCGCGGTTGCCGCATTAGCCGCAGCCAGAGCGGCCGGTACGTCGAGCGCCTCGCCGGAAGGGGCCAGCGCACGGTCGGCAGAGGCAAGGTTGCGCTTGGCGTAGGCGGCGACGGCTGCCCGATCGCGTCCGATCTCGGAGGCGCGCGGGAAGCGGCCGAGGTTGGCGGCGGCAGCCTGCTGCGCCGCGGTCAGGCGCGGCATGTAGCGCAGATAGGGAGCGACCGAACCGGCCAGCGGCTCGGGCAGGATCGTTTCGGCAAGATCGATCGCCTCGCGGGTCTGACCGGCGATGGCGAGGGTGAAGGCGCGTGCACGCCAGGCCGGCTTGTCCTGCTTGCGCAGGAGCGGCATCAGCGTCTGCTCGGAAGTGTCGAGTTCGCCCGCGATGGCCTGGCTGATCGCGAGGCGCTGGCGCAGCAGCGGGTCCTCGCCGCGTGCAAGGGCGCGGCTATAGGCATCGCGCGCGCGCACCGTGTCGCCGACGAGATCGTAGGCCAGCCCCTGATCGGCGGCGATGCTCTCGCTCCCGACGCCTGCGGCCTCTGCCTCGCGGAAGTAGCGGATCGCGGAGACCGGGTCCTCGTCGAGCAGCGCGGTGCGCGCAAGCCCTGCCTTGACCCGGCCATTGTCGGGCGCGATGCGTTCGGCGCGCGCGAAGAAGCCCTTGGAAGCCTCGAGGTCGCCGAGGCCGCGCGCGGCATTGCCCGCATCGATCAGCGCATTGAGGTCCTGCTGGTCGCGCCCCAGCCGCCCCAGCGCATCGCCCAGACGCTCGGTGTCGGGATTGGGCAGCGCCTGCACCACCGGCTGAGCGACGACCGGCGCGCCCTGCGCATGGAGCGCCACCGGCAGCAGCGCGCCACCGGCGCCGCCAGTGGCGAGGGCGAGCACCGAAGCAAGCCTCGCGAAGCGCGCGCGGAGCGCTGCGCCATCCGAGACCTTGCCTGCCTGCCCAACACCTTGCCTGCGCTTCATTTCGAGTGAACCCGTGCTTGTCGTTTATACCGTGCCGCCGGACCGGTCCGCGTATGCGTTCGCCACGCACTGTCGCGACAGCCCTGCCATGATGCTAGCGCGCGAGAGCTAGACTGCCCCTGAACCTGCGTCCACCCCGCGACAGCGCGAAATGGGCCGCGCGAGCGTCTGCCGCGACGAAGCAGGAAGCCTCGCGCCCAGGAAATTCCCGGCATCTTCAACGCGAGCGGCCCGCCCCCGGCAAAGACAGGAGCGGGCCGACTTGCTTGCGGCGGCGCGACCGGGCGCGCTTGGCCGAGGTCCAGAGCTTACTGGTTGTTCTGGCGGTTGAGGAAGCGCGGGATGTTCAGCGAGGCGCTGTCGCCATCCTCGTTGCTGCCCTGCCCTGCGCCGGGGCTCGCCGGGCGTTCGTTGCCAGCTGCCTTGTTGCGCGAGAGGCTGGTCATGCGCTCGAACAGGGTCGAACCGCCACCGGCACCTGCGGGACGCGGCGGGGCGACCGCCGGCGACTTGGGAGCTTCCTCGGGAGTCTCGCCACCGTCGAGCAGCAGTTCGTCCTGACGGGTCTCGGGAGCACGCGGTGCAGCTGGCGCCTGCGGGCGACCGAAGTCGAGCGGACGGGCCTGACCGCCACCGAGCGGCGAATAGGCGCTCGGTACAGGAGCCTGCGGCTTGTCCTGCGCGCCTTCGTCGCCCAGTTCCTCACCGGCACCGAGTTCGAGCTCCGCCGAAGGCGAGAAGGGACGCGGCGCGAAGGGCTGCGAGCCTTCGGTCTCTTCTGCGGCCGGGGTGTCGAGGTCGAGCGGTTCGGGCTCGGCAGCCGGAGCGGGCGCAGCCTGCGGGGCCGGAGCCGGGGTCGCGGGTGCCTGCGGGGTCTGGATGCCCGAGCGCATCGGACCGCGCGAGGACCCCATGCTGGCAGCCGGACGCGAGGCGATCTCGGCCTGCTCGGCGGTCTGCTCGATGCCGGTCGCGACGACCGAGACGCGGATCTTGCCCTGAAGGTCGGGATTGAAGGCCGAACCCCAGATGATATTGGCGTCCGAATCGACCAGTTCGCGGATGTGGTTGGCGGCCTCGTCCACCTCGAGCAGCTTCATGTCGTCGCCGCCGATGATCGAGATGATGACGCCCTTCGCGCCCTGCATCGACACGCCGTCGAGCAGCGGGTTGGCGATGGCGTGTTCGGCGGCCTCGAGCGCGCGGTTGGGGCCTTCGCCCTCGCCGGTGCCCATCATCGCCTTGCCCATCTCGCCCATGACCGAGCGCACGTCGGCGAAGTCGAGGTTGATGAGGCCGGGCATGATCATCAGGTCGGTGATCGAGCGCACGCCCTGCTGGAGCACTTCGTCGGCGAGCTGGAAGGCCTCCTTGAAAGTGGTCTCCGCCTTGGCGACGAGGAACAGGTTCTGGTTGGGAATGACGATCAGCGTGTCGACGTTCTTCTGCAGTTCCTCGATGCCCGCTTCGGCCGAGCGCATGCGGCGCGTGCCTTCGAACAGGAACGGCTTGGAGACGACGCCGACGGTCAGGATGCCCTTCTCGCGCGCGGCCTGGGCGATGATCGGTGCAGCGCCGGTGCCGGTGCCGCCGCCCATGCCAGCGGCGATGAAGACCATGTGCACGCCCTCGAGCAGGCGGCCGATTTCCTCGAGCGTTTCCTCGGCGGCGGCACGGCCGACCTCGGGACGCGAGCCTGCGCCGAGGCCCTGCGTGATCTCGGGCCCGAGCTGGACGCGGGTTTCCGCGATCGAGTTGTTGAGGGCCTGGGCATCGGTATTGGCGACGATGAAGTCGACGCCCTCGATCTGGGCCTCGATCATGTTGGCGATCGCGTTGCCGCCCGCGCCGCCTACGCCGATGACAACGATGCGCGGCCGCAGTTCGTCGATCGCCGGCAGTCCGATGTTAATGCTCATTAGTGACTCCTGACAGGCCCATGCGCGTCAATTTTTTCTTGACCAATCTGATTGCATGCTTGGGCGAGCTTGCGCAAAGCATGTAATATCTTTGTCCACAGCGAAAGCCGCGAAAATACGTCCTTTTCCGGTCCCATCGCACGAAGTGCACGATCGGGCCTTGACCAAGGGCTTGTGGTGACACCCTTTTTCGCAGGTCTGCTCAGAAATACTCCTTGAGCGCCTGAAAGATCCGACCGACCATCCCGATCCCGCCCAGAGAGACCGTGCGGTGTCGTCCGCGCGCGAAGGCACGGATGTCGACGGGGTCATCCGCCGCGTAGAGTACCAGACCCGCCAGCGTCGAGAAACCCGGCTTGACGTGCGCCTCGGGCAGCCCGGCGAGGTGCGGCATGCGCCCGATGCGCACCGGTCGCCCGAGCGCGGCCTGGGCATAGTCGGCCAGCCCCACCAGCTCCGCGCCGCCGCCGGTGAAGACCACCTGCTTGCCGCGCTGGCCGTTGAACTGCATGTGCTTGAGCGCCTTGTTGACCTCTTCCATCAGAACGCCGAGCTGGCCGGTGATGACGCCGATGAGCTCGGCGCGCGGGATTCGGTTCTTGTCGTCGGCGTGGCGCGCGATGGGCCCGGTATCTTCCTCGCCCGGCGCATTGACCGGAATCATCTCGCGGTGGTCGTGCGGACTGGCGATGGCCGAGCCGTTGACGCACTTGAGGCGCTCTGCCTGGAAGCGGCGGATGCCGAAGGCCGAGGCGACGGCATCGGTGATGTCCGCGCTGCCCATCTGGATCGCGACCATGTCGCGCAGCATCCCGCCCGACCACAAGGCGACGTTGGTCACTTCCGCGCCGAACTCGACCAGCGCGACGCCGAGATCGCGCTCCTCGGGCGAGAGGCAGGCCTGTCCGGTGGCGATGGGCGATGCCACCACTGCCTCGACCTCGAGGTGCGCGCTCTGCACCGCCTCGGTGAGATTGCGGATCGGTGCGCCATCGGCGAGCATGACGTGGACGTCGACCCCGAGCCGCTCGCAGTGCAGCCCCTTCGGATCGGCGACGCCGTGGGCGCCGTCGAGGCGGTACTGCGCGGGCTGGGCGTGGAGCACCATGCGCCCGTCGGGCTCGATTGCGTCGCGCGCGGCGACGAGCAGGTGGTCGAGATCCTCCTGCTCGATGCGGCGCCCGCCGATCTCGGCATCGAAGGGCTGGATGCGGCTCGCGAGCCCCGCGCCCGAGCAGCCGATCCACACTTTCTGGACGGAGGTGTCGGCCATCTTCTCGGCGCGGTCGATGGCATCGCGCACCGCGTATGTCGCGGCGGCCATGTCGGTGACGTAGCCATGCTTGATGCCCTGGCTCTGGCGGTGGCCCGAGCCGAGCACGATCATCTCGCCGGTTTCCGAGACCCCGGCGACGATCGCCGAGATGCGGAACGAGCCGATGTTGACCGCGCCGAAGACGCGGGCGATGCGCGGACCGGCCATCAGTGGCCCCGCCCGTAGTGGAAGGTGGACTTGGTACGGTTCAGGCCATGCATCGTCATCGCCCCTGCTGGAATTGTCACTGCTCGCTCGCCTGCGCGCCATGCGCGATAGCGCCCGCCTGCATGGCCAGCTCGCGGCTCTCGCCCTCGGGCACGCGCAAGTAGATGCGGTCGCCCGCGCGCATGTCGATCGCGGTCGCCTTGCCGCCGATCAGGCGGTTGGTGCCGTCGAGCCGTGCGAAAGTCACCAGCGCATTGGCGCTCTCGCGCTCGCCTTCGGGCAGCGCGAGCACCTGCCCGGTGCCGAACACGAGGTTCCAGCGCCGGTTGCCGATCCACTGCGCCTCGTGCACGCGCGGCTTGATCGCGGGCGCGGCGTCGAGCAGGTGGACGAGGCTGGTCACGCGCTGCCCCGCGCCTTCGCCCGAGACGATGAGCTTGCCTTGCGCGGCCTTGCGGCTGATCGGTTCGAGCTCGTTGCCCTGCCTGTCGATCAGGACATAGCTCTCGGCCTTGCGCAGCACCGCGTTGGGCTTGCGCTCGACGATGTCGATCACCAGCGTGTCGGGCAGCTGGCGCGAGACGCGCGCGTCCTCAACCCAGGGCAGCTGCAGCAGGTCATCGCGCAGCGCGGCGAGGTCGACCAGCGGCATCGCGCGGTACTTCTGCGCAAGGGCCCGTTCGTAGACCTTGAGTTCGTTGATGTTCTTGACGCCGCGCAGCTCGATGTGGCGGGCCTCGAAACCGGCCTGCTTGGCGACCTGTGCGAACTTGTCCTCGGCCATGACGGGCAGGCCTGCCGCGCTCGCCGCGAACCACACCGCAACCGCCGCCAGCGCGACGATGCCAACGAGGAAGATGCGGTGCAGCTGCTCTTCCGAGAAGGGCAGCACGCCCATCGCGGCATCGACCGCGGTGCCGGTCGTAGCCTTGGCCTTGCGCACCTTGGCGCGGTTACCCTGCGCTGCCGCGGCCTTGCGCGCGGTCTTGCCCTTGCGCTTGATCGTGGTGCTCATTTGGCCTTGGCCTCTGCTTTGGCATTTTCGGCGTCGGCAAGCGCCTCGGCAATGATCATCTCGACAAGATCGGGGTATTCCACGCCGCAGGCCCGCGCCTGCTCAGGCACAAGGCTGAGCGGGGTCATGCCCGGCTGGGTGTTGGTCTCGAGCAGGAACAGCCCCTCGACCCCTTGCGTGTCGTCCCAGCGGAAGTCCGAGCGGCTCGTGCCCTTGCAGCCGAGAAGCTGGTGCGCGCGCAGCGCCAGCGCCTTGCAGGCCTCGGTGATCTCGTCGGGGATCTCGGCGGGGCAGACGTGCTCGGTCATGCCGTCGGTGTACTTGGAATCGAAGTCGTAGAAGCCCGACTTGGGCTTGAGCTCGGTCACCAGCAGCGCGCGCTCGCCGATCACCGCCGTGGTCAGTTCGCGCCCGCGAATATAGGGTTCTGCAAGCAGCTGCTCGAATTCCTGCCAGGGCCCCTTGGCATCGCGGCTGATCGGATTGCCGTAGTTGCCCTCCTCGCGCACGATCGCGACGCCGACCGAGGAGCCTTCGTTGACCGGCTTGAGGACATAGGGGCGCGGCAGCGGATCGCCTGCGAACAGGCTTTCGGTCTCGACCACGCGCCCGCCGGGCATCGGTACGCCGTGCGGCACGAGCGCCTGCTTGGTCAGCTCCTTGTCGATGGCGATCACCGAGGTGGCGAGGCCCGAATGGGTATAAGTGAGGCCCATCAGGTCCATCATCCCCTGCACCGTCCCGTCCTCGCCCGGCGCGCCGTGGAGGGCGTTGAACACGACGTCGGGCTTCGCCTCGGCGAGGCGCTGCGCGACCTCGCGGTCCATGTCGATGCGCGTGACCCGGTGCCCCTTGCTCTCAAGCGCCTTGGCCACGCCCTCGCCGCTCATCAGCGAGACGGGACGTTCGTTCGACCAGCCACCCATGAGGACGGCGACGTGGAGCTTGGGAAGGGACACTGTCATCTACTCACTTGCTGGCGTCGTCGGCGCGGATGCCGACACGCTGGATTTCCCATTCTAGGCTGACGCCCGCGTTTTCCATCACCCGGCGGCGCACTTCCTCGCCGAGCGCCTCGATCTCGGCGGCAGTGGCATTGCCGGTATTGAGGAGGAAATTGGTGTGCTTTTCGGAGACCTGCGCGCCGCCGAGCTGGAGACCGCGGCAGCCTGCCTCGTCGACCAGCTTCCACGCGGCGTGGCCTTCGGGGTTCTTGAAGGTCGAGCCGCCGGTCTTGCTGCGCAGGGGCTGCGAGGCCTCGCGCGCCGCCGAGATGCGGTCCATCTCGGCCTGGATCGCGGCGGGTTCGCCCGGACGTCCCTTGAAGCGCGCGGCAACGACCACGCAGCCTTCGGGCAGCGCGGAGTGGCGGTAGGTATAGCCAAGATCGGCATTGCCGAGCGTAACCAGCTCACCCGAGCGCAGCACCACGTCGCAATCGACGAGGATGTCCTTGACCTCGCCGCCATAGGCGCCGCCGTTCATGCGCACGAAGCCGCCGACCGTGCCCGGGATCGAGCGCAGGAACTCGGTGCCTGCGACGCCTGCATCGCGCGCGGTCGAGGAGACGAGGATGCCACTCGCACCACCCCCGCACGCGAGCGTGCAGTCAGGGCCTGCCGTCACCTTGGCAAAGGGCTTGCCGAGGCGAACTACGACACCTTCGACGCCGCCGTCGCGCACGATCATGTTCGAGCCAAGGCCCAGCGCCATGACCGGGACGGCCGGGTCGAGGCCGCGCAGGAAGTCCTGCAGGTCGGCGACGTCCTTCGGCTCGAACAGCCACTGCGCCGTGCCGCCCGCCTTGAACCAGACGAGCGGGGCCAGCGGCGCGTTCGCCGTCAGCTTGCCCCGGACCGGCGGAAGGGAAAGCCCGGTCTCGCTCATGCGCCGCGCTTGTCCGAAATCGCCCTGGCAAGGCCGGCTGCCCACTTGGTGATGTCGCCCGCGCCAAGGCATACGACCATGTCGCCGGGCAGGATCGAAGAGGCCAGCGTCTCGGCCAGCGCTTCGGGCCCTGCGATCTCCTGCGCGGAGCGGTGGCCGCGTGCCTTGAGGCCCGCGACGAGCGCTGCGCTGTCGATGCCCTCGATCGGGTCCTCGCCCGCGGCATAGACCGGCGTGATGTAGACCACGTCGGCATCGTTGAAGCAGCTCTCGAAGTCCTCGAGATGATCGCGCAGGCGCGTGTAGCGGTGCGGCTGGGCCACCGCGATGACACGGCCCTTCACGCCCTCGCGCGCAGCGGCGAGCACCGCGCGGATCTCGACCGGGTGGTGGCCGTAGTCGTCGATCACCGCGACCGGACCACCTTCCAGCGCAACTTCGCCGACCTTGGTGAAGCGGCGCTTGACCCCGCCGAACTTGGCAAAGCCGTTCTGGATGACGTGGTGCGGGCAGCCCATCTCGATCGAGACGCCGACCGCCGCGAGCGCGTTCTGCACGTTGTGGCGGCCGGGCATGGGCAGTTCGATGCCCTCGATGCGCTCGAAGCTGCCGTCGCGCTGGCGCAGCGCCACGTCGAAGCGGTTGCCGCCCGGGATCGGGGTGACGTTCTCGCCGCGCACGTCGGCCTGTGCGGAAAAGCCGTAGGTGACGACGCGGCGGTCGCGCACCTTGGGGATCACCGCCTGAACCTCGGGATGATCGATGCACAAGAGCGCCGCGCCGTAGAACGGCACGTTCTCGATGAACTCGACGAAGGCCTGCTTGACCCGCTCGAACGAGCCGTAGTGATCGAGGTGTTCGGGGTCGATGTTGGTGACGACCGCGATGGTGCCGTCGAGCCGGAGGAACGAGCCGTCGCTCTCGTCGGCCTCGACCACCATCCAGTCGCTTTCGCCAAGGCGCGCGTTCGAGCCGTAGGCATTGATGATACCGCCGTTGATGACGGTGGGGTCGACCCCGCCCGCATCGAGCAGCGCCGCAACCATCGAGGTGGTGGTGGTCTTGCCGTGCGTGCCCGCGACCGCAACGGTCGACTTGAGGCGCATCAGCTCGGCCAGCATCTCGGCGCGGCGCACCACCGGGATGCGGTGTTCGAGCGCATAGACGACCTCGGGGTTGGTGCGCTTGACCGCGGTCGAGGTGACGACGACCGCCACGCCCTCGACGTTCTCGGCCTTCTGCCCGATCGCGACCTTGATCCCGCGCTCGCGCAAGTGCTCGACGACGTAGCTCTCGGCCATGTCCGAGCCCTGCACCGCATAGCCAAGGTTGTGCATGACCTCGGCGATGCCCGACATGCCGATGCCACCGATGCCGACGAAGTGGATCGTGCCGATGTCCGTGCCGACCGCCTTCATCGTGCGCCCTCCCGCGCCAGCGCACCCTGCGTGCCATGGGCCGGAGCGCCGCCTTCGGGCACCACGCGCAGCACGTCCATGATCGGTGCCGCGCCAAAGCTCTCGACGAGGTCGGCAAGGTCGATCGCGGCCTTGGGATAGCCGCAGTTCCACGCCGCATGCGCGGCATTGGCGAGCGTCTCGGGCCGCTGGGCGATGGCCTGGATCTGCAGGCACAGGTCCTTGGCCATCTTCTGCTGGATGTCGGCCTGCTCGCGCAGCAGCTCGTTGAGCTTCTCGCCGGTATAGGTGTCCGGGTCCTCGGTGGTGATCGGCGGCTGGCGCAGCACGCGCGCGCCGCCGCCTGCGACCATCTCGCGCGCATTGGCGCTCTGGTGGTCGTCCATCGCATAGGGCAGCGGAATCAGGATCGCGGGGCGGCCGACCGCGGTCAGTTCCGCGATGGTCGAGGCGCCCGAGCGACCGATGAACAGGTGTGCCCCTGCCAGGCGCTCGGCCATGTCGGGGAAATAGGTGCCCAGTTCCGCGGGGATGCCGTGGGTCGCATAGCGCTCGCGCACGCCCTCGATGTCCTCGGGACGGCACTGCTGGATGACCTGGAGGCGCGAGCGCAGCGCGGTCGGCAGCATCGCGAGCCCCTCTGGCACGACCTGCGAGAGGATGCGCGCGCCCTGGCTGCCACCGGTGACGAGAATGCGGAACAGGCTGTCCTCGGAAAACTCGGGGAACGGCGCGTCGCGCAGCGCGAGGACCTCGGCGCGCACCGGGTTGCCGACGAGCGTGACCTTGCCCGCGTACTTGTCGTCGAGCCGGTCGACCACTTCGCTCGGCGTCGCGATGGCATCGACCTTGCCCGCGAAGTAGCGGTTCACCCGGCCAAGCACCGCATTTTGCTCGTGGATCACGCTGGGAATGCCCGCCGAAGTCGCGGCGAGCATGGTGGGCAGCGAGGGATAGCCGCCGAAACCGACCACCGCGCTCGGCTGGAAGCTGTCGAACAGGCGCTTCGCCATGGCACGCCCCTGCCACACGCCGCGCGCGCCCTTGAGCCAGCCCAGCGGGTTCCTGCCCGCAATCCGTCCGGGCGGAAGGATGTGCGCGGGCAGGTACTCGGGCTTGCCCGGGATCTTCGCGCCGCGCTCGTCGGTGATCAGCGCGACGTGGTGGCCGCGCTGGTGCAGTTCTGCCGCGAGGGCGAAGGCGGGAAGGAGGTGACCGCCGGTCCCGCCCGCGGCGAGGACGTAGTGGCGCGAAACCGCACTCATGAAATGTCTCCGAGGTCGCGCAGCGAGAACGTCTCGCGGCGGATGAAGGGATTGCGCCGGGTAATGGCGAGCAGCAGGCCCATCGAGAGGCAGATCGCCACGGTCGAGGAGCCGCCGTAGCTGATCAGCGGCAGGGTCATGCCCTTGGAGGGGAACAGCTGCAGGTTGACCAGCACGTTGATGAAGGCCTGACCGCCGAACTGCGCTGCCATGCCCGAGGCGGCGAGCACCGTGAACAGGTCCTCCTCCTCGACGAGGCGCAGCAGCACGCGGGTGAGCAGCGCGAGATAGAGCCCGACGATGATGAGGCAGGTTATCAGGCCGTATTCCTCGCCGATAACCGAGAAGATGTAGTCGGTATGGGCCTCGGGCAGCGACATCTTGCGTACGCCCATCCAGAAGCCTTGCCCGGTCCATCCACCGTTGAGCAGCGTGCGCTCGGCAAGGTCGACCTGGTCGAAGGCGGTGCCGCCGAACAGGAAGTTGTCGATGCGGTTGCGGCCGTTGTCATAGGTGAAATACATCAGTACGAGGCCGAGGACGCCCACGCCCGCGAACACGCCCACGCGCTTCAGGTCGATGCCCGAGAGCAGGATCATCACGAGGAAGGCACCCGAGAACAGCATCGTCGAGCCGAAGTCGGGCTGCATCATCAAGAGCGCGCCGAGCAGGCCCATCGCCGCAAAGCAGATGCCCACCACCGGGATATGCTGGTCGCGCGCGCGCCACGACATGATCCATGCGAGCAGGATCGGCCAGCCGCACTTGAGGAATTCGGAAGGCTGGAGCGAGAAGCCGAAGCGCAGCCAGCGCCGCGCGCCGTTGACCTCGGTGCCCACGAAGGGGACCAGCAGCAGCGCCACGAACATGGTGCCCGCGATGAGAATGCCGAGCCTGCGCGCGGCGTCCTTGGTCAGCGAGGAGGCCCAGAGCATCGCGCCCAGTCCGAGCAGCTGCCAGCGCATGTGCAGGAAGAAGAAGTAGAGCTCGCCCAGCTTCTCCTTCGAGGTGGAAAGACGCCGCGCGCTCGCGGGCGAGGCAGCCGCGACCGCGATCGCGCCGATGCCCATGAGGATCAGCACGAGGATAAGCGCGGGCCGGTCGATCTCCTGCCACCAGATCGCAAGCGCCTGACGACGATCGCGCGGGCCGTGATGGGCGTGGCGCGCACTGCCCGCACGCCCGTGCCCGCGACGCGAACGCCGGCCTGCCGGAGTGCGTGGAGGCAGCGGCGCGGAATCAGGTGCAAGCGTTGCCATCAGCGGTCTCCCCCGGCGTGATTGCCGGCGCCCGGTCCATCCGCCTCGCCCTCTTCCTCACCCTCGGCCGGCGCGAGCAGCGCCTCGACGATCTGGCGGAAGGCCTGACCGCGCGCCTCGTAGTCGCGGAACTGGTCGAAGCTGGCGCAGGCGGGCGAGAGCATGATGACGTCGCCGGGGTGCGCGGCATCCATCGCCTGACGGATCGCCTGCGCCATCATCTCGGAGCGCACCACGCGGGTATGGGGCTCGAGCAGTTCGGCGAAGAGCGGCCCGGCATCGCCGATGGTATAGGCTGCGGCGATGTTGCCGAACCAGGGCTTGCACTCGTCGAGGTCCTCGCCCTTGGGCAGCCCGCCCACGATCCAGTGGATGCGCGGTTTCGGGTCGGGCGGAAAGGCGGCGATGGCAGGCGCCGCCGAGGCCGGGTTGGTGGCCTTGGAATCGTTGATGTAGAGCACGCCATCGACCTCGGCGACGCGCTCCATGCGGTGCGGCAGGCCGCGGAAGCTGCGCAAGGCAGGCTCCCAGCTCTCGCGCGCGATGCCCAGCGCCTCGACGATGGCCACCGCGACGGCGGCGTTCTGGAGGTTGTGCGGCCCCTGCAGCGAGGGCCAGTCCTTCTGCAGCGCGGAGATGTCCGCGCCATCGACCTGCCGTACGAGCCCTGCACCGTGGCGCGCCTCCTCGCGGATCGCGACCGCGCGGGTCTGCTCGTCGCCGATACCGAAGACCGCGGCGCGGCTGGCCCCCTGCATCTCGAACAGGCGCGCCTTCGAGGCGGCATATTCGGGAAAGCCTGCATAGCGGTCGAGGTGGTCGGGGGTGATGTTCAGCAGCGCGGCCACGTCGCAATCGAGGCTGCGGGTCAGGTCGATCTGGTAACTGGAAAGTTCGAGCACGTAGACGCCCGGACCCTTGTCGTTGGGCTCGAGCGGGACCGTGCCGAGCACCGGCAGTCCGATGTTGCCGCCCATGCGCACGGGCAGGCCCGCCTGTTCGACGAGGTGGCGCACGAGCGAGGTCGTGGTCGACTTGCCGTTGGTGCCGGTGATGCCCACGACCCGGTGGTCGGGCAGGCTCTCGCGGGCCAGCGCGAAGAGCTCGATGTCACCGATCAGCGGCACGTTGGCGCGGCGCGCGGCCTCGGCGATGGGGTGGCGGTTGAGCGGCACGCCCGGCGAGACGACGAGCCCGTCGTAGCCCGCAAGGTCCGCGCTCACCGGGTCGGCCAGTTCGCAACGGCCCGCCGCGACGTCTGCGGCGAGCACCTGGCGCGGCTCCTCGCGGCTATCCCAGGCCATGACGTAGGCCCCGCTCTCGAGCAGCGTGCGCACGGCGGTCATCCCCGAGCGAGCAAGCCCGAGGACCGCGTAGCGCTTGCCGGCGAAGACGGGGGAGACGATCACGCCCTAGGCTCCCTCAACGCAGCTTCAGGGTGGCGAGACCCAGCACCGCGAGGACCAGCGAGATGATCCAGAAGCGCACGACCACGGTCGATTCCTTCCAGCCCAACTGCTCGAAGTGATGGTGGATCGGCGCCATGCGGAAGACGCGGCGACCGGTGCGCTTGAACCAGAACACCTGGATCATCACCGAGGCGGCCTCGAGCACGAACAGCCCACCGACGACCGCGAGCACGATCTCGTGGTGCGCCGCGACCGCGATGCACCCGAGCGCGCCACCGAGTGCAAGCGAGCCGGTGTCACCCATGAACACCGCAGCAGGCGGGGCGTTGAACCACAGGAAGGCGAGGCACGCGCCCATGATGCCGGCGCAGAAGATCGCCAGTTCGCCCGCACCCGGCACGTGCGGAATGCCGAGGTAGTTGGCGAAGTCGACGCGGCCTGCAAGGTAGCAGATGATCGCGAAGGTGCCCGCCGCGACGAAGACCGGGAAGGTCGCGAGGCCGTCGAGCCCGTCGGTCAGGTTCACCGCGTTGCCCGCCCCCACGATCACGAAGGCGGCAAAGACATAGTAGAGCGGGCCGAGCGGGATATAGCGACCCGTCAGGAAAGGCACGTAGAGGTTCGTGTTAAGCTGGCTGACGATGATGTACGAGGCGATGCCTGCCACGACGAATTCGAGCAGCAGGCGCACCTTGCTCGACAGACCCTTGTGGCTGCGCTTGGTGACCTTGTCGTAGTCGTCGAGGAATCCGATCGCGCCGAAGCCCAGCGTCACCGCGACGCAGGCCCACACGAACGGGTTCGACACGTCCATGAACAGCACCATCGCCGCGATCAGCGCGGTGAGGATCATCAGCCCGCCCATCGTCGGCGTACCGCGCTTGGCAAGGTGGCTTTGCGGGCCGTCCTCGCGGATCGGCTGGCCCTTGCCCTGGCGCACGCGCAGCATGTTGATGAAGCGCGGCCCGATCATCAGTCCGATCGCCAGCGCCGAAAGCAGCGCCGCACCCGACCGGAAGGTCTGGTAGCGAAAGAGGTTGGCCAACCCTTCGTAGTGGAACCATTCTGCAATGAGATACAGCATCTTGGGGGTGAGACCCTAACCTTCCTGCTTGCTGAGCGCGCTGACGAGGGCCGCGAGGCCGACCGAATTCGAACCCTTCACGAGAATCGCGTCATCGCGCTCCAGGCCGAATGCATGCAGGCGATCCGCAACTTCCCTCAGGTTCGGGCAATGCGCGAAGGGGATGAATTTGCCAAGCGGATCGCTCCCGGATTTCCCCAGTTCCTGCGCATTTTCGGCAGTACGCGCCTTTTCGAGCTCGGCCGCGAGCGGCGCCATTTCCTCGCCCACGAGAATGACGAAATCGACGCCCGCCTCGCGGATCGGCTCGGCCAGCGCGGCGTGGTAGCCGGGGCCGTGCGTGCCCAGCTCCTTCATCGCGCCGAGCACGGCGATGCGGCGCCTGGCCGAAGTGCGCCCAAGCTGCGCGAGCGTCGCGCGCATCGAGGCGGGGTTGGCGTTGTAGCTCTCGTCGATCAGCAGGGCGCGCCGGCACCCCTGTGCATCCGGTTCGCCGCCCTCGACGTCGATCTCGATGCGCGCGCCGCGTCCGGCAAGTCCACCCATCTCGGCCAGCGCGACACCCGCCGCGCCGAGATCGCCGCCGACCGCGCGAACCGCGGCCATGACCGCGAGCGAATTGGTGACCTGGTGCTCGCCCGGGGCGGCGACCGTGTAGCACACGCGCCGCTCGCCCATGTCGACGGTGACCAGCGAGCCGCCACCGATGGCATCGACGCAGTCGAGCAGGCGCACGCCGGCATGGGGCGCACGGCCGAACGAGACGACGTGCGCCCCGCAGCGCAGCGCCGCCTTGCGCAGCCGCTCGAAGTGCGGGCTGTCGGCAGGGATCACCGCCGTGCCGCCACGCTCGATCCCCTGGAATATCTCCGCCTTGGCATCGGCAATCGCCTCGATCGAGCCCAGGTTCTCGATGTGCGCGGGCGCGATGGTGGTGATGACCGCGACGTTGGGCCGCACCTGCCGGGTCAGCGCGGCGATCTCGCCTTCGTGGTTCATGCCCATCTCGAACACGCCGTAGCGGGCGCGTGCGGGCATGCGCGCGAGGCTGAGCGGCACGCCGACGTGGTTGTTGTAGCTCTTGACCGAACGGTGCGCATCGCCGCGCGTTGCGCGCTCGAGCGCGGCGAAGATCATCTCCTTGACCCCGGTCTTACCGACCGAGCCGGTCACGCCGATGACCGGGCCGCGGGCGCGGGCACGCGAGGCCGCGCCCAGCTTCTCGAGGGCTTCGCTGGTGTCGCGCACGAGCACGTGGGGGCCATCGACCGGGCGGTCGACGACGCAGGCGGCCGCGCCCTTCTCGTAGGCCATCGCGACGAAGCGGTGGCCGTCCATCGCCTCGCCCTTGAGCGCGAAGAACAGGTCGCCGGGCTGGACGTCGCGGCTGTCGATCTCGACCTCGGTGACGGTGAAGTCCGCATTGGCGGTTCCCTTCATCGCCCGGGCGAGCGAGACCGCGTCCCACAGCGCGCCGCTGGTGTCCTCGGCCTCTTCAACCGGCCATTCGAGAATTCGGGCTGCTGTTGCCATCGCTCGGTACCTTCCCGTGCCTTATAGCGCGTCGATCTATCGCGTCAGTGTTCCTGGTTATTCGCCCCGGTCATTTCCCGGGACACGGTCACATCGTCGAAGGGCAGAACCACGGTCCCCTCCCCGCTGCCGATGATCTGCCCCTGTTCATGCCCCTTGCCCGCAACGAGGACGATGTCCCCGCCTCTTGCCTCTTGCAGCGCAGCGCCGATTGCCGTGCGCCTGTCGCCGATCTCGCGCACTTGCGCATTTGCCCCGGCGCAGCCCTCGAGGACCATGGCGCGGATCGCGCCGGGCTCCTCTCCGCGCGGGTTGTCGTCGGTAACGATGACCACTTCCGCCCCCTCGGCAGCGACGCGGCCCATCTGCGCGCGCTTGCCGGTGTCGCGGTCGCCGCCCGCGCCGAACACCACGATCAGCCGCCCGGCCTGCGCCACGTGCGGGCGCAGCGCCGCAATCGCGGCCTCGAGCGCATCGGGGGTATGGGCATAGTCGACGTAGACCGGCGCGCCAGCCCCGGTGATCGCCGCGCGCTCGAGCCGCCCGCGCACGGTGACGAGGCGCTTCATCGCGTCGAACACGCGCGCAGCATCGCCGCCGGTCGCGAGCACCAGCCCCGCGGCGACGAGCGCATTGGCCGCCTGATAGGCGCCGATCAGCGGCAGTTCGACCTTGTGCATGCGACCTTCGTACTCGACCTCGAGCTGCTGCCCGAGCGTGCCCGGCGTGCGGCGCTCGAGGCGCAGCGCCTCCCCCTTCGTCCCCACGGTGAAGAGCCTGAGCCCGCGCGCCTGTGCTCGCGCGATTGCCTTGTCCGACCACGGGTCGTCCGCCCAGACGACCGCGGTGCCTTCGTCAACCACCACTTCGTCGAACAGACGCATCTTCGCGTCGAAATAGGCCTCCATCGTCTCGTGATAGTCGAGGTGGTCGCGGCTGAGGTTGGTGAAGGCGCCTGCCGCGACGCGCGGCCCCTCGCTGCGGAACTGCGAGAGGCCGTGGCTCGATGCCTCGTAGGCGACGTGGCTCACCCCCTCGCGCGCGAGACCGGTGAGGTTGGCGAGGAAGGTGACCACGTCGGGCGTGGTCAGCCCGGTCGAGACGGTCTCGTCACTGGTGGTGATGCCCAGCGTGCCAATCGAGGCCGCGCGCTCGCCCGCCATGCGCCACAGCTGGCGGGTCAACTCGACGGTGGAGGTCTTGCCGTTGGTGCCGGTGACCGCGACCAGCGTCGCCGGGACCGGCTGGAAGAAGGCGCCCGCCAGCTGCGCGAAGAGACGGCGCGGCTCGGGGCCGGTCAGCAGCGTCGCATCGCCGAAAGCCTCGATCCCTGCAGCGTCCTCGGCGCAGACCACCGCCGCAGCGCCTGCCTGGAGCGCGGCGCCGATGAAGTCCTCGCCGTTGAAACGCGCACCGCGAAAGGCGCCGAAGACGGTGCCTGGCGCGACCTTGCGATGGTCGATGGCAAAGCCGGTAACCTCTACCCCGGCACCCTCGGTGTCGGCGCCCTCGAAGGCGATACCGGCGGCGGCGCAGAGGGCGGAAAGCTTCATTCTTCGGTCTCGTTCACTTCGTTGGGTATCAGCGGCTTGAGGTCCGAGATGTCGATGTCGCGGGTCTCGTCGGGCATGATCCCGAGCAGGGGGCCGATGCGCGGCACCACGCGCTGGACCACCGGCGCCGCGTTCCAGGCGGCGGTACGCTGGTACGAGGTCGCCGCGGTGCCCTGCGGCTCGTCCATCATCGCGATGACGACATAGCGCGGTTCATCCATGGGGAATGCAGCGGCAAAAGTCGAGATCAGCGAGTGGTGGCGATAGCCCCCGTTCCCCGGCTTTTCCGCAGAACCGGTCTTGCCGCCGATGCGAAAGCCCGGTGCGTCGGCCTTGCGGCCCGTACCGTAGCGCACGATCATGCGCAGCAGCTGGCGGATGCGCGCCGAAGTCGCGGCCTTGAACACGCGGCGCCCTTCGGGGACCTGCGCCGCGTCGAGCTTGTGCAGCGTCGCCGGGCGCCAGATGCCGCCATTGACCAGCGCGGCATAGGCGGTCGCCAGATGCAGCGGGGTAACCGCGATGCCGTGGCCGTAGGAAACGGTCATCGTGCGCAGGCGCGGCCACTTGCCGCTCGGCCAGATCGGGAAACCGCGCGCGGGCAGCTCGATCTGCGGGCGCTGGTTCATGGCCAGCGATTCCATCGTCTGCTTGAGCCGCTCACCGCCCAGTTCGTCGGCGATCTGCGCGGTGACCACGTTGGACGAATGGATCAGCGTCTCGGGCACGTTGAGGCTGTCGCCCATCTGGTGGCTGTCGCGGATGGTGAAGCGTCCGACATGCAACGGCTTGGCCGACCAGCGGCGTCCGAGATCGGTGATCGTGCCGGCGTCGATCGCGGCGGCGACCGCGATGGGCTTGAAGGTCGAGCCCAGTTCGTAGACCTGGTTGGTCACGCGGTTGAAACCGCGCGGCACCTCGCCCTGCTTCGCCGCAGCCTCGCTCACCACCATGTCGTTGGGCTTGACGTGGTTGGGATCGAAGGTCGGCAGCGAGGCCAGCGCGAGGACTTCGCCGGTATGCACGTCGAGCACTACGCCCGCAGCGCCCTTGGCCTGAGACAGCGCCATGCCCTCGGCCAGCTCGTCCTCGAGCGCGCTCTGGACGCGGAAGTCGATCGAGAGCACCGAGGGGGTCGAGCGACCCTCGGGGCTGGTGAGCTGCTTGTCGAAGGCCTGCTCCATGCCGACCTTGCCCTTGCCGTAGCTGTCGACGTAGCCCAGCACGTGCGCGGCCATCGAGCCTTGCGGGTAGAAGCGCGTGTTCTCGAGCGGGAACTCGAGCGCCGGCTCGCCCAGCGCGTGGACCTTGTTCGCCTCTTCGGGCAGCAGCGACTTGCGGATGTAGCCGGCCTTGCCCGAAGCAAGGCGGGCAACGACCTCGTCGCGGTCGAGATCGGGGAAGATGCGGGTAAGGCCGTCGGCCACTTCGTCCGGGGTATGGACCAGTGCCGAGCCCTCGGTCATCGCCTTGGGATTGAACCAGAGCGAATAGACGCGGAATTCGCGCGCGAGCGGCACGCCGTTGCGATCGACGATCTCGCCGCGGCTGGGCGTCAGCCAGGCATCGAGGCTCGCATCACGCGGCGAAGGCCCGGTCACGCCGAGCCAAAGGATACGCAGAACGGCGAGAACACCGACGAGCATGAACACCGCGAGCACCCACAAGGTGCGCAGCTTGGCGACCAGCAACGAGCGCTGGCGTACGTTGACGAGCCGCCGGGTACCGACGGTCACCGTCGTGGGGATCGCCGTGATCGCGTTCACTGCTGGGCAGCCTCGGCAAGATCGATGCTCGCCAGCCGCTTGCCGAGGTCATCCGCCTCGGATGCGAGGCGCTTGCCTTCCTCGGTCTGGGCGGCGCGCTCGCGCTGGCGGCGCTTTTCCTCGGCGCGTTCCTCGGCGCTGACCGCAGCCGCCGTCGCGCCGCTGACCGGGTTGACCATCGCCAGCAGCGAACCGCCCTCCTCGCGCGCACCGTCGCTGGGCAGGTCGGTCTCGACGCTGGCGTAGCGGATCGGCGCGGGCGCATCGGGGCCCGGCGCAGCGCCGAGCGCAGCGAGCTGGCGCTCACCCTCGATGTACTGCGCGGCGCCCGGCGCCTTGTAGCCGAACTCGAGCGCGTTGAGCTGCTTCAAGGCCTGCTGGTTGGAGCGGGTCTGGAACTCGGTCTCGAGGAAGTTGATCTGGCGCTCGAGGCTGGCGATCGAGCGGTCGGCCGAGTGGACCTCGCTCTTCACCGCGTTGACGCGCAGGGTCAGCGCCACGAACACGGCGATACCCACCACCATCACGCAGATCCAGCCGAGCGAGCGCACGCGGTCTCGGGTGAGGTTCATCGGGACTTCCTTCCGGTCTTCGTATCGCGGGGGGCGCGGGGCGGGGCATCGGTGCGGGTGGCGGCGCGCAGGGTGGAGGAGCGCGCGCGGGGATTGACGGCGAGTTCGGCCTCGCCCGGGCGGATCGCCTTGCCCACCCCGGCAAAGCTGGGACGCGGCCCGGCATCGAGCAGCGGCAGGTGGCGCGAGGTCGACTGGCCCGCGCCGCTGGCATCGCGCAGGTAGCGCTTGACGATGCGGTCCTCGAGCGAGTGGAACGTCACCACCGCCAGCCGCCCGCCCTCGCGCAGCATCGCCTCGGCGCCCGCGAGCCCGGCCTCGAGCTCGTCGAGCTCGCCGTTGACGTGGATGCGGATCGCCTGGAAGCTGCGCGTCGCCGGGTCCTTGGGCGCACCGGGACGGTGGCCGAGCGCCTTGCGGATCACGCGGGCAAGCTCGCCGGTCGTGGTCAGCGGGCGCGCCGCGACGATGGCGCGCGCGACACGGCGCGACTGGCGCTCCTCGCCGTAGAGGTAGAGCACGTCGGCAATCTCGCCCTCGTCCGCCTCGTTGACGAAGTCGGCGGCGGAATAGCCCTCCTGGCTCATGCGCATGTCGAGCGGTCCGTCACCGGCAAACGAGAAGCCGCGCTCGGCCTGGTCGAGCTGCATGGAGGAGACACCGATGTCCATGACGACGCCATCGACCGCCTCGACCCCGGCCTCGCGCAGGCTCTGCGCGAGTTCGGAGAAGCGGCGCGGGTGCAGCACGAGACGCGGCGGCTCGCTTGCCAGTTCGGGCCAGCGCTCGGGGTGCGCGCGGATCGCCGCGATCGCGTCGGGGTCGCGATCGAAGGCGTGCACCGTCGCACCGGCATCGAGCAGCCGGCGGGTATAGCCACCCGCGCCCAGCGTCGCGTCCACGATGAGGTCGCCGCCCTGGGGGTTCAGGGCAGCGACCACCTCCTCGAGGAGCACGGGAACGTGGGGTGCGGTGTAGCCGTCGGGCCCGGTTTCGCTGGGTCCGGTCATTTCTTCTTCGCCTTGGCGCGTTCGGTGTCGGCGAGCGAGCGGCAGTTGGCGATGATCGCCTCGAGACCGCCCTCGTCCTCGAGCTTGTAGAGTTCCTCGGGGTTCCAGATCGTGATGAAGCGGCCCGAACCCTGGAAGAACAGTTCGTCGCCGATGTTGGCGAGCGAGCACAGCGCGTCGGGCATGACGAAACGCCCCGAGCCGTCGAAGGGGACCTGCTGGAACGAGTAGAGCTGCATCGCGCGCTTGTCGCGGTTGTAGGCGCGTCCGGCGCGGTCGGCGCGTTCTTCCTCGGTGTCGAGCTGGGCCTCGAACTCGTTGACGCGCGAGAGGCCGAAGCCGGTCAGGCACTTCCACTCGGGGTGCTTGGAGAGGCAGATCACGGCGTGGTCGCCGCTCGATTCGCGGACTGACGAGCGCAGTGCATTGGGCAGCACGAAGCGCTTCTTGTCGCGCATCAGCGAGAAGCCCTGTCCGCTATAGATGGTTGGCTGCCCCGCCATACCGCCCCGTTCTCGCCCCTTCGGCCGCACCTCCCGGAGCATGGCTTCACCGCCTGCGGACACGCATCCATGCACATCCGGCTCCACGCCCGGCATGGGCGCGGCGAGACTCAGCCATTCCGATTGGCGACTCTTCTAACCCGGGATTTGCGGGGATTAAAGGGAAATGTGGGGATTTGAGGGAAAATTCGGCACGGAATGCCGCAAGCACCTCAGCAGGCGGCACAAGGGCCTGTGAGGGACCTTGTCAGAGTGACCGTTCTCGCAACAGCCTCGGGAACGGACAACCCTATGAAATCTCGTAGATTCTAGCAAAAAATGCGCCGTTCCCACAATTCCCCGGCGAGACCGGCGGATGGCACCCACGCGTCCCCGCTCGTCCCCGGCACCGCCGCTCAGCACCCACCGGACTGACTCGAATCTGCACATTCTGGGCGCACCAACGCCCCGAAATCGCGATGCGTCCCCGACCGTCCCCGGATTGGGCGGGTCACGTCCCCGCCCGTCCCCGATCTCAGTGCCCGGGAGCGATCCGCGCGATCAGGCCATGCAGCAGCCGCGTGCGTGCAGGTCCGTCGGAGACGGGATCGTCGAACAGGGCGGCGTCGGCGACGAGCAGGACCTGCCCCTTGCCGATCTTGCACTGGGCAAGCAATCCTTGCGCCTCGATCCGGCAGCGTCCCGCATTTTCCCTGAGGGCCCGCACTTCGCCCGCACGAGGGTCCCCACCTGTCCCCACCTGTGCGAAATGCCCCGACAGTCGCACCGGCAGCGCTCCCTCGGGCAGTTCGACCAGCCGCTCGGACGGGTCCTGCCCGGGGTCGAAGAACAGCTCCAGCCCCCAGCGCGCGAGGATCGGCGAGAGCAGCGCGACGTCCTGCGGGCGGCGCGGATCGCCGGGCGCGAAGATCGAGTGGGCATCGAGCATCGGATCGGCGAAGAGCAGCACCGCCCCTCCGGCACGCACCCAGCCATCGAGCGCAAGGTTCTCGGACGCAGACAGCGCGCGCGGCTGGGCCAGCACGAGTACGTCGCCCCCGCCCCCGACATCGCGCCCGACATCGCCCGGCTCGAGCGCGGACAGGGTATCGAGCGCAAGCACCTCGCCCGCCGCGCCGTCCAGTGCGGCGAGCGCCCAATGCGCCCGGGCATCGCCGGAAAGCGACGCGGCGATATCGCTACTCTCGTTCCAGAAGATCGGCAGGCTGGTCAGGACCGAGATGCGTTCGAGAGAGAGCCCCTGCGCGCCTGCATCGCCGTCACGCGAGGCGGCCTCGCGAACCGGGCCCGGCCCGCAGGCCGAGCAGGCCAGAGCCGTGCCCAGCGCGAAAAGGCCTGCGCCTGCTCTGGGAAACCTGCGAAGCACGATCGCGCCGACGACCGCGCGTCAGTTACCCGGCGCCTGTCGGGGTGCAGGACGCGCGCCCGGCGGCAGAGCATCGGGGGCGAGCGGGTCGGGCACGCCCTGCCCCTGCTGCCTCTGGCCCGGCACCTGGCCCTGCCGCGCGCCGCCAGCGGGCACCTGCCCTTCGCGCATCGCACCATCGCCGCGCTGCCCATCGATGCCGGTCTGCCCATCGAGCGCACGCGGACTGGGCGTGGGACTGGGCGAGGGATCGGCAGCCGGAACCACGCCAATGTCGGCCAGCGGGTCGCTGACCTGCTTCTTCTCGGGCGCGTCGGCGGCGACCACGTCGCGGATCGGGTCCTCATCGTCGACGAGGCGGGCACGGTCCATGATCACGTTGGCAAGGCCCACGATCAGCAGCATCGCGAAGAGGCCGAAGAGCCCGACCTGCAGGCGATGGATCGCCTGCGCACGCAGCTCGCGCGGCGTCGGCGGCGCGTAGTGCTGCGGCGCGGTCAGGGGTTCGACCACAGGTGTCGGAAGCTTGCTGGCCATCGGCTCCGAAGTTTACCTCAGCTCGCGAGCCAGGGGAAGACCGGCAGCCCCTTGGCCTCGAGCCATTCGCGGTTGTAGATCGTGGACAAGTAGCGAAAGCCGGTGTCGCACAGGATCGTGGCGACGCGCGCGTCCTTGCGCCCCTGCGCCACCAGTTCGCGGCCAAGCGCGACCGCGCCTGCCACGTTGATTCCCGAGGACAGGCCCAGGCACAGTCCTTCTTCCCCGAGCAGGCGGCGCACCCATTCGAGCCCCTCCTCGTCGGAGATGCGGAACTGGGTGTCGATCGGCGCACCCTCGAGATTGGCGGTGATGCGGCCCTGCCCGATACCCTCCGCGACCGAGGAACCCTCGGCGCGCAGCTCGCCATGCGCGAAGTAATTGTAGAGCGCCGCGCCGTGCGGGTCGGTCAGCGCGACGACGATGTCCTCGTCGAAGGCCTTGAGCCCCATGCCAGTGCCCGCGATCGTGCCGCCGGTACCCGCCGCGCAGGTGAAGCCGTCGATGCGGCCTTCGAGCTGCTGCCAGATTTCGGGCGCGGTGCTCTCGATGTGGGCCTTGCGGTTGGCGATATTGTCGAACTGGTTGGCCCAGATCGCCCCCGGGGTGTCCTCGGCCATGCGGCGCGAGGTGTGCACGAAGTGATTGGGATCGGCGAACTTGGTCGGCGGCACGAGGACCAGCTCGGCCCCCAGCGCGCGCAGGGTGTCCATCTTTTCCTTGGACTGATTGTCGGGCATGACGATGACCGACTTGTAGCCCAGCGCATTGGCGACCAGCGCGATGCCGATGCCGGTGTTGCCCGCCGTACCCTCGATCACCGTACCGCCCGGCTTGAGCTCGCCGCGCGCCTCGGCGTCGCGCACGATCCACAAGGCGGCGCGGTCCTTGACCGAGGCGCCGGGGTTGGCGAATTCGCACTTGCCCCAGATCTCGCAGCCAGCCGCCTCGCTCGGCCCCTTGAGCAGGACGAGCGGGGTATTGCCGATGAGGTCGAGGGTCGATGTCTTTGCTTGCGGTGCAGTCATGCTCGTGACTTAGGCAGAGTGTCGCGGGCTCGCAACGGAATTGCGCTTTAGACACGCAAAGCTGGACCATGGGTGAACGCGTACGTCACCGGCCCTGTCGCAAAAAAGGAAGCGCCCCCGGCACAGGGGCGCAGTCCGGTGCCCTTGCGAAATGCCCCGAAGGACATATCGCAAGGGGCGTCCGTCTCAGTCTTCCTGCGCGATCGTGACCTTCATGCCCTCGAGCGCGGCGGTGATCGGAATCTGGCACGAGAGGCGCGAGTTGTCGTCGCGGTGGTCCGAGCTGTCGAGCAGGTCGTCCTCGTCCTCGCTCATCGCGGGCAGCTTGTCGGCGAAGGCAGGATCGACGTGGACGTGGCAGGTCGCGCACGAGCAGCAGCCGCCGCACAGCGCGAGGAGTTCGTCGAACCCGTTGTCGCGGATGGTCTCCATCAGGGTGCGGCCTTCCTCGGCCTCGACCTTGGTTTCCTCGCCCGACTGGTTGACGACAGTGATCTGCGGCATTGTGGTAATTTCCTTCCTCGTCCAAACCCGTTTGCAGCGGGACTACCCGCGCTTGAACATGCCTGCTAATTGCTGGCCGGAGCTTTGGCAAGGTAGCGGAAATCATGGGTCTGGCACGCGAACAGCTGCGGTATGGGATCGATACCCTGGCCGCTATCGAACCGGGGATGAAGCGCGCGCTCGATGCCTGCGGCTATCCCGAGCCGCGCATCCGTGCCACCGGCTATGCCACCTTGCTGCGCACCATCGTCGGCCAGCAGGTCTCGGTCGCCGCCGCGGCTTCGGTCTGGGCCAAGCTCGAGGCGCTGCTGGGAGAGACGATCCCGCCCGAGGAACTGCTCGCCGCCGAGTTCGACGCGCTGCGCGCCTGCGGCCTCTCGCGCCAGAAGCAGGGCTATGCCCGCTCGCTGTGCGAACTGGTGGTGGCCGGCAGCCTCGACCTCGACAACCTGCCCGCCGACGACGAGGCCGCGATCGCCGAACTGGTGCGCATCAAGGGCATCGGGCGCTGGTCGGCCGAGATCTACCTGCTCTTCGCCGAGGGCCGCCCCGACATCTGGCCCGCAGGCGACCTCGCGGTGCAGGTCGGGGTGGGCAAGATCCTCGGCCTTGCCCAGCGCCCGAGCGAGAAACAGACCCGCGAACTCGCACAAGCCTGGCGCCCCCACCGCGGCGCGGCGGCGATCTTCACCTGGCACTGCTACAACAACGCGGCGCTCTGACGGGCGGGGGATGGTGCTGAAACGGGTCGGAAGCGGGCGTTTCATGATGCCGTCATCCCAGCGAAAGCCGGGATCGTTGGCAGGTCCGCGTTGCCCTTGAGGGCAGGCGCCGTGTTGCAACGGCCCGAGGCCAGCCTTCGCCTCAAGAGCGCCTAGCGATCCCAGCTTTCGCTGGGATGACGACAGGATCTTGCGAATACCATGGGGCGTGTGCAGAAGTTCTGCCCTGCGCCTTTTGTTGGCATCGAGCAGTCGCACCCGATGCGGATTACTGGCGAACAACCATGCCAGATCAATCCAGAATCGCTTCTATCAGTACGAGCAACATAGCCGCTGCAACTCCGCAGATCAGTCCGATCATGCGCCCCCAGACAGCCCCTCGTATCTGGGCCCAGGTCGCCACGATGAGCAAAGCGCCGACGAGGCAGGGGTACAGCCAGAACTCGCGGCGCTTAACAGCATCGCACGTTTGCATTTCAACACTGCCGTCGCGAGGCAAGCACTCTCCCATCGCCAGCATTGCGAATACAAAGTACGCAATTGCCAGACCGATTGCGATCAAGACGCAGAATATAGTCCAATTCGACGAGCGATGAGGTGATTTCATGCCTCATGTTGCACCAATTGGACGAATGAGCAAACGGCGGCTTCGAGCGCGCGCACCTTGAGTTCATCTTCTCCTCAATTATTGATCGATTACACTAAGACCCTGAGTATATTGCCAAATCAGACCATAGACGCCAAAGTGGCGGACAACAGAACTCAAAGAGGTTCCGTATCTTAGGCTGCAACCAGCCCCTGCCGTATACTTTAAAAACGGAAATATTACCTTGAAACAAACTGCCTCGAATATAATTGATATAATCAAGGACTTCCTTTGGATATTCGTACCGGTTTTCGGCATCGTATCGATTGGGCATAAAACAAGCATATACGAGAAAGTCGGGCTATTTTTCGTATTTCTAGCTTTGTTTGGTACCTTGTACGTTCTTTCGGTGCTCGTCTGGCGAAAGATCAGGACAAGAGGCAAGTGATTTCCTGATTGGCGCCAGCGCTCACCAGAATGTCAGCAAGGGGCATGGGCCGTCGGCTAGGTTTTCATCCTGTTAGCATGAATTGCCCGATACGGCGGACGGACAGCCAGCGCTCGTTTCAGAACGACGACGCGAAAGTCCGCCCCTCCCCGCTCTCCAACCCTACCCGGCCTTGCCGAGCGCCTCGAGATAGATGCGCACCGCTTCCTGCACGTGGCGGAAGCGGTCGCCGCCCAGGTGCTTGCCGCCGTACCAGCGGGTGACGACCACGAGATGCTCGTGCAGCCCCTCGCGCTCGAGCATCCTGAGGATCGTCATTCCCGCCCCGCTCTCGCCATCGTCGTTCTTGATCGGACCTTCGGCGCACAGCAGGCCCCAGGAATTGTGTGTGGCCTTGGCGAAGCGCTTGGCGCGGCACAGCTGCGCGATCAGGGCGCGCGCCTCCTCGCCGTCGCGGCAAGGCGCGCCGCTGACCGCATATTTCGAGCCGCGGTCGGAGATGATCTTGTCGAGCGTGAGCACGCGAGCTCTCTAGAGATGCTTCGCAAGATGCCCAAGCTGCATTTTACGCAGCGGCACCGGCCCACGCCCTCATCCGGCCTTCCAACGACAGTACCCTGCGGGAGGTCGGGTGGGGGCGTGGGCCGGTGCCGCAAAATTCGCCAAAGGCGGATTTTCGATCAGACCGCAACCGCCCCGCTGCCCGGCGACTTCGCCCGCAGCTTGAGGAAGCGCGCCTCCATCCAGCGGCGCAAGTGCAGCGTCTGGCGCTCGGTGAGGATCGAGATCAGCGCGCACAGGGCGACCACCAGCACCAGCAGCGTCGCGAAGGCAGGCACGCTCGCGCCGGCCTCGAGACCCCACGAGCGCATCAGCTGGATCAGCGGCCAGTGGAACAGGTACAAGGTGAAGGAGAAGCCCGCGAGGCCATGGGCGAGCGGCTTCGTCGCCATGATCGCACGCTCGAACAGGCCTGCGAGCGGGCGCAGCGCGATGGCGGCGGCGGCCATGACGAGGCCCATGGCGAAGTCCGAGAATGCCCATGCCGACCACTTGGGATCGGCGAACCAGACCTTGCGCAGCAGCGGGTTGAGCACCTCGCGGTCGACCTCGAAGAGCGCGAAGGCGCCAAAGATGCTCGCCGCGAGCAGGATCGGCGCGACGCTGAGCGGCAGGCGGCGTGCGGGCGGGACGTGCGTGAGCGCGACACCGATCAGCCAGACCGGCATCAGCAAGAGGATCGCACCGCCCGCGGTGAAGCAGGCGACGATCAGCGCGAGTGCGCGCGCCCAGCCTCTCAGGAACCACGCGAGCGCGAAGATCGCGTAGTACCAGACCTCGTAGCACAGCGACCAGTAAGGCGGGTTCCAGACCGGCGCGGGCATGCCCGGCCAGGCGCTGACGAAGGCGAGCGGGGGCAGGATGCGCTCGGCAAAGAGCAGCGGGTCGTCGGGGCTGTTGTCGATGCGCACGTGCATCGGCCCGGCGAGCACGTAGGCCGCGAGCGCCGCGAAGACGAGCGCGGGCACCGCGACCGGCACGATCCGGCTGACGCGCGCGAGCGTATAGCGCGCAAGGCTCGAGCGTCCGCCCAGCACCGAGGTCGAGATGACGAGGCCCGAGAGCACGAAGAAGACAATCACGCAGTAATGCTGGAGCCGCCCGGAAAAGGGGAAGGGCCCGGTATAGAGGTGCAGCTGCACCGAGTGCCCCGCGACCACGAGCAGCGCCGCGCCGAAGCGCGCGAAGTCGAGCAGCACCGAGAGCGGGCGGGTGAGAAAGCGCTCCTCCCCCTCCCCGGCGGCGCTGGCCGGGATACGGGCCTCGCCCGGCTGAACCTCGATGCGGTCCGTGACGGGCACCGCGCGAGCCCCTCTCAGCCCGCCGAGGCGGCCGCGGCGGCCGTCTCGATGAAGCGGGCGAGCTTGCCGTCACGCGCGCTCAGGCCATCGGCATCGTGCGTGGTCAGGGTGATCTCGACACGGTTGTAGACGTTGAACCACTCGGGATGGTGGTCCGACTTCTCCGCCTCGATGGCGACGCGGGTCATGAAGCCGAAAGCGGTGTTGAAATCGGCGAACCTGAGCGTGCGCTCGATGGCGAGGCCGTCCTCGCGCAGGCGCCACGCGGGAAGCTCGGCCAGCAGGGCTTCGCATTCGGGCTGGGTCAGTCGGGTAACGGCCATCGGGAAAAACGCCTCACTTGCGAGTCGCGGGCCAAGGCATGTGCTTGGCAGGCCACGCGCTTTCTACTATCGCACCGCTCCATGCAAGCGGCCTCCATCGTCATCCGCGATCTCGCGTGCCGTCGTGGCGACAGGTTGCTGTTCCGCGGGCTCGATGCCGAGGTCAACGCAGGGGCCGCCCTGCAGGTTGCAGGGCGCAACGGCATCGGCAAGTCGAGCCTGCTGCGCATCCTTGCCGGGCTCGCCCCCGCCTATGCCGGGAGCGTCGCGACCAGCGGCACGATCGGCATGATCGACGAGCGCCACGCGCTCGATCCCGCGCATGCGCTGGGCCACGCACTCGCCTTCTGGCGCGCGCTCGATGGCGGCGACCTCGATCGCAGCGACAGGGCGTCGAGTCCGCCCGTCCTCGAACGCCTCGGCCTTGCCGAACTGACCGACGTGCCGGTGCGCTACCTCTCGACCGGGCAGAAGAAGCGCGCAGCGCTCGCCCGGCTGATCGGCCAGCGCGCCGCGATCTGGCTGCTCGACGAGCCGCTCAACGGGCTCGACAGCGAGGCGCTCGAACTGACCGAGACGCTGATCGGCGAACATTGCGCAGCAGGCGGCATCGCGGTGATCGCCTCGCACCAGCCGCTGCGCCTCGCCAACCTCGCGAGCATTGCGCTCGCCGACTACGTGCCCGCCCCCGGGATGGATGACTTGGCGGAAGATGGGGCGGGCGAAGAGGCGGAGTTCCTCGCGTGAGCGGGCGCATCACGAGCCTGCTGCGCCGCGATCTCGCGCGGCTGGTGCTGGGCGGGCGCGGCGGCGGGGCGCTGATGCCGGTGCTGTTCTTCGTCTCGGTCGCGATCCTCTACCCCTTCGCGGTCGGGCCGGACGCGCAGCTGCTCGCGCGCACCGGCGGCGGGGTGATCTGGGTCGCGGCCCTGCTCGCCGCGATCCTGCCGCTCGACCGGCTGGTCGAGCCCGACATCGAACAGGGCCTGTTCGACCAGTGGGCACTGCGCGGCATTTCCGAGGAACTGGTGATCGCGGTGCGCGTGCTCGCGCACTGGCTGAGCTTCGGTCCACCGCTGATGCTCGCAGCCCTGCTCAGCGCCGCACTGCTCGGGCTCGAGGGCGCGACGCTGCGCACGCTCGAGCTGGGCCTGCTCGCAGGGACGCCGGGCCTTGCCGCGCTCGGAGTGACGGTCGCCGCACTCACCGCAGGCCTTCGCGGCGGCGCGGCGCTCGCGGGCCTGCTGGTGATCCCGATGGCGGTGCCGGTGCTGATCTTCGGCGCGGGCAGCCTGTCGAGCGGGGGCGAGAGCGGGCTTGCGCTGACGGCGGCCGCGAGCCTCGTGCTTCTCGCCATCGCGCCCTTCGCGGGCGGCGCCGCAGTGCGCGCCGCGCGCCGCTAACCCAAGCCCTTCATCACCCGTCACCAGTGAACCCGACGCGCGCGGGAGGCGCCCTCACACGCGCTCCGCAGCCTGTGGACAATCCTGTGCGAAAGCTGCGCACAGGCTGCGGACAGAGGCGCGAGGGGCTGTGCACAAGCTGTCGACAAGCTGTGCGTGAAGCATGGAAATCCTGTGCATAGTCCGGTGATAAGCGGTGGAAAAGCTTCTGCGCGCGCGGGCTCATAGCACACGAAAAAATGGCCGGGGCGGGCAAGGCAATAGCCGCCCCGGCCAAGGTCACAGGATAGGATACCGACGCCCCATGACGCGGGCTGGGATAAAGCCCTGACGGCGGCACCAAGGGGGCTTGACGGAAGCATCAAGCCGCGTCAGCATCGCTAATGCAAATCATTCGCATGTACAAGCCCGATTATTTCGAGCCCTTCGCTCACCGTCCAGAACTCCCGGAGAGACCGCAATGTACCAGTTCGTCGACCGCCCGCTGACCTCCCTCGACGAGGGTTGCCAGTTCCTCGTCTGGTCGATGCGCGGCTGGGTCACGGGGCTGGGCCAGGGCCGCTGTCCCGCGCAACTGCTCGGCCCCGCTTTCGCACGGCGCGGCATCATCGGGGCTCTCCAGCCCTTTCACCGCACGATGCTGATGCTCAACCGCGACGCGCTCGAGACCCTGCGCTTCTGCCCGGTCGCCTGCCCGCGCGTCTCCGAGCACGAGGCGATCCTGCTCGAGACGCTGACCTCGCTGCGCGAACGCGGCCCGGCCCAGACCCGCGCCACGCTCGACCTGCTGGTGGCCGAGGAAACGGTCGGCGACATGCTCGAATCGCTCTCGCGCCTCGGCGCGGCGATGGCGATCGCGGGCATCTTCCCCTGCGCGCCTGCCGCAGCGCCGGGGCACGAGGGCTGACCCGCCCGCTGCACTTGCAGCAGGCCATGCAAACGTGCGGGGGCAGAGCGCACCGTTCGCGCCCTGCCCCCGCCATCGTCCTGCTCCCGCGTCAATCCTGCGCGGCGTGTTCCTTGAACTTCTCGATCAGCTTGGAGAAGTCGCCCGACATCGCTTCCTGGCGCGGCGGGAAGTCCTTGAAGGTCATGACGTGCTTGGTCATGAAGTCGATGATCGGCAGCAGCACCCAGCCCTTGTGCTCGGCCAGCTTGCGATTGACGTCGCCCCACTGCCGCTCGAACGGGTCCATCAGGATGTTGGAGATCATCGGGCGCCCGAGGTGGACCAGCGGATTGTCCCACTTGCCCTCCATCTTGGCCGCGATCGTCACCTTCCACGGGCCGTAGCGAACCGCCGCGAGGTTGGTCTCGTCGTAGTAGAAGTAGTGCTTTCGCGCCGAGGGTCCCTTGCCGGTGAACAGCGCGGTCTGGTCGTAGCCGTCGAGGTGGACCTTGTAGGTCTTGCCCTCGTGCTCGACGCCTTCCTTCAGCTTCTCGTCGAGCTTGGGCATCCCCACCAGCGCGGCGAAGGTCATGAAGAAGTCCTCCATCGCGACGATATCGGCACTGACCTGACCGGCAGGGATCGCGGCCGGGTAGCGCACCACGCAAGGCACGCGCACGCCGCCTTCCCAGGTCGTGCCCTTGTCGCCGCGGAAGGGCGAGGTGCCGCCCTCGGGCCACATGTACTGGTAGGCGCCGTTGTCCGAGGTGTAGACGACGATGGTGTCTTCGGCGATGCCCAGCGCGTCGAGCTTGGCGAGCAGCTCGCCGACGTGGCCGTCGTGTTCGGCAAGGCCGTCACCGTAGATGTCGGCCTCCGAGGCGCGCGAGACACCTTTTCGCTCGTCGAGCTGATGCGTGAAGACGTGCATGCGGCTGGCGCAGTGCCAGATGAAGAACGGCTGGTCGGCTTCGACCTGGCGCTCCATGAAGTCGCACGACTTGGCGACGATCTCGTCATCGAAAGTCTTCATGCGCTCTGTATCGAGCACGCCCTCATCCTTCGTCTCGCCCCCGGCGGTTCCCGAAACGACCCCGCGCACGTTCCACTTATCGGCGAATTCCTTGGTCTGCGGGCGGTCAGGGTCCTCCGGGTCCTCGTTGGCATTGAGGTGATAGAGGTTGCCGAAGAACTCGTCGAAGCCGTGGCGATGCGGCAGGTGCTCCTCGCGGTCGCCAAGGTGGTTCTTGCCGAACTGCGCGGTGGCATAGCCGTGCATCTTGAGGATCTGGGCGATGGTCGGGTCCTTGTCCGACATGCCCTGCGGCGCGCCCGCACAGCCCACGGTGGTGAGGCCGGTGCGCGCGGGCATCTGCCCGGTGATGAAGGCCGCGCGCCCCGCAGTGCACGAAGGCTGCGCGTAGAACGAGGTGAGCTTGATCCCGTCCTTGGCGATGCTGTCGATGTTCGGCGTCGGCACGCCCATGATGTCACCGCCGTAGCAACTGACGTTCATGTAACCGATGTCGTCGCCGAAAATGACGAGGATATTGGGCTTTTTCTTCGGCATGGGTCTCTCCTCGGGGATTCGAGGGAGCACTCTGGCTCGCGCCACTGAGGAAGATCATCGGGGTATCCCCCGTGCCTTGGCGCGGATAACCCCGAGACGCGGTTGCCTGGGCTCAGGACCCTATACCCGGCCCGAGGCGAAGAGCCAGCCGAGCCCCAACAGCAGCCCGACCTGCAGCGCCGCAATCAGGCGCAGATTGTTGACGAAAGGCTGCTTGCGCGTCTTGTGGCGAAAGCGCGCGCGGGCATGGAAGGCGCCGGGACTGCCGCCCGCGAGCGCGAGCAGCAACAAGGTGCGCTCGCGTATGCGCGAAGGGGCGCGGCGCCCCCTGCCCCCGGCGAGCGCACGGCGCTTGTCGAGCCAGAACGCGAACACGCTAGCGAGGTTCACTGCGATGAACCATGCCGCCACTGCCAGCGCCGCACCTGACGCGCGATCCCCCATCACCGTGCCCCCTGCCCGCTCAGTCCAGCGGGGCGACGTCGACCGAGAACAGCATCTTCTGCTGCGAGGAGCCGCGGAAGGTGCCGTCGAGCGGGGCCACGTCGGAATAGTCGCGGCCCATGGCGATGAGCACGTGATCGGCATCGGCGAGCTTGTCATTGGTGGGATCGAAGCCGATCCAGCCCAGTTCCTCGCCGCACCACAGGTTGACCCAGGCATGCATCGCATCGGCGCCGACCAGCCGCTCCTGCCCCGGTGGCGGGAAGGTGCGCAAGTAGCCGCTGACATAGGCCGCCGGGATGCCGTGGGCGCGCGCGGCAATGATCATGATATGGGTGAAATCCTGACACACGCCGTGCCGCGCGCGGAAGGCCTCGATCGGGGCGGTGTCGGTGGCGGTCGCCGAACCGTCGAACTTGAACTCGCGGTGGATCGCCTCCATCAACGCGCGCCCCGCCTCCATCACCGGCATCGCCTCGTCGAGGAACTGGCCCGCCCACAAGGCGATCTCGGCCTCGGGCGCGGCGATCGGCGAAGGGAAGATGTAGGCCGCAGGGGCGAGCGCGGAGAGGTCCGGGCGGCGCATCGCGCGCTCGCGCAGTTCGACGAGCCCGGGCCCTGCACCCTCGGCGATGAAGAAGGGTTCCTCCTCGCGATCGACGGTGAAGCGGCTCTCGATGGTCAGCTCGCTGATCGGCTCGTGCAGCGCGAAGCGGGCCTCGTTGACGTAGTAGCTGCCCAGCCCTTCGGCGATCTTGGCAGGGTGCGGATCGACGCTCAGGCTGTAGTCGCTGACCGTCTGCCCGTGCCATTCGACCGGGCGCAGGCGCACGTTGAACTGCGCCAGCCGCACCGGCGAGGCATATTTCAGCGTCGTCTTGTGAGTCACCGCATAGCGCATCACAGCAGCCTCGTTCGCCTCTCCGCACCGTCGCGGTCGAACTGGAGGAAGTAGCGCGCCGAGATCTCGTCGGAAAGGGTGAAGAGCTTGGCCTCGAATTCCTGCAGGCTCTCGCCGGTAAGCTCGCTGGTGACCACCGACTGCAGTTCGCCGAGCAGGGCGCGGGCCGCGCGCATCGGTGCCTCGGGCACATTGTCGTCGCGCACCGAGGGCAGCGCGGACAGATGCTCCACGATCTGCGCGACCTGATAGGCCAGCGCACGCGGGTTGTCAGGATCGAGCAGCACGAGATCGGCAACCGGATTGCGCATCGGCACCGCGAGGTAGCGGGTGCGGTAGATGATCTGGCTGTCGCACAAGTCGAGCAGCACGCTGCACGCGCCCTCGGTCTCCTCGGGCGCAAGCGTCGCGTCGAGGATGCCCAGTTCGCGGGTCATCCGGCAAATCGCCTGCGCGCGTTCGAGCCGCTGGCCAATCTCGAGGAACCGCCATGCCGCAGAGCGCACCATGTTCTCGCTGACGAGGCCCGCGAGCGCGCTGAAATGCTCGCCCAGCCAGCGCGCGCTGGCAAGCATGGCCTGCGGGCGATTGGCGGGCGCCGAAGGCATGGGCCGGGTGACGAGCCGCCAAACGTCGCGCGCGAAGCGCTCGCGCAGCGAGAGCCCCACATCCTGCCTGCGGCGCAGCAGGCTCGCGATCGAGCCGCCCAGATCGAGCCCGCTGAGCGCGCGCGCGCAGACCACGGTCGAGCCCGCACTCGCGCTCGCGCGGTCGCAGGCGCCCCAGGCCTGGAGCAGCGCGACCATGCGCGCCTCGACCTCGCTGCCCGCGCTCGGCCCGCTCTCGCCCTCGAGCGAGGCGCCGAGCAGCGAACGCACCACGCGGGTGAGTATCTCGGCGCGCTGGTTGTAGCGGCCGAACCAGAACAGGTTGTCGGCGGCCTGACTGGCAAGGATCCCGCCCCCGCGCGAGATCGGCGGTTCCTCGCCGAGCAACGTGCGCTGGTGCACTTCGGCAGGCTTCTCGTCGACGATCCACACGTCTGCCGAAAGGTCGCCCTCGCCCATCATCGTGTTGGGCAGCGTGCTGGTCGAGGAAATGCGCGCGAAACCGCCGGGCATGACCCGCCACGAGCCGTCGGGCCCGCGCGCAACGAAGGCGCGCACGGTGAAGGGACGTGGCACCACGGCCCCGTCGATGATCGTGGGCGTGGTCGAGAGCTGGACGATCTCCTGCCCGCAATAGTCCATGGGCCGCCGGCGCATCGCCGCCATGAACTGCTCGCGCTGCTCGGGGCTGAACTCGCCCGCGGCGACCGGCTGACGGCCCTTCAGGGCCTCGACCGGCTGACCGAAAGCGGAGACGACGCTCAGTTCGTTGAAGCGCGAGAGCACCGTCTGCGCCTCGGCAGCCTGTCCGCACCACCATGTCGCGACATTGGGCAGGATCGGCCTCTCTCCAGTGAGCACCTCGCACAGGCGCGGCATGAAGGCGGCGAAGGCCGGGCTCTCGAGCACTTCGGTACCCGGCCAGTTGACCATGCCGACCCCGCCCGCGGCCCAGGCCCCGAAAAGGTTGGCGACGCCGATCTGGCTGCGCGCGTCGAAGGCGAGCGGGTCGATCGCGTCGGTATTGATCCAGCGCCAAACCGCATCGACCCGCTTGGGGCCCGCGATCGTGCCGACGTAGAGCCGGTCGTCGAGCACCGAAAGGTCGCGCCCCTCGACCAGCGGCAGGCCGAGATAGCGCGCAAGGTGCGCCTGTTCGGCATAAGTCTGGTTGAAGCGGCCCGGGGTGAGCAGCGCGATGCGCGGCCGCTCGCGCCCGCAGGCAGCCGCCATGCCCTCGCGCATTTCCTCGAAGAACTGCGCGGTGCGCCGCACGTTGTGTGCGCCCAACAGGTTGCCCGCCGTGCGCGACATGGCGAGGCGGTTTTCCAGCGTGTAGCCGATGCCGCTCGCCAGCCGGACGCGGTCCTGCAGCACCCGCCAGTGCCCGCGCGGCCCGCGTGCGAGATCGGCGCTGTAGACCTGCAGGAACTTGCCGTTCTCGGGGGTCTTGCCGACCATGCGGCGCACGAAGAAGGGGCTGCCCGCGATCACTGCTGCGGGCAAGTGGCCTTCCTTGACCAGCCGCTGCGGCCCGTAGACGTCGGCGGCGAGGCGTTCGAGCAGTTCGGCGCGCTGGACGAGACCGCGTCCCAGCTCGGTCCACTCGTCCGCCCCGATAACCAGCGGCATGGCGTTGACCGGCCAGGGGCGCTCCTCCTCGTCGCCAGTGACGCGGAAGGTCAGGCCAAGGTCCGAGGCATGGCGCCCGGCGGCCTCCTGCAAGGCGCTGGGATCGCCCTCGCCCGCCTCGGCCAGCCCCGCCGCGACCGCCTGCCAGCGCTGCGCGACCCAGGGCCGTGCATCGCGGTAGAGGTCGCCGCCGCGCACGCTGGCGGCATAGTCGTCGAGCCAGCCACCGCCCTGCTGGCCGACGCCTGCAGTATCGCCCGGACTAGTGGACACGCGGCGGGCGTCTCAGGTCGAGCGAGAAGGGGAATTCGCCGGGCACTTCCTCAGGCGGGACGCCCATTGCGCCGGGTGAGTGGCCATGCGGGGTGAAGCGCGCCTTGCGCCGCGCCTCGGCCTCGTAGCCATTGACCGGAACCGTGTCGTAATTGCGCCCGCCCGGATGCGCGACCTCGTAGACGCACCCGCCGAGCGAGCGGCCGCTCCAGCTGTCCATGATGTCGAAGGTGAGCGGCGGATGCGCGGGCAGCAGCGGATGGAGGCACTCGGCCGGGAACCAGGCCTTGTAGCGCACCCCGCCCACGCCCTCGTCGTGATCGACCATGGTCAGCGGCACGCGCCGGCCATTGCAGGTGATCACGTGACGGCCCTTGACGAGGCCCTTGGCGCGCACCTGCAGGCGCTCGGTCGAGCTGTCGACGTAGCGCACGGTACCGCCGATCGCGCCGGTTTCGCCCAGCACGTTCCACGGTTCGAGCGCGTGGCTGATCTCGAGACTGACGCCCCCGCCCTCTACCTCGCCGTGGACCGGGAAGCGGAACATGCGCTGCGCCTCGAACCATGCGGGATCGAACTCGTAGCCCGCACGGCGCAAGTCCTCGAGCACGTCGAGGAAGTCGGCCCAGACGAAGTGGCCGAGCATGAAACGGTCGTGCAACTGGGTCCCCCAGCGCACCAGCTCGCCCTGCTGCGGCGCGTTCCAGAACCAGGCGGTGAGCGCGCGCAGCAGGAGCTGCTGGGCAAGGCTCATCTTGCCGTCCGGCGGCATCTCGAACCCGCGGAACTCGACGAGGCCGAGCCGCCCGGTGGGCCCGTCGGGCGAGAACATCTTGTCGATGCAGATCTCGGTACGGTGCGTATTGCCGGTGACGTCGACGAGCAGGTTGCGGAACAGGCGGTCGACCATCCAGGGCGCGGGCGCTTGCATCCCCGAGAAGGGATCGGGCACCTGCGAGAGCGCGATCTCCAGTTCGTAGAGCGCATCGTGGCGCGCCTCGTCGATGCGCGGGGCCTGGCTCGTCGGGCCGATGAACAGGCCTGAGAACAGGTAGCTGAGCGAGGGATGGCGCTGCCAGTAGAGCACGAAGCTCTTGAGCAGGTCGGGGCGGCGGATGAAGGGGCTGTCGAGCAGCGTCGGGCCGCCCAGCACGATGTGGTTGCCCCCGCCGGTACCGATCGAGCGCCCGTCGACCATGAACTTGTCTGCGGTCAGCCCGACCTCGCGCGCCGCATCGTAAAGCGTCTCGGTGATCTCCACCGTCTCGCGCCACGAGGCGCTGGGGTGGATGTTGACCTCGATCACGCCGGGATCGGGGGTGATCTTGAGCACCTGGATGCGCGGGTCGGGCGGCGGCGGATAGCCCTCGATCCGCACCGGCAGGCGCGTCTCTTCGGCGACCTTCTCGATCGCGGCGACGAGTTCGAGATAGTCCTCGAGCGCCTCGGTCGGCGGGATGAACACCGCAAGATAGTCGCCGCGAGGCTCGATCGCGAGCGCGGTGCGCACCGCGCCCTCGATCAGGTCCTGCTCGACCACCGTCTCGGGGAACACCTGGGGTTCGGGCACGGCCTCGAAGCGCTGGCCCAGATGCATCTCGTGCGCCGCATTGGCGCGCTCTGCCGCCTGGGTGCGGTAATCGGCGAGCGGCTCGCGCGGCTCGGCGGTGTCGCGCGGGTGGATATAGGGGAAATTCGCCGGGGGTACGTAAGGCAGCGAGCCGAGCGGCAGGCGGTAGCCGAGCGAGCTGTCGCCCGGCACGGCGGTGAGCACGCCCTTGCGCACGCGCCATTTCTCCGAGCGCCAGCGCACCACCGGCATGTCCTTCGCGTTCCAGCGCTGGACAGGCAGCACCACGCCGACCGGCTTGTCGATCCCGCGACGATAGGTGCGCTTGAAGCGGCGGCGCGCTTCCTCGTCCTCGATCGCGGGGTCGAGCGGGGTGGTGTTCACCGGAAGCTCGTCTTCCTTGACCATCCACACGCCGCGATCCTCGTAGACCGGCTGGACGTAGTCGGGATCGAGCCCGAGCACTTGCGCGGTGCCGCGCATGACCGTGGCGGCCGCCTCGACATCGAGGCTGGGCACCGGATCGGGATCGCCGCCCTTGGCGAGCGGCTGCTCACCGGCGATGAGCGTATCGTCGCGCCAGATCGGCACGCCGTCCTTGCGCCAGTAGATCGAATAGCCCCAGCGCGGCAGCGTTTCGCCCGGGTACCACTTGCCCTGCCCGTGGTGCAGCAGCGAGCCGGGCGCGAACTTGCCGCGCAGCAGGCGGATCAGCTTGTCGGCATAGGCCGCCTTGGTCGGGCCGACCGCCTCGCCGTTCCACTCGGGCGCCTCGAAGTCGGTATCGGCGATGAAGGTCGGCTCGCCGCCCATGGTGAGGTTGACCCCGCCCGCCTCGAGGTCGGCATCGACCTTGTCGCCGAGCGCGAGCAGCGCGTCCCAGCGCTCCTCGGTGAAGGGCTTGGTGATGCGCACCGCCTCGGCGATGCGGCTGACCCCCATCTCGAAGTGGAAATCCACCTCGGCGGGTTCGGCCAGCCCCTCGATCGGGGTGGCCGAGCGGTAGTGCGGCGCGGCGCACAAGGGGATGTGCCCCTCGCCCGCGAACATGCCCGAAGTGGCGTCGAGTGCGATCCAGCCCGCGCCCGGCACATAGGCCTCGGCCCAGGCGTGCAGGTCGGTGACGTCGTCGAGAACGCCTTGCGGGCCTTCCTTGGGAATCACGTCGGCGACGAGCTGGATCGAGTAGCCCGAGACGAAACGCGCGGCAAAGCCGAGGCGCCGCAGCAGGTGGACGAGCAGCCAGGCCGAATCGCGGCACGAGCCGGTCCCCGCCTCGAGCGTCTCCTCGGGCGTCATCACCCCCGCCTCCATGCGGATGACGTAGCCGATGCGTTCCTGCAGGCGGCGGTTGATCTCGACGAGGAAATCGACCGTGCGCCCCTCGTGGCCGGCATGTTCGGCGACCAGCGCCTCGAACAGCGGCCCCTGCTCCTCGAGTTCGAAATAGGCGGCAAGGTCGGACTTCATCGCGGGCGAATAGGCGAAGGGATATTCCTCCGCCTCGGGCTCGACGAAGAAGTCGAACGGGTTGATCACCGCGAGATCGGCGAGCAGGTCGACCTCGATCTGGAAATGATCGACCGGATCGGGGAACACCACGCGCGCAAGCCAGTTGCCGTGCGGATCCTGCTGCCAGTTGATGAAATGTTCGGGCGGCGAGATCTTGAGCGAGTAATTCGGCACCTGCGTGCGCGAATGGGGTGCCGGCCTCAGCCGGATCACCTGTGGGCCGAGCCTGATCCGCTTCGAGTAGCGGTAGCGAGTGAGATGGTGCAGTGCCGCTTTGATCATCGGATGCAACTGTGCGCGAAAGCGTGCTGCACCGCAACGCCGTTGCTTGGACTTGGCCGAGAAATCGCTACATTCCAAACATCGTGTCAATTTTGCCGCGAAAGCGTCATCATGACGTGCAAGGGGGCACCCTCGCCAGGGGCCGGGTTCAGATGGACGATATGACCGAGATTGTGACGCACGAGGAGCTTGCACGCGCAGAGGAAGGCAGCGCGCGCCATACCCAGACCGGGCCGACCGGCCCTGCCCTCGATCCCGAGGCCGCGAAGGACGCCGCCTTGCTCGCGAACTCGCCCACGCGCTACTTCAACCGCGAGCTGAGCTGGCTCGCCTTCAACGAGCGCGTCCTCGCCGAAGCCTCGAACGAGACTTACCCGCTGCTCGAACGGCTGCGCTTCCTCTCGATCTCGGGCTCGAACATCGACGAGTTCCTGATGGTGCGCGTCGCCGGTCTCGCCGGGCAGGTGCGCCGCAAGATCGAGGAAACCTCGATCGACGGGCTCACCCCCTCGCAGGCGCTCGCCGCCACACACGAGAAGGTGCTCGAACTCGAGCAGATCCAGCAGGACACCTGGGCGACGCTCAAGAACGAGCTGGGCAAGGCCGACATCCACATCGTCGGAGAGGAAGAGCTCGACGCCGAGCGCGAGCAGTGGCTGCGCGACTATTTCGTCACCGACATCATGCCGGTGATCACCCCGCAGGCGATCGACCCGGCGCACCCCTTCCCCTTCGTCGCCAACCAGGGCATCGGCGTATTATTTTCGCTCACCCGCGAGGCCGACGATGCGCCGGTGATGGAGATGGTGCTGATCCCAGCACCACTGCCGCGCTTCGTGCGCGTGCCCGGCGAGGAAGCGGCGTGGATCTCGATCGAGGACATGATCTGCCGCAATGCCGAGCGCCTGTTCCCCGGCTTCAGGGTCAACGGCTACGGCGTGTTCCGCATCCTGCGCGACTCCGACCTCGAGATCGAGGAAGATGCCGAGGACCTCGTGCGCTACTTCCGCTCGGCGATCCAGCGCCGCCGCCGCGGCCTCGTCATCGTGCTGCAGCTGCAGGGCAAGTTCGACCCGGCGGCCGAGGACATGCTGCGCAACCAGCTCGGCCTCGACCAGGCGCTGATCATGAAGACCGAGGGGCTGATCGGTTTCTCGGGCCTTTCCGCGATCTGCGACGAGGACCGCCCCGAGCTCAAGTTCGAGCCCTATTCCCCGCGCTATCCCGAGCGCATCCTGGAGCATGACGGCGACATCTTCGCGGCGATCCGCGAGAAGGACATCATCATCCAGCACCCCTACGAGAGCTTCGAGGTGGTGATCGACTTCCTGCGCCAGGCCGCGCGCGATCCCGACGTCGTCGCGATCAAGCAGACGCTCTACCGCGCGGGCAAGCAGTCGGCGATCATCTCGGCGCTGATCGCAGCCGCCGAACAGGGCAAGTCGGTGACCGCGGTGGTCGAGATCAAGGCCCGCTTCGACGAGGAGCAGAACCTGCTGTGGGCCGGCCAGCTCGAACGCGCGGGCGTCCAGGTGATCTACGGCTTCATCGACTGGAAAACCCATGCCAAGATCTCGATGGTCGTGCGCCGCGAGACCGAGGGCTATCGCACCTACTGCCACTTCGGCACGGGCAACTACCACCCGATTACCGCACGCATCTACACCGACCTCAGCTACTTCACCGCCGAGCCCGCTGCGGGCCGCGATGCGGGCAAGCTGTTCAACTTCATCACCGGCTACGTCGAGCCCGAGGCGACCGAGCTGCTCTCGATCTCGCCGATGAGCCTGCGCGCCAACCTCTACAACCTGATCGACGTCGAGATCGCCAATGCCCGCGCGGGCAAGCCCGCCGCGATCTGGGCCAAGATGAACTCGCTCACCGACCCCGACCTGATCGACCGGCTCTACGCCGCGAGCCAGGCGGGCGTCGACATCGACCTCGTCATCCGCGGCATCTGCTGCCTGCGCCCCGGCATCGAGGGCCTGTCCGAGAACATCGCGGTGAAGTCGGTGATCGGCCGCTTCCTCGAGCACGTGCGCGTCTGGGCCTTCGCCAACGGCGCGGACCTGCCCAGCCGCCAGGCCAAGGTGTTCATGACCTCTGCCGACGGCATGAGCCGCAACCTCGACCGGCGCGTCGAAATCATGATCCCGATGCGCAACGACACCGTCCACGACCAGGTCCTCGACCAGGTCATGCTCGCCAACCTGCTCGACACAGAACAGTCCTGGCTGGTCGCCGAGGACGGCAGCTCGCAGCGCGTCGGCGAGACCGAGAACCCCTTCAACCTGCACCGTTATTTCATGACCAATCCCTCGCTCTCGGGGCGCGGGGCCTCGCTTGCCAGTGGACGAAAGGTACCAAAACTCTCGCTAAGACGCGGCAATATCTGACATAGGGCGGCAACCAGCCCTCCAGCGAGTCGTTCGGGAAGCATGAACGCGATCAGTCATTCGACCCAGAAGCGCGCGATAATCGACATCGGGTCGAATACCGTCAGGCTGGTCATCTACACCGGACCGCTGCGCGCGCCGGTGGTGGAGATCAACGAGAAGGTCAACGCGCGCCTCGGCCGCGACCTCGGCAAGACCGGGGCGCTTTCGGACAAGGCGCTCAAGCTCGCGCTCGGCGCTTTGGCGCGCTTCGCGCTGCTGCTGCGCCTGCACGAGGTCGAGACGGTCGAATGCGTCGCCACCGCCGCCGCGCGCGATGCCAGCAACGGCCCGCAGTTCCTTGCCGCGGTGCGCGCGCTCGGTCTCTCCCCGCGCCTGCTCTCGGGCGACGAGGAGGCGAGCGCGAGCGCCACGGGCGTGATCGCCGCCTTCCCCGGCGCGCACGGCACCGTCGCCGATCTTGGCGGGGGCAGCCTCGAACTGGTCGGCGTCGATGCGGGCCGCGTGCTTGCCGGCGGCGTGACCCTGCCCTTCGGCTCGCTGCGCCTCGGCGACCTGCGCGCCGGGGGCGACGCCGCCTTCGCCGGGCACGTCAGCTCGGGACTGCGCCGGACCGGTTGGAAGGCCGGGCGCGGCGAGCCGCTCTACATTGTCGGCGGTTCCTGGCGCGCGCTCGCGCTGCAGGCAATGCGCACGCTCGGCTGGCCGGTGGACGACCCGCACGGCTTCGAGCTCGGCGCCGACGAGGCTGTGCGCATGGCCCGCGAGTTGTCAGAGGGAAAACCGAAGAACCCCGACCCGCGCATCTCCAGCTCGCGCCTATCAACGCTGCCCGATGCCGCGGCGCTGCTCGCCGAAGTGGTCACCGCGATCAGCCCGAGCAAGCTGGTGTTCTCCTCCTGGGGCCTGCGCGAAGGGCTGCTCCATGCGGCGCTCGAGGAACAGGTTCAGGCGCAGGACCCGCTACTCGCCAGCGTCGCGGGCTTCGCCAAGACCGCGCGCACTTCCATCCGCGAGGCAGTGGCCGTCAGCGACTGGTGCGCCGCGGTGTGCCAGGACGCGGCGGGCGACAAGGCGCTGCGCCAGGCCTCGACCCTGCTCGCGCTCGCGGCGATGCACACCGAGCCCAACCTGCGCGCCGAGGAGGCCACCGCCTGGGCGCTGCGCAAGCGCTGGATCGGGCTCGACATGGCCGGGCGCGGGATGATGGCGATGACGATCTTCGCCAATGCCGGCGAGACGCGCGTGCCCGCAGACGTCGCCCGCCTCGCTGCCCCCGCCGACCTCGACCGCGCGATCGCCTGGGGCCTCGCCATCCGCCTGTGCCGCCGCCTCCACGGCGGCAGCATCAGCGCCTTCGCCGCCACGCACCTCGCCTGCGACGAGCGCGGCATCGTCCTCGGCCTCGACGAGGCCGCCCTGCCGCTGCTCACCAGCAGCACCTTCAAGGACCTGAAGGCGCTCGGCGAATGGCTCGGTCGCGACTGGCTGGTGCTGGGACCGGGCGACGTGGTGCTCGAGGGGTAGAGTTCCGGGGCGCCGCACGGTTTCGGAAATGAGCCGTTTACTGCCGGGCTCGTTTGGGCGTTTTCAATCGAAAAGCGGAACACCCCGCTTCGCCGTCATAGCCGATACACGTAACTCGTCATCCCAGCGAAAGCTGGGATCGTTGTCAGCCTTGCGTGACATTGCGAACGATCCCAGCTTTCGCTGGGATGACGAAAGAGTTTTAACGACGGCTATGGATGCACTGCGGGCTAATTGAAAAGCGCTGACGTTGCAGCCACTTGGCGCAGCTCGCATAAGGCCTTCGAAGAGAAGTCAATCCATGAAGCAACTTGGCCGAGATGTGCCGATCCCAGCAGCGATGCAGGGCCGCTGGATTGATGCAGAGGACTCTGCAGTCGAACTTGTCGTTGAGGGTGGAGAGGTCACCTGCTTTGGCCAGAGAGTCGAATACGACTACAAGCTAGTCGACGAGGAGAATGGCGCTCTGACCGTCACTCTCATGGTCGACAATGCGGTTTACGAGGAATCCTTTCAACGCTCCAACATCACGGGACTCGTTCTTACGCCAGAAGGCGAGTTTCACGCCTATAATGTGAAGTTCGCAAGCCAGTTCATCCCAACAACTGACTGACATCCCAACGTCCGCTGCCAAGAGCCTCTAATCATCCTCTGAGCGGCCTACTTGGGCGCAAAGTTAATGCTGGCTCTCAAGTGGTTAGATCAAAATGATTCCGTCTGGGCTTACCCGTGTTGCGGACTTTGGGTTTCCTTGTACGGTCATCAGATGCGTGAACCATTTTGGCATCTTCCGTTGAAGGTCCTCCTGTCCGTTCTGCTGGGAGGATTTATGGACGACTGGCTTAGTGACGAAAGTTTCTTGGAGGCCCTTGATCAACTCCCCATGCGCCTCGTTGCTGTGATTATAGTCGGAGCAATTTGGGCGTCGCTTCGGTATCGGAGCGCAAAGGCGAAGAAGACTATCCGCTAGCTCCTCAACTGAACGACCGCTACCAAGAGCGCCAGATCGGACTTAGAACGACCAACTTTGGCGCAGTGTGGGCCAACTGCGCACGCCTTGCCCTAGGAACTCAAAGGCTTCGCACAATCTTAGTGATATATGGGTCAGTGAATTCAGAAACTGGATCATCGCTCCTATCGGGCTTGCGATGATATTCACCGGCATCAAATGCTTCATACACCCGCAAGAAGAGCTTCGGCCAGGGGTGGGGCGGGGCACTGAATTGCATGTCAATCAGCAGTGCGTTGAGGTCGTTGACCACCTCGTCGCAGAATTCGAAAGAATATCTACGCTCGTGATACCCGCGTGCAAGTTCCGCACCGATGCTGTCATATAGCAACTCCACGCCCCCTTCTGCCCCATTCGTCCAGCGGCAAATATCCGCCTCTGACACGGGTTCCCAACCCTTGAGGTGACGCTGTTCTAGTTCAGCAATGCAGGCAATCATGGTGCGAGAGTGCGTCACAGCAATTCTGCAGTCCACCCATTTCAGTTAAGCACCGATCTCGTTGGCGAGGGATTCCGGTCAGTCCGCTCCCAGTCGGAGCGAAACGGCTCTTGAGCGCCCGACAAGGGCGCTTTCACGACGCTCCTCGAAGCCCCTCACCCTACCAGCGTGCGGCTCTCGGCGATCTGGCTGATGCCGCGCTTGCCGCCCTGGCGGTCTAGCTGGACGACGATGTCGATCACGCTGGCGGCGTATTCGAGGGTCTCGGCGCGGGTCAGGCCGATGTTCGACTGCATCGACATGAGCGCGATCTGCTCGAGCGCGCCGCGCGGGGTGTTGGCGTGGACGGTCGAGAACGAGCCGGGGTGGCCGGTATTGATCGCGCGCAGGAACGAGACCGTCTCGGTGCCGCGCAGCTCGCCCAGCACGATGCGGTCGGGGCGCAGGCGCAGCGCGGCCTGCAGCAGGTCGTTGGCCGAGACCTTGGCCTCGCCCAGCTCGCCCTTGACCGCGATCAGGCCAACGCCGTTGGCGCCGGGCAGGCGCAGCTCGGCGGTATCCTCGACGAGCACCACGCGCTCGTCGGCAGGAATCTCGGAAAGCATCGCGTTGAGGAAGGTGGTCTTGCCGGTCGAGGTACCGCCCGAGATCAGGATCGTGCGGCGGCGACGGATCGCATCGCGCAGGAAAGCGATCGGCTCGGCCATGGGATCGGGCATCGGCGGCTCGTCGGGCAGCGCGATGGGCCCCCGGTCGTAGGCATCGAGCGGGAGTTCGAGCAGGCGGTGGCGTCGGATCGCCATCGCCCAGTTGGCGCGGGTCGCGGGCGGGCCGACGAGCTGGATACGCGCGCCCGACTGCCCGGCATATGCGGGCAGCGTCGCCGAGAGCAGCGGGTGCTCGCGGTTGATACCCTGGTGGCTGATGCGCGCGACCTGCTCGGCAAGGCGCTGGAGCAGGCGGTTATCCATCTCGGGCAGCGCGATGTGCTGCATGCCCGAGAAGGCCGCGTCCTCGACCCAGATCTCGCCGGGGCGGTTGACGAGGATCTCGGTCACCGTCTCGCGGTCGAGCCAGGGGCGCAAGGGCGCTAGGTAGGCGTCGAGATAGACGCTGCGCGCCATGGGCGGCTCGCTGCCCGCTTCAGCCACGGCGATCTGCGCCTGTGGCTGGTGCCCCGTCGCTGCGTTCTTCATGGAAACTACGTCCGCCATGGTCTGCTGCCTGCCTCGCGATCACTGCACCGCGCCGAAGTCGAGATCCTTGGCGGTGAACACGCGAATCGGCTCGCCCTGGCGCACGCGGATCGTTGGGCCGATCTGGCCGGTCGACTGGATTGCCGCCGAGGCCGCCGACTGGCCGCCGCCGACCACGACGCTGGCGCCGCTGCCTACCACCGAGCTGAGCCCGCCGATGACCGAGAGCAGCATCGCCGAGCCGAAGCGCTCGAAGAAGTGGGTGTTGACCTTGCCGGCAAGGCCGGTCTCGCCGCCGAAGGCGATGGCGGGCGAGCCGATGTCGACCGAGACGCCGTCGGGCCGGATCACGCGGGTCCAGATCACGTAGGCACGCTTCTGACCCGCGGTGAGGCCGCTCTTGTACTGCCCGATCAGGCGCGAGGAGCGCGGGATCAGCACCTTCTTGCCGTCGAAGCTGCGCACGTCGGTCGAGATAATCGCGCGCACGTAGCCCGGAACGTCGGTGTCGATCGCGGTCTCGAGCACCGCGGGGATCAGCGTGCCCTGCGTGACCGTGGTCGCCGGGTCGAACGAACGCGCCGCGCTGGCGGTCGAGTTGGTGCCCGCGATGCGCGCAGCGAAGTCGTCGTTGGCGTTGCCGCTGGCCTTCATCTCGCCCGGCGCGCCCGAGGGTGCGACCGCAACGGCACCGCCTGCGTCGAACACGACGGTGGGGGTGGCGTTGGGATTGCCCTGCTGCGCAGCCTGCGCATTGGGGTCGTTGGCCATGACCGGCGCGGGGCCCGGAACCGGGGGCGGCACCGGCACCGGCTGGGCCGATGGCTGCGGCTGCGCGGGCGTCGCGGGGACCGGGACCTCGGTCTCGGGCTGGACCTCGCCCGCCTCGATGGCCTGCTGCGTCTCGCGCTGGGTGGAGTTCATCGACCAGAAGGTCAGCCCGCCGAGCGCGCCGACGATGACGATGCCCGCAGCGATGCCCAGGCCATCGCCCTTGCGCCGCTGCGCGACCTGCGGGAGCACGTTGCGCGTGGCGAGGTCGATGACCTGGCCGCCTTCCTCGCCGTCGCGCGGATCGGTGTCGTCGGCGGGGGCGAAGCGGCGGGTGGAGGAGGTCTCTTTAACCATGGGTCAGTTCCCCTTCACGGCAACCGGAGTGCCTTTGCCCGCGGCCATCGCGCTTTGCGGGAGCGGCCGCTTGTCGACCGGAACGGTGTTGACCAGTTCGGCGGTCGCCTTGCCCGAGCGCAGGATGATCTTGTCGGGTACGTCCGAGATGACGATCGTCGCCCCGCGCACCGCGTAGTTGACCGGGCCCTCGTCGCCCTTGTCGTTCTCGATCAGGATCGCGGGCACCGGGCTCAGCGCGGGCCAGGTGAGGTAGGTCGAGACGCCGTCGTCGTAGACCTTGGACGGCATCAGCTTTGAGGAACCGGTGCGGGTCCAAGCGAAGTTGAGCTCGGCGGGATCGGCGGGCATCGCCAGCGGATCGCCCTCGGCGAGCGCGCGTTCGGCCGGGCTGAGCGCGGCCAGCGCGGCCTCGCTGTCGGGCGCGGCGAGCGGCGCTGTATCCTCGGCCTCGTCTGGGTAAGTGAAGCGCAGCATATAGAGCGGGCGCGAGCGCGGCGAGGCGACGAGGTCAAAAAAGTAGGTATGGCGGTTGGTCACGACCGTCATGTTGGTGCGCGCGGTGCTCTCGAGCGGCTTGACGAAGAGCAGGTCGGCGCGCTTGTTCGGGGTGATCTGCCAGGCGGCGGAATCGCCGATGGCAACGTTCTCGATCGCCTCGTTCTTGCCGAAGGCGATCGTCGCCTGCACGCCGGTGCGCCCGTCGATGCGCACGACCTCGTCGTCCTGATAGGCGTGGTGGACCAGCCGGTCGTCGGCCAGCGCGGGGGCCTGGGCCATGAGCAGCAGCGCCGCCGGAAGGGCGAGCGCGGCGGCGCCAAGGCGCGAACGCGTCGTGACGCGGGTCATCGTGTCTTCTCCTTGGCCGGCAGCCTGCCGGCATCGTTCGATGCGCTGCGGAAGCGGGAGCCGATGCCGCGCGTGCGCGGATCCTGGCCCGAGCGCATCGGCTCGATCCCCCCTCCCGAGACTTGTGTCACTACCGTGCGGCGATCGCCCGAGGCACCCGTCGAACCACTGCCGCCGGGCCCCGAAGGCGTGCCCATTCCGGCGGAGCTTGCGACGGCGACCGAGCGCAGGCGCGCGCTCTCGGATGCGGCGGCGACCGCCTGCGGCGAGATCGCCGCTGCGGGCGCAGGCGCCTGCGGCGCATGGCTGGCCGAACTACGCTCGCGATCACGGGCGAGCCCGAAGACCTGCCAGCCGCCGACCATCGTGCCCGCAACCTTGAACACCATCGCCATCAGCGCGACGTGGACCGCGGCAACGACGAAGAACGCCATCGCCCCGCGCCCGTCGAGTTCGCCCAGCTGGGCCGACTGGACGAGGCCCGAGACGATCGGGACCATGAGTTCGAGCGTGATCGCGCCGCCCAGCACCACGAAGAGCGGGGTGACGGCGGTCAGCACGAGGCCGCGCAGCCAGCCTGCGGTGAGCCCGCGGGTGCCCTCGAACAGCGCGAAGATCACGAAGATCGGGCCAAGCGCGAGCAGGATGGCGAGCGCGATGCGCGCGGTGAGCAGCACGCCGACGGTGCCGAGCAGCAGCAGCAGCGCGCCCATCCACATCACGCCCTCGGGCGACATCACGCTGGCGGCCCCGGCAGCGGCATCCTGCGCCCCGTTACCTGCAGCCCCGCCCTCGCCGATCTGGGTGACGACGCCAAAGACGATGTCGATGCGGTCGGCGAACATCTCGGTCGCCGAGCCCTTCGAGCCCATGATCAGCCCGGCGATCCAGTCCGGCCCGCCCAGCACGAGCGACCACAGGAAGCCCTGGTAGGCCATCCAGCTGGTGGCGAAAGTCAGCACCAGCCCCAGCGTCAGCATGCGCGGGGTCAGCGCCGAGATGCCCAGCGTCGAACGCCCGGTGATCAGCGAAAAGGCGAAGAAGGCGACATAGAGCGTGAGCAGCACGGTCAGCGCCGTCAGCAGCCCGCCGCCCGGAGCGAACAGGCGCCCGAAGGCCGACGCCGCCATCTCGTTCGAGACGCAGTCGACCGCGCGCAGCGCCGGGGCGACGCCCTCGGAGGCAAGTTCGGTCAGGCGCTGGCAGGTGGGACTGGCCATCGCGATTACTCGGCCGCCTCGGTCCACAGAGCCTCGCCCGTGCCGGCCGCCACTCCATCACCGGGCCAGGCCTGCCCGGTGAGCGCGGGGTACCAGGCCTGCGGCGCGTCGCCGAAGCGTTCGCGCAGGGTATCAAGACGGCGCACCGTGCTCTCGCGCCCGGACAGCACGGTGAGCACCTCGGGCATGCCCGAGAGATCGAGGCGCACCACCACCGAGGCGTCGGACTGGCGGATCAGGAAGCAGCGCGAGTGCGCGGGCAGCGTGCGGATCACGTCGAGTTCGTGTTGCGACAGGCCGAAGCCCTCGCAGTAGTCCTCGGGCCGCGCGCGCGAATTGGGCATGAACACCATGGTCGCGGTCTGCTCGACCAGTGCGGTGGCGATCTTGCTGTCGAGCGCGTCGCGCGCCGACTGGGTGGCGAAGCCGACGAGCGCGTTGCGCTTGCGCAGCGTCTTGAGCCAGTCGCGGATGCGCGCGGCGAAGACCTCGTCGTCCAGCGCCTTCCAGCCCTCGTCGATGAGGATCATGGTCGGCTCGCCGTCGAGGCGTTCCTCGATGCGGTGGAACAGGTACATCATCACCGGCGTGCGCAGGCGCGGGCTCTCGAGCAGCGCGGTCATGTCGAAGCCGAGTACGCGCTGGCCGAGGTCGAGCCCGTCCTTCTCGTTGTCGAACAGCCAGGCGTGTTCGCCATGATCGATCCAGGCATCGAGACGCGAGGCGAGATCGCCGGGCTGCGGGCGCTGGGCACCGGCGAGCAGTTCGCGAAAGTGCGAGAGGCGGCGCAGCGAGGCGTCGTTGTGGTAGGCGGCATCGACCGCATTGGCGATCGTCGCCATTTCCTCGGGGCCTTGCGCGGCGAGCAGCACGCCCAGCCAGTCGCGCAGGAAGGCGCGATTGCCCGCGGTATCGGGCAGCGCGAGCGGGTTGAAGCCGGTCGGATGGCCCGCGGCGATGCGGCTGTAGCTGCCGCCGATGCCGCGCAGGAACACCTCGGCGCCGCGGTCCTTGTCGAACAGGATCGTGCGCGGCGCGAACTTCTGCGCCTGTGCGGCGAGGAAGTTCATCACCACCGTCTTGCCCGAACCCGAGGGCCCGATCACGGTGAAGTTGCCGAGATCGCCCTGGTGGAAGTTGAAGAAGAACGGCGTCGCGCTGGTCGTCGCGAGCAGCGTGACCGCATCGCCCCAGTGATTGCCCGAGGCCTGCCCCATCGAGAAGCCGTGGAGCGAACCGAAGCAGGCCATGTTGGCGCTGGAAATCAGCGAACGGCGCACGAGGAATTCCTCGTTGCCCGGCAGCTGGCCCCAGAACGCGGGCTCGAGATTGACGTCCTCGCGCACCGCGACCGCGCCTGCATCGGCAAGCGCTGCGGCACAGGCGGCGGTGACGTCGTCGAGCCCCTCGAGCGTGCCCGAGCGCACCAGCACCGAGAGGTGGTGATCGCCGAAGGCCACCGCGCCGGTACCCAGCGAATCGCGCGCCGATGCCATCTCGCTACGTTCGGCGACGGCTTCCTCGTCGGCCGAGCGCAGGCGGCGGATGGCAAGGTCGATGCGCTCGCGCGCGATCTGGCGATCGCACGGCGCATAAGTCTCGGTCAGGACCAGCTCGGCGGGCAGGCGCAGCAGCGCGTCGGTCAGGCCCGGGCCGGTCGAATCGGGATAGTCCTTCAGGCTGACGATCGAGCCGAAACTGGCCTTGCCGCTCGCCCCGCGCAGCTCGAGCGCATCGAGCCCGAAGCTGACGCGGCGATAGGGCAGCATCTGGCCGAGCTCGACGCCCTCCTCGGGACGGCGCACCGGGCGCATCTCGCCGTTGTAGAGCGCGCTCAGGAGTTCGAGGATTTCCGAGCAGCGGCCCGACTGGCCCTCGTATTCGCCCAGGAGCCTTGCGCCATAGGCGCCCAGCGAGGCGACCATGGAGGTCGCCGCGGCGCGCAGCGCGCGCACGTCGGCGGGATCGACCTCGGCCCCGTCGGCGCCTTTGGGGCGCAGCATGCGCGAGAGCTTGTCGGCCCAGCCCGCCTTGCCGCGCGCGGGACGGCGCACGAGGGTCACGAACTGGTCGTTGACGAAGAGCGCGCCCGAACTGGTGCGCGAACGCCAGCGCGCGTCGATGTGGCCCGAGAGCGGGTCCTCGAACTGGCCGTCGAGCTCGATCTCGACGCGGCGGCGGATGACGTGGTGGTAGAGCACGAAGCGCGCGTCGAGCACCGAGCGCAGCAGCACCTCGCGCGTCGCGACATGCGCGTTGAGCTCGTCGCTGTCGGCGGTCTCGAAGGCGAAGCCGGGCACCATCAGCGAGAGCGCCACCGAGCCATCGCGCAGCAGCACGATGTTCTCGTCGACGAGCGCGCGATAGGGCAGCCGGTCTCCGGCAAGCACTTCCTTGCCGCCCCAGCCCTTCAGCACCGATTTGAAGCCCTTGGCCATAAACTGTCTTGTCCTCGCCGCCCGCTCAGGGCGCGTAGCTGTTGCAGCCCCAGCGCTTCCAGTTGGGAATGCGCGGGCACTTGCTGACCTTCTTCACCCACAGGTCGAAGACCCGCGGCTCGCGCAGGCAGGCGAGATAGCCGATGCCGTGGATCGCGAGCGCCGCCGGGATCGTCCAGAAGCTCTTGGTGATGAGGAAGATCTCGGTCGTCACCCCGCCGTTGATGATCATGAAGCTGTACGTCACGCCCGCGAACATCTGCGGCCGGGTCAGCGCCCTGTAGACGGGGAAACGCGCCAGCGCCATGTCAGCCCACGGCCGCCGACTGGATGCCCGAGACGATCGCGCCCGCACCGAAGAGGATGAACACGCCGATGATCACGGTGGCGCCGAAGCGCCAGTTGAGGCGACCGGTCAGCATCATGAAACCGACGGCGGCGACCGCCATGACCGCGACTGCGGTGGCGACGTTGCCGAGCAGCGTGCCCTGCAGCCAGGTCAGCGCGTTGACGATCGGGCCGGAACCGGCGGGGTCCTGCTGGGTTACCGTTTGCGCCTGCGCCGAAATCGGCGCGAGCAGACCCGTCAGGACCATCGAGACGGCCGCGAAAAACTTGGAAATTCCGTTGTCTTGAGCGGAATTACGAAAAATATTACGAATCACCATGCCCTCCATATGGGGGCGCAGTGCTCCAGCCGGATGACAACTGTGTGACGAAAACGCGGCGATTACGGCCAGTCGCCGCGCGGTGTTTCGTCCTGGCTGACCTGCATCGCAGTCACCCGACCTTCGCCTGCGCTGAGCCCCGTATATTATAAAGCTTCACGCGGTGCGACCCGAAAGGGCCCGGCAGAAGAAGGTGCGGGCGATGGCGCAAGGCTCGCCGACTGCTCGAAATCACGCCTGACAGAGCTCGCGCGCGTACACATGCACGCGCGCGATGCCTTCATATCAGACAGGCTGGGCCGGTACGGGCAACGCGATGACGGCATCCAGAAGCTGAAGGTCCGGCGTTACGCCTGCCCGGACCTGTTCAGCGCAGGGCGATCTGCTCGCCGCGCAAGGCGAGACGGGCGATGTCGCGCGAATCCATCCAGCTGCCGTCGGCCAGCTCGAGCTGATAGCGATCGGAGCTGTGCAGCGCAGCTTTCCAGGCTTCCTGCGCATGGGCGACGTGGCCCAGGCGCTTGTAGACGGTGCCCAGATTGATCAGCACGGCCGGATCCTCGCCACGGGCAAGGCGCGTCTCGTAGAGCTTGGCCATCGCCTGCTCGTTCTCGCCGCGAGCGATCTCGGGATAGGCGACGTCGGTGCTTTCGGGCGGCGGCACGTCGATGACGAGCGAGAACGAGGACTGGCCCAGCAGGACCGCGGCGGCGAGTGCACTGATCGACATAATCTTTGTCTCCCTTGCGGGGCGCAGCCGAGGTCCGGAAATGGCCGCAGCGCGCTGTCTTGTTCCGCGTTGTTGAGGTGATCGTGACCCACACCCGAGGTTTCTCAAAGAAAATGACGCAAGTGTCATAAAACTGCAATCTTGGCATGAATCGCGCAGATTTCCGGGAGTCGGCGCGGCGCGGCCAGTGACTGTCGGGCAGCGGTCACACCATCGTCATGAAACTGAATATTTCTGTCATTGTACCGCCAACAAATTGTCACCCCCGATCCGTAGACGCCGCGTCAACGCAAGGTGGACTCGCCGCCGCGCAGATCCTGATCAACGGGGGACAAGACGTGAAGAACATCTCTGGCATGCTGCTGCTTGGCTGCAGCGCACTGGCACTCGCAGGCTGCGGTGCGGACGACATCTCCTCGCCGGGCGCGGGAAGCATCGATGTCGACATCACCAACCCGACGCCGACTCCCACCCCGACCCCGACTTCGGGCCTGGTCGAAGCGGCTGCGGACTGCCCCGCGATCAGCGGCGGCACCCAGCTCTCGAACGACGGCACCATCTCGGGCGCCGAAGGCACCTGGCGCGTGTGCACCCTGCCCTCGCTGATCGAGGCCAGCACCACCCTGCCCAAGGAAGACGGCGTCCTCTACCGCATCGCCGGCCGCGTCGACGTCGGCTGCGACGGCGGCTTCTCGGCCCCGACCGCTGCATCGCCCTTCGCCACCACCACGCTGAGCTGCAACAACCGCTCGCTCACCGCCGACACCAACGTCACCCTGACGATCGAGCCGGGCGTGATCATCTACGGCCAGAACGGTGCCGAGCCGGCATGGCTTGCGGTCAACCGCGGCAACAAGATCAACGCGGTGGGCACGGCCACCCAGCCGATCATCTTCACCAGCTACGAGAACGTGCGTGGCCAGAACGACGACACCGCGCAGGGCCAGTGGGGCGGCGTAGTGCTGATGGGCCGCGGCAAGGTCACCGACTGCACCGCCGGCGGCGCGCCCGCGACCTCGCCCACCGGCAACAGCACCTGCGAGCGTGACACCGAAGGTTCGGCCAACCCGGCTGTCTTCGGCGGCAACGACAACACCTACAACGCCGGCACCATGCGCTACTTCCAGATCCGCTACTCGGGCTACGTCCTGGGTTCGGACTCCGAGCTCCAGGCGCTGACCGGCGAAGGTCTCGGCACCGGCACCACCCTCGACCACTTCCAGAGCGTCAACAGCTCGGACGACGGCTCCGAGTTCTTCGGCGGTGCGGTCAACTTCAAGCACTACATCGCGGTCAACGCCGACGACGACAGCGTCGACACCGACACCGGCTTCCAAGGCGTGTTCCAGTACATGCTGCTGCTCCAGCGCGATGCCGACGGCGATGCCCTGATGGAGATCGACTCGAACGGCTTCGAGACGCACTTCCCGCGCCAGAAGACGATCTTCGCCAACTTCACCGGCGTCCAGCCCAACCAGAATTCGAACTCGGACCAGGCTGCCGTGCTCATCCGCGGCAACTCGGACATCACCTGGGTCAACGGCGTGATCAACGTGCCCAACAACGAGTGTCTGCGCCTGCACGGCACCGGCACCACCCCGGCAACCATCACCGCCTACTCGACGGTCATGACCTGCTCGGCCACCGACGGGGCCTTCATCGGCTCGGGCGCGTACACCACCGCCCAGGTCCAGAGTGCTTTCAACGCCGGTTCGAACAACAACGCCACCTTCACCTCGACGCTCTCGAGCACCTTCGTGAACGGCACCAACGAGGCAGGCGTGGTCGCCTACGCCGACATGGCCTCGCTCTCGAGCTTCCTCGACCAGGTCGACTACATCGGCGCGGTCAAGGATGCCTCGGACACCTGGTTCCGCGGCTGGACCTGCGACAACGCCACGGCCGACTTCGGCTCGGGCTCGCTGTGCACCGCGCTGCCGGTCACCTGAGCTACCCGCCCTTGATCCAACCGGGGGGGCGGTCCGTCACGACCGCCCCCCTTGTCGCTTGAAAACCGCACATCAAATTCGTTCCAGGGGGACAATCCATGAACAAGCCCCGGCTTGCATCGCTCCTGCTGCTTACCTCCGCGCTTGCCGTGCCGAACCTGGCATGGGCGCAGGACAGCACCGGCCCGGATGCCGACGCTTCGCTTGACCAGGCCCAGCAGGCCGAGGACGATGCAGGCGAGGACCTGCCCGAGGTCTCGATCCCGGGCGGCGACATCGTCGTTACCGGCCGCCGCATCCGCAACATCCAGCAGGCCGCCCCGCAGGTCGTCTCGGTCCTCTCGACCGAGCAGATTGCGCGGACCGGCGAAGGCGACATCGCCGGCGCGCTCGGCCGCGTCACCGGCCTCTCGGTCGTGGGCAATGGCTACGTCTACGTGCGCGGCCTGGGCGATCGCTATTCGCTTGCACTGCTCAACGGCCTCCCCCTGCCGAGCCCCGAACCGCTCAAGCGCGTGGTTCCGCTCGACCTGTTCCCGACCTCGATCGTCGCCTCCTCGCTCGTCCAGAAGAGCTACTCGGTCAACTTCCCGGGTGAATTCGGCGGCGGCGTGATCAACCTCACCACCAAGGCCATCCCGACCGAGACCTTCGTCAAGATCGGCGGCGGAGCCTCGTGGGATACCGAGACCACCAACCGGCTCGCCTACAGCTACTACGGCTCGAAGACCGACTGGACGGGCTACGACAACGGCAACCGCGACATGTCGACCGAGCTGGCCGGCTACGTCAATTCGGGCACGCTGCTCGCCGACGGGTCCAGCGACCTCGCGCGCGCCATCGGCTCGACGCTCATCACCGGGCGCAACGCGGTGGTGCAGAAGTCCGACAATGCCCCCGCCAACTTCTCGGGCAACATCTCGGCGGGCACTTCGTTCGACCTGGGCGGCGCCTACCTCGGCGTGATCGGCACGGCCGGCTACTCGAACAAGTGGCAGACCAAGGACATCGCCACGACGCGCGTCGCCGGCAACGATCCCGAGACCTACGAGCAGCGCTTCCAGAACGTCGTCACCGACAACCACATCGTCGCCAATGCGCTGCTTGGCATCGGTCTCGAATGGGGCGAGAACCAGGTCCGCCTGACCAACGTCTACATCCACGACACGATCAAGCGCGCCGGTCTCTCGCTGGGCAACCGCAATGCCAACGACGAGATCGACTACATGTACCAGGATACCGGCTGGTACGAGCGGCAGCTGTTCGAGACCCAGTTCGTGGGCGAGTTCCACCTCGATCCCGACACCCAGCTCGACCTGCGCGGCAGCTATGCGAACTCGAAGCGCAAGGCGCCCTACGAGATCTCGCTGCAGTACGTGCGTCGCGGCAGCGGCACCTATGGCGACCAGTTCATCAACCGTCTCGACGGCGGCAACGAGGGCGATGCGCAAGTCAAGTTCTCGAACCTGAGCGAAGACGTCTGGGCCGCGGGCGCCGACCTATCGCACAGCTTCTCGCCCGGCTGGACCGGCTCGGTGGGCTACTCCTACCAGCTCAACGACCGGCGCACCTCGCGCCGCGCCTTCCAGATCCGCGCCACCGGCGACAACGCGCTGATCTCGGCCTTCGGGCTGCTGCGTCCCGACGTCCTGTTCCAGCCCGGCATGTTCTACATCGACCAGGCGACCGACGACAACGTCAACTACACGCTGCTGACCAACGAGATCGACTATGCCGGCGCGATCTTCGACGCCTCGCTCAACAACCACGCCTTCTACACCAAGCTCGTCGGCCAGCTGACCGACGCGCTCTCGGTGGACCTGGGCGTGCGCTGGGAATACGCCGACCAGTTCGCGGGCGTGGTCCCCGTCGCCTCGACCGGCACGACGATCCCCGACACCAACCTGACGCACGAATACTTCCTCCCCGCGCTCACCCTCACCTACGAGATCGAGCCGGGCATGCAGGTGCGCCTCAATGCCTCGAAGACGATCGCGCGCCCGCAGTTCCGCGAGCTGCTCTACCAGACCTACTTCGATCCGGAGAGCAACCGTTCGTACCGCGGCAACCCCTACCTCGACGACAGCGAGCTCTACAACGCCGAGGCACGCTTCGAATGGTACATGAGCCGTGACGAGAAGTTGTCCATCGGCGGCTTCTTCAAGCGTCTCGACAACCCCATCGAGACCTTCCTCGTGCGCCCGGGCACCGACTTCATCACCACGTACGCCAACGCGCCCAAGGCCAATCTCTACGGCGCCGAGGTCGAGGTGCAGAAGTACTTCGACGCCTTCGCCGACCGCCGCGTGCTGCTTGCGGCGAACTACACCTACACCAAGTCCGAGCTGAAGGTCGCCGAGGGCGATACCACCCGCGTCTACGGGTCCTCGTCGAGTAACGCGCTCGACTACTTCCGCGACGGCGCCCCGCTGACCGGGCAGAGCGAGCACATCGCCAACGTCCAGTTCGGCCTCGAGCAGGACGGCGGGCTCTCGCAGCAGACGTTCCTGCTCAACTACGCCTCGAAGCGCGCGACCAGCCGCGGTCTCGTCCAGTCGGGCCAGCCCGACATCTTCGAGAACCCCGGTTTCACGCTCGATTTCGTCGCCCGCCAGGGCATCGACCTCGGCGGAGCAGAGGTCGAGGTGAAGTTCGAGGCGCGCAACATCACCGGGCGCAAGCACCTCGAGTACCAGGACTTCGAGGCGGGCCGGATTCAGGTCAACACCTATGACCTTGGCCGCGTGTTCTCGCTCTCGGCCTCGGTCAACTTCTGATCGTTTCACTACGGCGCCGCGCTGCCCTTTCGGGGCGGCGCGGTGACGACGGCACCTTGGGGCCCGGTCGCATAACCTGCGCCCGGGCCCCTTTTTTTTCGTCGCACGCCCCCCCCGCACGAGTACCCGCCAAGCGGAAGAAATGCGCCTTGCCCGCTTGCCAGCGCGCGCAAGGCCATCTAGGACCGGCCCCGTCACTTGGGGAGTAGCCGCCTGCCTCCCGCCGTTCACCGGTCCCGGCAGGCCCCGTCGTCAACATACTTGGTCGAGAGGCCATGGCGCACGGGAGGAGCCAGCGACAGTGTCGCTGTCCGGGCAAGACCAATGACGCTTGAGGCATCGTCCGGGCCGGGCGGATGCCGAAGGCGTCGTTGCGTCCAGTTCTCGCCCGGCCCCGGAGATATCGCTTGGAAGCCTTCCTCACCTCGACCGCGGTCGTCGCGCTCGCCGAAATCGGCGACAAGACACAGCTGCTCGCCATCGTCCTCGCCGCGCGCTTCAAGAAGCCATGGCCGATCGTCGCGGGCATCTTCGTCGCCACACTCGCCAATCACTTTCTCGCCGCGCTCGTTGGCGAGCAGGCTGCCGCCTTCCTCGAGGGCCAGTGGTTCCGCTACCTCGTCGCGGCAAGCTTCATCATCATGGGCCTGTGGACCCTCATTCCGGACAAGTTCGACGAGGACGACGAACCCAAGCCCGGTCGCTTCGGCCCCTTCCTTGCCACTGCCATCGCCTTCTTCATCGTCGAGATGGGCGACAAGACCCAGCTCGCGACGGTCGCGCTGGGCGCGCGCTTTGCCAGCGTTGTCCCGGTGATGATGGGCACGACGCTGGGCATGATGATCGCCAATGCGCCTGCGGTGTTCCTCGGCAATGCGCTGATCGAGCGCGTACCGATGCGCGTCGTTCATGGCATCGCTGCACTGCTGTTCATCGCCATCGGCGTGTGGTTGCTGATCCAGACCGCAGGCCTGCTCGGCTGAGGCCGTTCCTCAAGTAGTCAGCGTGCAGCCGCGATCTCGCTTCGGGCGAGGTCGCGCTGCGCCTGATAGACCGGATCGGCCTGGAGCCGCGCGAAGGTCGCCGCCGCGATCACCCGCCCGGCGCGCGTATCGCTCATCCAGTGTACCCGGCAGATCACCCGGCTATAGCCGAAGTCGTAGCCGCGCTGGAGGATGACGTCCTGTCTTTGCGGGACGAGGTCGGTCAGCACCAGCGCCAGCATCCAGCCGATCGCGGTGTGTCCCGAGGGGTACGAGCCGTCCGACCGCAGGGCGGCCTCGTCCCCGGGGGTGCAGGTCTCGCTCTCGTGCTCGACGAAGGGGCGCACGCGCTGGTAGCGGTTCTTGGCGGCATAGGTCGCCATCGCCGCATCGGCCATCGCCCGGCGCAACAGCATCGCGGTATGGGGATGTGCCGCGTCGGAAAGCTTCGTCGCGACCAGCGGCTCGAAGCTGGCCACGACATGAGGCCATTCGAGATCCGCATCCGAACTCGCCAGCGCCCAGCGCTGCGCGCTTGCACCGAGCGATTGCTCGAAGGCCGCTTCGTCGGCCGCCTTCTCCGCGCTACCGGCTGCGGGCGGCGCGGGAAGCAGGGCAAGACTGTCGGGGAGCGCGGTGGCTGCAAGGAAACCGCGCGGCCAGGGCAGTTCGGGAGAGAGAAGCCCGACCGCCTCGACGCTTGTCGGTGGAGCCGGACTGGTCTCACTGGTCGTCGCGCAACCACTCGCAAGAAGCGCCAGTGCGGCGACCTGCGCTGAAAGAAGGCGTGCACGCACTCCTGCGGCCATGTTCCATCCCCTTGCCCGGGCCCGCGAAGGCGCGGGCGAGGAGACAGACTATCAAGTCATCGGGGCAACCCTATCGGGACTTACCCCGAGACCATGTCATGCTTGCGTCACGAAGCGCGCGGCGATCACACCGCGCCGAGCGCGTGGTGCCCGGCCTCGTCGGCATCGATCGGCTTGCCGGTCATCAGCTTGTACGTGTTCTTCAGCCCGAACTCGGAAGTCCAGACCTCGCCATCGGCGATGTCGAAGCGCAGCAGCATGACATCCGGGTCGTCCTTGCCGTCGGGGAACCAGGCCTCGACGGCGTTGTTCCACATGTCCTTGCGGCGCGCCGCGTCGGCTTCCTCGACGATCGAACCCGACAGGCAGGCGAAGACGTCGTGGCCCTTGGTCATGACCTGGCCCATCGCCGGACCGCCGCTGGCGATACGGTTGTCGCGCCGGGCGAAGAACCAGATCGTGTGGTGCGCGCTCTTGTCGAGCATCGCCGTCATCGGCTCGGCATGACCCGAGGCGCCCTGCAGCCGCATCATGATGAAGGGGCTGGAAGCAAAGGCCTTCCAGAAGGTTTCCTGAACTTTCTTGTCCACGGTGGCTCTCCTGTGTTCTTGGGGTGTACACAAGAGCAACGCAGGCCGCCGTGCTGGCGTTCCTGAATATCACGCGGCGCAACCGGAATGGCCGCCAATCCGGCCCCAATCCTGCCTACGCGGGCGCCCCTAGAGCGCGTCGAAGACGTAGCCCAGCGAGCGTACGGTGCGCAGCGGATTGCCAGCGCCCACACCCTTGAGCGCGCGGCGCAGGCGGCCGATCCAGACGTCGACGGTGCGCTCGTCGACCGGCGGCTCCTGCTTGCCGAGCGCGGCGATGAGCTGGGTGCGGCTGAAGACGCGCCCCGGGTGCTCGATGAAATAGCGCAGCAGGCGCAGCTCATTGGGCATGAGCGAGATCGGCTTGCCCTGCCAGCGCGCCTGGAAGGCGGCGACATCGACGGTGAGATCGCCCTGCGCGACCACCCTCACCCCGGCGCTGTCCTGATCGGAGAGGTTGGCGCCAAGCACCCGGTCGAGCAGCGCGTTGCGGGTCAGCGGCCCGATGACATAGTCGTCCGCGCCCATGCGCAAGGCACGCTTGCGATCCTCGAGATTGTCCTCCTCGAGCACCATGGTCACGTGGGCATGCGCGGTGAGCGCGTCGGCGCGCAGGCGGCGGCACAGCTCGAGCCCCGACATCTCGGGCAGGACCCAGTCGACGAAGATCCACAAGGCACCCTCGATGAGCGGCAATTCGGCGTAGTCGTCCCAGCGGTGCATGACGACGTCGAAGTCCCCGTGCCGGAACGCGGCAAGCCCGCCTGAAAGCTCGCTTGCCAGCAATATGTCGATACGCCGCATGGCCCCCCGTTCCCCGTTGGTGAGGCGGCTACTTGCAGCGCGAGTATGACGAACGGGTGACAATTCGGGGACTGTGAACGAGTTTTCGCATTTCCTTGAAAGACGACACTGTGGGTTGTCACAGGAATGACCCGCAACCGTCACTGCCGCGCAACGCGATTCTGCGAGAACTACTGGAGCGCAACTGGAACCGGGGACCCCAGGTGATGACCAGCGACGTAAGAGAACTGCTCAAGAACGCGGCCAATTTCGAGGCCGGCGCAATTCCGGCATGGCTCGACCTGCCCGACCCCAAGGGCTTTCGCCCCAAGCGCAAGTACGAGACGGTGTGGATCTCCGACGTCCACCTCGGCACGCGCGGCTGCAATGCCGAGATGCTGGTCGACTTCCTGCGCTCGATCGAATGCAGGACGCTCTATCTCGTGGGCGACATCGTCGATGGCTGGCGGCTGCGCAAGGGCTGGTACTGGCCCGACGCCCACAACGAGGTGATCCGCCGCATTCTCAAGATGGCGCACCGCGGCACCCGCGTGGTCTTCGTCGCGGGCAATCACGACGAGATGCTGCGCGACTATGCCGGCCTCACCTTCGGCGGGGTCGAGCTGGTGCTCGAGGCGGTGCACGAGACGAAGGACGGACGCCGCCTGCTGGTGACGCACGGCGATGCCTATGACGGTGTCGTGCTCTATCACAAGTGGCTCGCCTACCTGGGCGACCAGGCCTACTGCATGCTGCTGCGCGCGAACATCGTGTTCAACGCGGTGCGCCGCCGGTTGCGCCTGCCCTACTGGTCGCTCTCGGCCTACATGAAGAAGCGGGTGAAGAACGCGGTCGCCTATATCTCCAGCTTCGAGGAAGCGGTCGCCTCCGAGGCCACCAGCCGCGGCTTCGACGGCGTGGTCTGCGGCCACATCCACTGCGCCGAGATCCGCGAATTCGGCGGCATCACCTATTACAACGACGGCGACTGGGTGGAAAGCTGCACCGCGCTGGTCGAGGACAAGTCCGGCGCGATCTCGATCGTCGACTGGGTCGCCGAGACCGGCGGGCGCAGCGTGACTGAAGACAGCGTGCCGAGCGCCGTCCCTGCCCCGACACCGCTTCCTGCGCCTGCCATCCCGGACGTGCCAGCGGGAGTTCCGGCGTGAAGCTGGCGCTGGCGACCGACGCCTGGCTGCCGCAGGTCAACGGCGTTGTGCGCTCGCTGAGCGCCACCGTCGAGGAACTGGAGAAGCGCGGGCACTGCGTGGAACTGCTCACGCCCGACCGCTTCTTCACGCTGCCCATGCCCGGCTATGCCTCGATCCGCCTCGCCATGGCGCCGCGCTTCTCGGTGCGCCGGATGCTCGACACGGCGCAGCCGCAGATGGTCCACATCGCCACCGAGGGCCCGATCGGCTGGGCCGCGCGCGGCTGGTGCCTCTCGCGCGGCGTGCCCTTCACCACCGCATTCCACACCCGCTTTCCCGAATATGCCTCGGTGCGTACCGGGATCAGCGCGGAACGCTTCTGGCCGATCATGGAACGCTTCCACGCGCCCGCAGTCGCGGTGCTGGTCTCGACCCGGAGCCTTGCGAGCGAACTCGCCGGGCGCGGCATCGCTCACACCCTGAGCTGGAGCCGGGGCATCGACCATGCGCTGTTCCGCCCCGAAGGCGAAAAGCACCCGGCGATGGCCGAGCTGCCCGGGCCGGTCCTGCTCAATGTCGGGCGCGTTGCTCCCGAAAAGAACCTCGAGGCCTTCCTCGGCGCGCAGGTGCCCGGCACCAAGGTCGTCGTTGGCGACGGCCCCGCGCTCGAGGGCCTCAAGCGCCGCTATCCCGAGGCGCTGTTCCTCGGCCCGCTCGCGGGCGAGGCGCTCGCCAGCGCCTACCGTGCCGCCGACTGCTTCGTCTTTCCGAGCCTGACCGACACCTTCGGCCTCGTCGTCATCGAGGCGCTGGCTTGCGGCGTGCCGGTCGCGGCCTACCCCGTCACCGGTCCGATCGACATTCTCGGGCCCGACGGGCGCGGCGTCGAAAGCCCGCTCGAACATCCGGCAGGGGCTATCGACACCTCGCTCGAGGCGGCCATCGCGGCGGCGCTGCACGTCCCGCGCGAGGACGCGGCGGCGCTGGGCCAGCTCTACTCGTGGGAACGCGCGACCGACCAGTTCGAACGCGCGGTCGAGATGGCGCTGCGCACCGGCGAGGCGCCGCTTTCGAGCGCTGCCTGAGCGGCATTATGCTATTGCTACAAGGTCAGCAGGCGGCTTCCACAAGCTCAGCCTGAGCGGGTGTGCACATGAATGCCCTGCCTGCTCGCCGAGAAAACGACGCGGGCAGAAAGCCCTGCCCCGCTCACCCTGAGCTTGTCGAAGGGTAATCAGCACAGCAGAAGTCAATGGCGCACATCTGCCCGACGCAAGAAGGGCGCTACCCGGGCACCCTTCCAACTTCCGCATCGATCAGTTCACGTCCATGGCATAGCCCGCCGCACGCACGGTGCGGATCGGGTCGGTCTCGCCGTCGCGGTTGATCGCCTTGCGCAGGCGGCGGATGTGGACGTCGACGGTGCGTTCGTCGATGTCGGAGTCCATGCCCCACACGCCATCGAGGATCTGCTGGCGCGAGACGACGCGGTTGGGGCGCTCCATGAAGTAGCGCAGCAGGCGGAACTCGGTGGGTCCGAGGTGCAGCGCCTCGCCGCCGCGGCGCACGCGGTGGCTGGTGGCGTCGAGCTCAATGTCGCCCCACTGCAGCACCGAGCCTGCGAGCGAAGGGCGCGAGCGGCGCAGCATCGCCTCGATCCGGGCCATCAGCTCGCGCGGGCTGAACGGCTTGGTCATGTAGTCGTCGGCGCCAGTCTTGAGACCGCGGATGAGGTCTTCCTCCTCGCCGCGCGCGGTGACCATGATCACCGGGATTTGCGCGGTCTCCTGGTTCTTGCGCAGCTGGCGGCAGACCTCGATGCCGGGAATCTGCTCGATCATCCAGTCGAGCACGATCGCATCGGGAGCCTGCTCGCGCACCATCAGCAGTGCTTCCTCGCCGTCGCCGGTCGAGCGCACGTCATAGCCCTCGGCCGAGAGGTTCCAGGTCAGCAGTTCGCACAGGGCGACATCGTCTTCGACAACAAGCACGGAAGGATTCATCGTTGTCTTCCCTTGTCTTCAGTCCGCCCGGCGGATCGCTTGCCGGCGCTCAGGTGAGGTTTGCGGTATCGTCGGTCTGGCTGTCGCGCTCGGTGCAGTATTCACCCGTGGCGGCGTAGTAGACCATCTCGGCGACGTTGGTCGCGTGGTCGCCGATGCGCTCGAGGTTGCGCGCGATGAAGAGCATCTGCGCCGCGACCGTGATCGTCGCCGGGTTCTCCATCATGTGGGTCAGGAGCGAGCGGAACAGCGTGTTGTAGAACTGGTCGAGCTTGGCGTCGCGGCGGATCACCTCGACCGCGAGCTGCGCATCGCGCGAGCCGTAGGCGTTGAGCACGTCGCGCACCATGCCCTCGGCGATCTCGGCCATGGCCGGGACCAGCGTCACCGGCTCGATGTTCGAGGCCCGGTCGAGCGCGTCGATGCGCTTGGCGATGTTCTTGGCGTAGTCGCCGATACGCTCGATCACGCCCGAGATCTTGAGCGCGGCGATCACGTCGCGCAGGTCGTCGGCCATCGGCGCACGCAGCGCGATGGTGCGCACGGCGAGGCGGTCGACTTCGGCCTCGAGCGCATCGAGACGCGCGTCGGCGGCAACCACCTGGCGCGCGAGTGCGTCGTCGTGCTGGGTGAGCGCAGTGATCGCGTCGCGGATCGCCACTTCGGCGAGCCCGCCCATTTCGGCGACGAGACCGCGCAGCTGGCCGATCTCGGAGTCGAATGCCTTGACGGTATGTTCAACCATGCTGTCTGTCCTGTCTGTGCGGGTCGCCAGCCCCTGCTGGCGGCCCCTCCCCGGCTCAGCCGTAGCGGCCGGTGATGTAGTCCTTGGTGCGGCTCTCGCGCGGGTTGGTGAAGAGTTCGCTGGTGTCACCATACTCGACCAGGTTGCCCAGGTGGAAGAAGGCGGTGCGCTGCGACACGCGCGCGGCCTGCTGCATCGAGTGCGTAACGATGACGATCGCGTAGCTTTCCTTGAGCTCGTCGATCAGTTCCTCGATGCGCGCGGTGGCGATCGGGTCGAGCGCGGAGCACGGCTCGTCCATCAGGATGATCTCGGGGCTGACCGCAATGGCGCGCGCGATGCACAGGCGCTGCTGCTGGCCGCCCGAAAGCGCGGTGCCCGCGTCCTGGAGACGGTCCTTGACCTCGTCCCACAGGCCCGCCTTGGTCAGCGAACGCTCGACGATCTCGTCCATCTGCGCCTTGCTTTGCGCAAGCCCGTGGATGCGCGGGCCATAGGCGATGTTCTCGTAGATCGACTTGGGGAACGGGTTGGGCTTCTGGAACACCATGCCGACGCGGGCGCGCAGGGCCACCGGGTCCATCGCGGCATCGTAGATGTTCTCGCCGTCGAGCAGGATCTCGCCGGTCACGCGGGCGCCGACGATGGTGTCGTTCATCCGGTTGAGCGAACGCAGGAAGGTCGACTTGCCACAGCCCGATGGGCCGATGAAGGCCGTCACGATGCCGTTGTCGATGTCGATCGAGACGTTGTCGATGGCCTTCTTCTCACCGTAGAAGACGTCGACGTTGCGGGCGATGAGTTTGGGTTCGGTCATTGTCCTACCAGCGCACTTCGAACTTGTTTCGAAGGTAGATCGCAAGCCCGTTCATCGCCAGCAGGAAGACCAGCAGCACGATGATGGCAGCGGATGTGTTCTGAATGAAGCCCTTGTCGATCTCGTCGGACCACAGGAAGATCTGCATCGGCAGCACGCTGGAGGGGTCGGTGACCCCGCCCGGCGGCGTCGCGACGAAGGCGCGCATGCCGATCATCAGCAGCGGCGCAGTCTCGCCCAGCGCACGCGCCATGCCGATGATGGTGCCGGTCAGGATACCGGGCAGTGCCAGCGGCAGCACGTGGTGGAAGGTCGTCTGCACCTCGCTCGCGCCGATGCCGTAGGCGGCCTCGCGGATCGAGGGCGGGACCGCCTTGATCGCGTTGCGCCCGGAAATCACGATGACCGGCATGGTCATCAGCGCCAGCGTCAGGCCGCCGACCAGCGGCGAGGAACGCGGCAGGTTCAGCGTGTTGATGAAGACGGCGAGGCCGAGCAGGCCGAAGATGATCGAGGGCACCGCGGCGAGGTTGTTGATCGAGACCTCGACCACGTCGATCCACTTGTTCTTGGGCGCGAATTCCTCGAGGTAGATCGCGGCGAGCACGCCCATCGGGAAAGCGATGAGCAGCGTGATCAGCATCGTCAGCAGCGAGCCCTTGGCCGCGCCCCAAACGCCTGCAAGATCAGGGTTGGTAGAGTCGGCGCCGACGAGGAAATCCCAGTCGAGCCCGGACAGCCCGTTCTTGAGCATGATCACGAGGAGCAGCACGAGGAAGGCCATCGAGAGCACGATCGCGCCCAAGCCCATCAGCTTGAAGCGCCGCTCTGCCGCGTGGCGACGGGCGATGCGCCTCGCCGCTTCGGGCGACTGCCATTGGGGATTACTCATAAGCTTCCCGGAACCGCTTCACGACCCGAAGGGCGATGATGTTGAGCACGAGGGTGACGATGAACAGCACCAGCCCCAGCGCGAAGGCCGAGAGCGTCTTGGGACTGTTGAATTCCTGGTCGCCCGTCAGCAGCTGGACGATCTGGTAAGTGACCGTGGTCATGGTATCGAGCGGGTTCGCCGAGAGGTTGGCGGCGGCGCCCGCGGCCATGACGACGATCATGGTCTCACCGATGGCGCGGCTGATCGCCAGCATCACACCCGCGACGATGCCCGGAAGCGCTGCGGGCAGCAGCACCTTCTTGATCGTCTCCGAGCGCGTGGCACCGAGCGCGAGGCTGCCATCGCTCATCGAGCGCGGCACCGCGGCAAGCGCGTCATCGGCCATCGAGGAGACGAAGGGAATGATCATCACGCCCATCACCAGACCGGCGGCGAGCGCGCTTTCGGTCGAGGGATTTTCCATCCCCATCGAGGCGGCGAAGTCTCGGATCATCGGCGCGACGGTAAGCGCGGCGAAGTAACCGTAGACGACGGTGGGAATGCCCGCGAGGATCTCGAGCAAGGGCTTGAGCCACTTGCGCAGCGTGCTCGAGGCATATTGCGTGAGGTAGACCGCGCTCATCAGGCCGAGCGGGATCGCGACCGCCATGGCGATGATCGCGCCGATGTAGATCGTGCCCCAGAACAGCGGCACCGCGCCGAAGTTGTCCGAGATGTCCGAGCCGATGGCATTGCCCGGCGACCAGTGCGTGCCGGTCAGGAAGGCGATCGGGGAGACGTCCTTGAAGAACAGCCCGGCCTCGAACACCAGCGAGGCGACGATGCCGAAGGTGGTCAGGATCGCCATCAGCGAGGCGAGCAGGAGCACGCCCATGACCGAACGCTCGACATGGGTGCGCGCGCGGAAATCGGGGCGGATGCGCATGAAGCCGTAGGCGCCGCCGGCGAAGGCGGCAATCGCCACCAGCAGCGCGCCGATCAGGCCGAAGCGGGTCTGCGCGGCGCGCATCGGCTCGACCAGCGCCTGCGCCTGCGCGTTGAAGGCGATCGCGGAAGGATCGCCCGCCAGCGTGCGCGCCTCGGCGAGGATCGAGTTGCGGAACATGTCCTGCTCGGGCAGGCCCTGCGCCGCCGGGTCGGCGAGCACGGTGCCCTCGACGAGGCCGGGCATGATCGCCGACCACACGCCCCACACGAGGAGCGCGGGCACGACGATCCACAGCGCCATGTGCCAGGCGTGGTAGCCGGGCATCGAATGCATCGAGCCGCGGCCCTTGTAGAGCAGCCGGGCGCGCGCACGCGCCACGAACCACCCGACAAGGCCGAGACCGAACACGGCAATCAGGATGCCGGTGAGAATCATGTCCGCGCTGCCCCGGTCCGCTTACTTGAGCTCGGCGGGGTCGAGCGGGGTCATCGCGGCAATGATGTCCGCGTTCTTCTTGCGCACGTCCTCGGGCGAGATGACCATGCCCTTCTTCTTCAGGAGGCCGTCCTCACCCCAGGCCGCGGGCCAGGACTGGACGTATTCCTTCAGGCCGCGGATCGGCGCGAGGTGCTGCTTCTTGACGTAGATGTAGAGCGGACGGGCACCGGGGTACTCGAAGCTCGAGATGCTGGCGTAAGTCGGCTCGATGCCCGACATCGGGATGCCCTTGAGCACTTCGCCGTTCTCCTCGAGGAACGAGAAGCCGAAGATGCCGACCGCCTTGGGGTTCTGCGAGATCTTCTGGACGATCAGGTTGTCGTTCTCGCCGGCGTCGACATAGGGACCGTCCTCGCGGATCTGGTGGCAGGTCGCCTCGTACTTTTCCTTATCGGAGTCCTTGAGCGCCTTGGTCGCAGCGTCGGTCTTGCAGCCGGCCTCGAGGATCAGCTCCTTGAGCGCGTCGCGCGTACCCGAGGTCGAGGGCGGGCCGTAGACCAGGATCGGCATGTCGGGCAGCGAAGGATTGACGTCCTTCCAGGTCTTGGCGGCGTTGGGCTTGCCGAACGGATTGGCGGCGAGCGCCTTGTAGATGTCGGTCGGGGTGAGTGCCATGCCCGGGCCCTGCTTGGCCTCGGCGAAGGCGATGCCGTCGATGCCGACCTGGATCTCGACGATCTCGGTCACGCCGTTCTTCTGGCATTCCTCGAACTCGGACTTCTTGATCCGGCGCGAGGCGTCCTCGATGTCGGGATACTGTGCGCCCACACCGCCGCAGAACAGCTTCATGCCAGCGCCGGTACCGGTCGATTCGATCACCGGCGACTTGCCGCCCGAATCGCGGGCGTACTGCTCGGCCACCGCGGTGGCGAAAGGATAGACCGTGGAGGAGCCGACGGCGGTGACGTAGTCACGCGCACCGTTGGCGGAACCGCCCGAACCGCCGCAGGCGCTGAGCGCGAGGGCCGATGCCGCGGCGATGAAAAGAGTGCTGGTCGAACGCATGAAATAACCCCTTGGGTTGTAATCCGCCTTGCCCCCTATTGGCCTTGGATGACACTTCCATGACCGGTGGGTGACATAGTTTGTCGAAAGCTGCGGATTAACTCGTGAAACCTAGATAATCAGTCGAATTCCGGGTCTGGCGACGCGATGCGTCCGAAGCGGTCTGGGCTGGATGTCCTGGTTGCGTGTGCGTTTGCGCAGCCCGCCTCTAGGCGCTGCACGAAAGCGATGCAACCCGGACAAACCAGCGCATTAGATCAGGCTCACCCCGTCCGCCGGTCCCGGCGGGCCAAGGTCGATCAGAAATCGACCTGCCCGCGCACCGCGACGACGTCGACACCGTACGAGGTGTCGCCCGAGGCGGTCGGATAGGCGGCGTCCTTGTACTGCAGACGCGCATAGTTGAGCATCACGCGGGTATAGGCGGTCTGGGTCCAGATCAGCGAGAGCTCGTAGCCCGCCTGGGTACCGCCGATGATCCCGGCATCGGTCAAATCGAGATATTCGTAGCGGCCATTGATCTGGACCGCACCGATCCCGCCCGAGCCGACCGGGTTGGCCGGCTTGACGCGGTCGAAGGTGCCCGCCTTGTAGCCGCGCTTGTCACCCTTGGTCAGGAAGTAGCCTGCCTCGAGTGAACCGCCGAAGAAGGTCGGGTCGGCAAAGCCGGGACGGCTCACCTTCTGCACGTAGGTCTCGCCCGAGACGTGGAAGCGCCCGGCGATCATCGCCGCCTCGCCGCCGATGCCCAGTTCGCTGTCGGCGAGGAAAGCGCCGGTATCGACGAAGCGATCGCTCGACCAGTGCTCGAAGGGACGCTGGCGATAGCGCGTGACCGAGCCGACACCAGCGAGCTTGGCGTAGTGCAGCGAGCCACCGAAGTGGAGCTGCGCATCGCCCAGCTTGGGTGCGTAGACCGCACGGCCATCGAGGCTGAAGTTGCGGTTCGAAAGTGCCTGGATGTTGTCCGAGAAGACACCGCCCTGCAGCAGCAGGTCACCGTTCGTGTAGATGCCCGAAAGACCGAGGCGACGTTCGAAGCCGAAGGCGTCGGTAAAGGCGGCTCGCTCGATGAACGAGGTGTTGAGGCTGCTGGTCAGCTCTTCCAGACCCTGGAAGGTGTTGTGCTGGCCCGCGATGATCTCGAGATTGCCGCCCGCACCCAGCTTGCTCTCGTAGCTGAGAAAGGCGTCGGTGACGGTGACGTCGTTGGCGGCGAAGTCGGTCTCCAGCTTGTAGCCGAAACCACCGGGGACGGTGCCTTGCACGCGCAGGCGGGCGCGGCGCACCTCGCTGCCGAAACCGTCCCGACGACCGGTTGAACCCGGGAAACTGGTGAAGCCCGCATCGACGTTGAGGCGGCCACCGAGCTTGAAGCTGAAGCCGTCCTCGCTCTCGAACTGCGGCGCGCCCTTCCAGCTCACCTTGACCGGCGCGCCGGTCTTGGCGTCGACCAGCTGGGCCGTGGTGGCGGGCGTCGAGGAAGCGAGCGAAGGCGCCGAGGGCGTGGCCGCGTTGCTCGAGGGAGCAGCCTCGATCGCCGTAGTGGCGACGGCGGGTGCGTTGGCATTGGCCTGCGCAGCTGCGTTCGACGAAGTGACGACGACAGGCGCGCCGGTATTGGCCTGCGCGGCCTCGAGCTGGTCCTCGAGCGTGTCGATGCGGCTCTGCATGGCCTGCATCTGCGCGCGCATTTCGGCCAGCTGGGCCTGGATTGCAGCGTCATCGCCAGCGGCCATGACCTGATTCGGGAGCAGCATTGCGACCGCGACGGCGACCGAAGCCGTTGAAATTCGTACGGTGTTTTTCACTCTGACAGTCCAGCCTTATGAAGCTTTGTTGACGACGGAGCGACGCCAGTATGACTGGCAAATGTCAGTTTGATGACGTTTCGTGCACGGTACGTCCAACCGACCGGAAGTGATGCAAAATCATTTAGCGATACTGTCGCACGCACGAATCTTGTTCGCGCACCTCTGGACGATGCGCAGGCTTCGCGCGCCCTGACAGCCAGTGCGATTCGCCCGATTCGACCGATTCGCGCAGCCTGTTCTCGATCAGTGGTGACAGGTGTCCGATAAGACGCCTGCGCCGCGCTCAGTCCTCGCGCAGCGGCAGCATCAGCGAACAACTGGTGCCGCTGCCCGGACGGCTCTCGATGTCGAAACGGCCACGGTGGCGCTCGACGATGTGCTTGACGATCGAGAGCCCGAGCCCGGTTCCGCCCGCCGCGCGGCTGCGGCTCGCGTCGGCGCGGTAGAAGCGCTCGGTCACGCGCGGCAGGTGCTCGGGCGCGATGCCCTCGCCCTCGTCGCGCACCATGACCAGCACCCAGGCGGTCTGCGCCGCCTCGACGCTGACGTGGACCGGCCCCTCCGGCTTGCCGTACTTGAGCGCATTGTCGATGAGGTTGCGCAGCACCTGCTGGATTTGCCCGCGATCGCCCGCGATCACCGCGTGCGCACAGTTGGCAGTCACGTTGACCACGGCATTGGCGCGGAAATCGCCCGCGACCTCGTTGGCCAGCGCGACGAGATCGACGTTGTCGGCGGGGACCTCGTGCTTGAGCGCCTCGATGCGCGAGAGCGACATGAGATCGGAAATGAGCGACTGCATGCGCTGCGCCTCGTGGCGGATCGTGCCCAGGAAGCGGTTGCGCAGTTCCTCGTTGCCGCCCGCCTTGGGGTTCATCAGCGTCTCGACATAGCCGATCACGTTGGCGAGCGGGGTGCGCAGCTCGTGGCTGGCATTGGCGACGAAATCGGCATGGCTCTTGGCGACCGAGACCCGCTCGGACAAGTCGTAGAGGCTGACCAGCCGGTTGCCGCCCTCGAGCACCTTGCAGTCGACTTCCCACACGCTGCCCCCGGTCGAGAGCCCCGAAACGCGCGCGATTCCACCCTTGTCGGAGAGGATCGCGGCGACCGCCTTGGGATCGCGGATCGCGATGCGCACGTCCTGCCCGACGATGTGCGCGCCCAGCAGCGCCTTCGCCGCGCCATTGGCAAAGCGCACTTGCCCGCGCACGATAATCAGCGCGGGTGTCTGCAAGTGTTCCAGAAGGTCGACGCCTTCGATCGCCATTCGCGAAGTTCCTCTTGTCCAGTTTTCCCGGGCCGCGCTCTCATCGCTGGCCGATCCGGTCTCATGCCGCCTAGCGCGTCACCAGACAAGGGAGGGTAAACGGGAACAAAGACAATCCTGTTGCGACAAACGCACAAGTCGCGACCAAATCTTGCACGCCCCCTTCACAGTGCGGCACGGACAGTGTAGCGCCGCCCCCGGCCCGGTCCCGGGCAAGCCGGCATCAGACTGGCTCTTCGACAATCGTCAGCGCCCCGTTCAAATCGGAACTGCGCAACCTAGCGAATGTCATAGAGCCTTGTTATGCTGCGCTCGCGAGGGCCTTCGGGCCCAACGATTTTCACGAGGTCGCGAGGAGGAGCGTGGCCGCTGTTGGAAAGGCTTACGTGAACAAGTTCAAGTCCGACAAGCTCCTCCTTTTCGGTGCCACCGGCGACCTGTCGCGCCGGATGCTCCTGCCTTCGCTTTGCGCACTCGATGCAGAGGGGCTGCTTGACCCGCAGATAGAGATCATCGGCACCGCCCGTTCGGATCTCGACGACCAGGGCTTCCGCAACTTCGCGCGCGAGGCGCTCGAGCAGTTCCTCGCGCCCGAGCGGCGCGGCAGCCTCGCGACGTTCCTCAACCGGCTGAGCTACCAGCAGCTCGATGCGACCGACATCGACGGTTTCGCCGCGCTCGCCGAGAAGGTGGGCGAGCCCAAGGCGGGCCTGTCGATCTTCCTGTCGACCGCGCCCAGCCTGTTCGAACCGACCATCCGCGGGCTCGAACAGAACGGCCTCGCAGGCGATCACGTGCGCATCGGCCTCGAGAAGCCGCTCGGCGTCGACCTTGAATCGAGCAAGGTCATCAACGACGCGGTCGCCTCGGCCTTTCCCGAGGAGCGTATCTACCGGATCGACCATTACCTCGGCAAGGAAACGGTCCAGAACCTGCTGGCGCTACGCTTTGCCAACCTGATGTTCGAACCGCTGTGGAACGCGGCGCACATCAATCACGTGCAGATCACCGTGGCCGAGACCGTGGGCCTTGAATCGCGCGTGGGCTACTACGACGATTCGGGCGCGCTGCGCGACATGGTGCAGAACCACATGCTGCAGCTGCTCGCGCTCGTCGCGATGGAGCCGCCGGTCTCCTACGACGCCACCAACGTGCGCGACGAGAAGGTCAAGGTCCTGCGCTCGCTGCGCAAGATCAAGGTCGACGAGACCGTCACCGGCCAGTACCGCGCCGGCGCGATCTCGGGCGCGGCGGTGCCCGGCTACGACGAGGAACTGGGCAAGCCCTCGAAGACCGAGACTTTCGTCGCGATCAAGGCGCACATCGACAACTGGCGCTGGCAGGGCGTGCCCTTCTACCTGCGCACCGGCAAGCGTCTGCCCAAGCGCACCACCGAGATCGTGGTGCAGTTCCGCGACGTGCCGCACTCGATCTTCTCGGGTCGCGGCGCCAAGACCGTGCCCAACCGGCTCGTCATCTCGCTCCAGCCGGACGAGAACATCACCCTTTCGCTGATGGCCAAGATGCCCGGGCTCGACCGCGAGGGCTTCGGCCTGCGCTCGATCCCGCTCGCCATCTCGATGCCCGACGCCTTTGCCGGGCCACAGCGCCGCATCGCCTACGAACGCCTCTGGCTCGACCTCATCGAAGGCGACCAGACCCTGTTCGTGCGCCGCGACGAGGTCGAGGCCCAGTGGGAGTGGATCGACGCGATCCGCACCGCCTGGGAGGAACAGGCGACCGAGCCCAAGACTTACACTGCCGGAAGCTGGGGGCCGTCCTCCGCGATCGCGCTCGCCGAGCGCGACGGCGTGACCTGGCACGAATAAGACCCGCGACGCGGGCCCGCCGTGGCCCGCTGCGGACGCCTTGCAGGCCGAAATCCCCCACCCGGCCTCATCGCGCGTCCGCGATCAGGAGAAGACCATGACCAATCTCGCCCCGGCGGTAGACCGCGTCACCGATCGCATCATCGAACGCTCGAAGGCCAGCCGCGCCGCCTATCTCGACATGGTGCGCGGCGAGGCCGGAAAGCATTCCGACCGCTCGTTCCTGTCCTGCTCCAACCTCGCCCACGGCTTTGCCGCGAGCGGCGAGGACAAGGGCACGATTGCGGCGATGAAGGCCGTCAACATCGGCATCGTCACCGCCTTCAACGACATGCTCAGCGCGCACCAGCCCTATGGGCGCTACCCCGAGCAGATGAAGCTCTTCGCGCGCGAAGTGGGTGCCACCGCGCAGGTCGCGGGCGGCGTTCCGGCGATGTGCGACGGCGTCACGCAAGGCTTCGACGGCATGGAGCTGTCGCTGTTCAGCCGCGACACCATCGCGCTCTCGACCGCGGTCGCGCTGTCCCACGCGATGTTCGACGGCATGACGCTCTTGGGTATCTGCGACAAGATCGTGCCCGGCCTCGTCATCGGCGCGCTGCGCTTCGGCCACCTGCCCGCCGTGTTCATTCCCTCGGGACCGATGCCCAGCGGCATCTCCAACAAGGAAAAGCAGAAGACCCGCCAGCTCTACGCAGAAGGCAAGGTCGGGCGCGAGGAACTGCTCGCCAGCGAGAGCGCCAGCTACCACTCGGCAGGCACCTGCACCTTCTACGGCACCGCCAACTCCAACCAGATGATGATGGAGATGATGGGCCTGCACATCCCGGGTTCGGCCTTCGTGCCGCCCAACACCCCCCTGCGCCAGTCGCTGACCCGCGCCGCCACGCACCGCGTCGCAGCGATGACCCGCAAGGGCGACGACTACCGCCCGATGGCCGAGGTCGTCGACGAGAAGGCGATCGTCAACGCCATGGCGGGCCTGCTCGCCACCGGCGGCTCGACCAACCATGCGATCCACATTCCCGCGATGGCGCGCGCGGCAGGCATCATCGTCGACTGGCAGGACCTCGCCGAGCTGTCCGCGGCGGTTCCGCTGCTCACCCGTGTCTACCCCAATGGCTCGGGCGACGTGAACCACTTCCACGCCGCAGGCGGCATGGCCTGGGTGGTGCGCGAACTGCTCGATGCAGGCCTTGCCCACGAGGACGTCCTCACCGTCGCCGAGGGCGGCATGCGCGCCTATGCGACCGAGCCGACCATGGACGGCGACCAGCTGACCTGGAAGCCCGCCCCGGAAACCTCGGGCGACGACACCATGCTGCGCACCGTCGCCAACGCCTTCCAGCCCGATGGCGGCATGCGCCTCGTCGAGGGCAACCTGGGACGCGCCACCTTCAAGACCAGCGCGGTCGAGAAGGAGCGCTGGACGATCGAGGCCCCGGCCCGCGTGTTCGATACCCAGGAACAGGTCAGCGCCGCCTTCAAGGCGGGCGAGCTCGACAAGGACGTGGTCGTGGTCGTGCGCTTCCAGGGCCCGCGTGCCAACGGCATGCCCGAGCTGCACAAGCTCACCCCGCCGCTCGGCATCCTGCAGGACCGTGGCTACAAGGTCGCGCTGGTGACCGACGGGCGCATGTCGGGCGCATCGGGCAAGGTCCCCGCCGCGATCCACGTGACCCCCGAGGCGCTCCCCGCCGCAGACGGCAGCTGGGGCCCGCTCGCCTACCTTCGCGACGGCGACATCGTGCGCGTCTGCGCCGAGACCGGCGAGCTTTCGACCAGCGCCGATCTCTCGGGCCGCGAACCCGCCCCTGCCCCCCAGGCGGCAGTCGGCATGGGCCGCGAGCTCTTCGCGATGTTCCGCATCAATGCCAGCGGCGCCGAACAGGGCGGCTCGGCCATGCTTCAAGTCGCCGGGCTGTGAGCGCGGCGAGCACCATCGACACGCCCAGCGCCGCCCCCGCGAAAGGGGTGGCCGGGCATTCGGAGAGAGAGATGACACAGCTCGTTGCGGTCGACATCGGCGGCACTCACGCCCGTTTCGCCATCGCCACGGTGGATGCGCAGGGCAAGATCACGCTGGGCGAACCGGCGACGCTGCACACCAAGGACCACGGCAGCTTCCAGCTCGCCTGGCAGGCCTTCGCGGCGATGAACGGCGGCAACCTGCCCAGCGCGGTCTCCTTCGCGGTGGCAGGCCCGGTCGGCGGCGAGGTGATCAAGTTCACCAACAACCCTTGGATCATCCGCCCGGCCATGATCGAGGAGCGGCTCGGCGCGACCTCCTACACCATCGTCAACGACTTCGAGGCTGTGGGCCACGCCGTCGCCTGCGCGCACGAGGACGAATTCGTCCACCTCGCCGGGCCTGACACCGCGCTGCCCGCGAAGGGCACATTGAGCGTGCTCGGCCCGGGCACGGGCCTTGGCGTCGCGCATGTCTGGCGCGGCGGCGGCAAGTCGTACCACGTGCAGGCAACCGAGGGCGGGCACATCGACTTCGCGCCGCTCGACCTCGTCGACGACGCGATCCTCGCGCGCCTCAGGAAGCGCCACAATCGCGTCTCGGTCGAGCGCGTCGTCTCGGGCCCTGCCATCGTCGACATCTACGAGACGCTGGCCTCGATGCAGCACACGCCGCTGGTCGAGAAGACCGACATCGAGATCTGGACTGCCGGAACCTCGGAATCCCGGGAAGACCCGCTGGCCAATGCGGCGGTCGACCGCTTCTGCCTCTCGCTCGGCGCGGCGGCGGGCGACTATGCCCTCGCTCACGGCGCGAGCGGCGTCGTCATCGCGGGCGGGCTCGGCTACCGCATCCGCCAGACCATCCTCAAGTCCGGCTTCTCCGAGCGCTTCTGCGCCAAGGGCCGTTTCGCCAACATGATGGCGGGCCTTCCCGTCAAGCTCATCACCCATCCGCAGCCCGGCCTGTTCGGCGCGGCTGCCGCCTATGTCCGGGAGCACCTTTCGCAATGACCACCTATTCCGACCGCGTCGAGGCCGTGATGCGCCTCGCCCCCGTGGTGCCCGTGCTGGTGATCGAGGACGTCGCCCATGCCGTGCCGATCGCCGAGGCGCTCGTCGCCGGTGGTCTGCCTGCGCTCGAGGTCACGCTGCGCACGCCTTGCGCGCTCGACGTCATCAAGGCGATGAAGACCGTGCCCGGCGCGACCGTCGGCGCGGGTACCGTGCTCAGCCCCTCGGACATGGAAAAGGCGCTCGATGCGGGCGCGGAATTCCTCGTCTCGCCCGGCCTCACGCCCGCGCTGGGCGAAGCTGCGCTCAAGGCCGACGTGCCGCTGCTGCCCGGCACCGCCAACGCGACCGACATCATGCTCGCGCTCGACATGGGCTTCGACCGGCTCAAGTTCTTCCCCGCCATGGCCGCTGGCGGTCCGCCCGCGCTCAAGGCGATCTCGGCCCCGCTCGCGAGCGCCAAGTTCTGCCCGACCGGCGGCGTCACCCCCGAAAACGCACCGCAGTGGCTCGCGCTCGACGCGGTGATCTGCGTGGGCGGCTCGTGGATGGTGCCCAAGGGCACTCCCGACGTTGCGAAGATCGAGGCCGATGCGCGCATCGCCTCGAAGCTCGGCGCCGCCTGATACCTTGCGGGGGCAGCGCTGTCCGCGCTGCCTCCCACGCCTTCCCAACCGAGTACGCCCCTCTCCCGAAATGTGACCAAGGAGCCTGCTAGATGACCGGACCGGCCCTCTCGACCGTCGAGGATCTGAACGCCCGCCTGAGCGAACTGCACAAGCTCACCGCGCAAACGCCGCTCTACAACCCGGTCTTCCAGCTCGGCCTCGAACTCTCGCGCAAACTCGAGAACGGCGAGATGAGCCTCGACGCGATCGAGGCGCTGGTCGCGGAGATGGAGTGCGAGGGCCTCCGCGCCCGCGCGGTCCGGCTCGACCGCCTGCTCGGCACGATGGCGCTCGAGGGCAACGACGCCAGCCTCGACACGGTCGCCGGCGAAGACGACTTCACCGCTTTCGCCGCGCGCTGGCAGCGCCCTGCCGCGCACGTCGTCTTTACCGCGCACCCGACCTTCCTGCTGACCTCGGCACAGAGCGAGGCGGTCGTTACCTCGGCCTCCACGGGCAGTCTCACCGACAACTCGGTCTGCGCCGCCTCGCCCGCGCGCGATGCGATCACGCTCGACTACGAACATGGAGCCGCGATGGCCGCGATCACGCGTGGCCAGAAGGCGCGCGAGCGCATGTCCGCGCGCCTGCTCGACATCGCCGCGCAGCGCTGGCCCAAGCGCTGGAAGAGCCTGCAGCCGTTGCCGGTGCGCTTTGCCACCTGGGTCGGCTACGACATGGACGGGCGCACCGACATCTCGTGGAACACCTCGATCCGCTACCGCCTGCAGGAAAAGGCGATGCGGCTCGAAAGCTATGCAGACGCGCTCGACCGGCACGAAAGCGCCATCGCCGAAACGCTGCGCCGCGCCGCCGCGCACACCACGCGCATGGCGGAGAACTTCGCACAGGACCTCTCCGATCCCGAGGCCATGTCCGCCGCCGCCAACGCGCTCACCGCCGATCACGCGGACAAGCTCGTCAGCCTCGAGGGCGTGATCGCCCAGCTCGAGGAAGAGGCCCGCCATGCCGGGCACGAGGTCGCGCGCGACCTGCTCGTCGTCGCCGCCTCGATGCGCGCCGATGGCCTCGGCATGGGCTGGATCCACTTCCGCGTGAACGCCTCGCAACTGCAGAACGCGATCCGCCGTCGCATCGACCCGCAGGGCAAGCTCTCGCTCTCGAGCCAGGCAGCGCTGGTGCGCATGCGCGAACTGCTCGCCGAGGTAACTCCGCTGCGTTCCAATTTCGCCGCGCTGGCGATCGAGAACTCGACCGCAGTGCGCCAATTCCTCGCGATGGCGCAGATCCTCCAGCACATCGACGCCGACACCCCGATCCGCATGCTCGTCGCCGAGTGCGAGCAGCCCACCACCGTGCTCGCCGCGCTCTATTTCGCACGCATGTTCGGGATCGAGGACAAGGTCGACGTTTCGCCCCTGTTCGAGACCGAGACCGCGCTCGAACATGGCGGACGCTTCCTCGATGCCGTGCTGGCAGAGCCCGCCTATCGCGACTATGCGCGCAAGCGCGGGCGCATCTGCATCCAGACCGGCTTTTCCGACGCGGGCCGCTTCGTCGGCCAGATCCCCGCTGCCCTCGCCATCGAGCGCCTGCAGGGCCGCCTCGCCGAAGCCATGGCCGCCAACGGGCTGACCGACGTCGCCGCGCTGATCTTCAACACCGGCGGCGAATCAATGGGCCGCGGCTGCCATCCTTCCAGCATCGACGACCGCTTCGACTGGCAGATGTCGCCCTGGGCGCGCCGCCGCTTCGTGCGCGCCGGGATCAGGCTGGAACCCGAGGTCTCGTTTCAGGGGGGCGACGGCTACTTGTGGTTCGGCTCTGACGAGCTTGCGCTCGCAACGCTCACCCGCATGGCCGAGCGGCCTTTGTGGGGCGCCGATGCCGATGCGCAGACCGACCTGTTCTACCGCCGCACCGACCTCAGCCTCGATTTCTACCGCAACATCCGCGAGGTGCAGCACGCGCACCTCGAATCGAGCACCTACAGCCGCGCGATCACCGCCTTTGGCCTGGGCATGCTCAACGATACCGGCAGCCGCAAGTCGCGCCGCCAGTCCGACCTCGCCTCGGACCGCACGATGAACCTGCGCCAGATCCGCGCGATCCCGCACAACTCGATCCTCCAGCAGCTGGGCTACCCGGTCAACGTCATCGCCGGCGTCGGCACCGCGGCGGACGGCAACGTCGAGGAGATCGCGGGTCTGCTTACCGAAAGCGAGCGCGGTCGCCAGATCATGCGCCTCGTGCGCGCCGCCGACGCGCTCGGCTCGATCAAGACCGTGGGCGCCTATGGCGAGCTGTTCAACTCGGCCTACTGGGCCAGCCGCCCCTATCGCGGCGACGAGCAGCACATCGCCGATGCCTGCCTCAGGATCGGCGAATACCTCACCAAGGACGACCGCACCGGCGTGTTCCGCCGGCTCGCCTCGCGCCTGCGCGTCGATGCGATGAAGCTGCACAAGCTGCTCGATCTCGTCCCCGACGAGGCCCCGCTGCCCGACCGCGAGCACACCCGCCGCTCGCTCGGCGCGCTGCAGGCACTGCGCCTCGCGCTGATGAAGCACATGTTCCTGCGCGCGGTCATGGTCCCGGCCTTCTCGCGCGCCAACGACATCAGCCGCGACGACGTGCTCGAGATGTTCTTCACCCTGCGCGTCGACGACGGCCTCGCCCAGCTGCGCCGCGCCTTCCCGGTGCACTTCCCCTCGATCGGCGACTTCAGCGTCGACGAGCCGAGCGACTACCCCGACGGCGGCGCGGCGGGCTACGGCCAGATCCACGAGGACTACATCCAGCCGATCGAGCGCTGCCATGCGCTGGGCCTCAGGATCACCACCGCAATCGCCAACGAGTTCGGCGCGCACGGGTAAGCCTGCGCCCACTGAAGCGAGGGCGGCAGGCAGACACTGCGCTGCACATCGCCCTCGCCCCATTTACCTCGTCATTCCCGCGCAGGCGGGAATCCAGTCGACGCGACGCTGCGCATCTCACAGCCTCGTTGCGCGAGCGGTTGATGCGTCCGGCGTAGGTTCTCGCGTCCAGCCTTCGCCCTGATCCGCGCTGGATTCCCGCCTGCGCGGGAATGACGGATGGAAGGACCACCGGCAAAAACCGGCCTGAGTGGACAACCTTTGCCCGGGTCCATACGTTACCCCCAAAAGCCATAATCGAAGCCGAGAGGGGACGAAAATTTCATGACCGGATTGACTCACGAAGAACGTGACCTCCTCGCCCCGGTGGAGCGCGCGCCGGTGCTGGAGCGCACGCTCGACTGGGCCGCGGTCAACAGCGGCACCGCCAATCTGGACGGCCTCGCCACCATGGCCGACAAGCTCGCCAGCGCCTTTTCCGCGCTGCCCGGCGAAGTCCGGCTGGTCGAGCCGGGCAAGGTCGAGAAGGTTGATGGCGAAGGCAAGCCGCGCGCTCTGCCCCATGGTCGCCACCTCGTCGTCTCGGTGCGCCCCGAGGCCGCGCGCCGGGTCATCCTGACCGGGCACATGGACACCGTCTATGCCAGCGACCACCCCTTCCAGACCTGCGACTGGCTCGACGAGAACACCCTTCACGGACCCGGCACCGCCGACATGAAGGGCGGGCTCTCGCTCATGCTCGAAGGCCTCCTCGCCTACGAGCGCGGCGCGCCGACACTCGGCTACGACGTCATGATCAATGCGGACGAGGAGACCGGCTCGCTCTCCTCCAACGCGCTCATCGCCCAGCTCGCGAAAGGCAAGCTCGCCGCCCTCACTTACGAGCCCGCGCTGCCCGACGGCTCGATGGCCCGCGCGAGGCCGGGTTCGGGCAACTATGCCGTGGTGATCCGCGGCAAGTCGGCGCACGCCGGGCGCAACCCGCAGGACGGTCGCAACGCGCTGGTCGCCGCATCCGACCTCGCGCTGCGCCTCGCCGCGCTGGTGCGCGACGGGCTCACGGTGAACCCGGCACGCATCGAGGGCGGCGCGCCCAACAACACCGTGCCCGATCTCGCGATCCTCCATTTCAACATGCGCCCGCGCACGCCCGAGCTCGCCGAGAGCGCGCAGCGCCTCGTCGATGCCGCCTTCGCCGAGGTCGCGCGCGAGCACGAGGTCACCGTCCACGCCCACGGCGGCGTCTCGCGCCCGCCCAAGCCGATCTCGACCGAGACCGAGGCGCTCTACGGGCTGGTCAGCAAGGCCGCCGGCGACCTTGGCCAGGCGATGCGCTGGAACGACACCGGAGGGGTGTGCGACGGCAACAACATCGCTGCCTGCGGCGTGCCGGTGCTCGACACGATGGGTGCGCTCGGCGGTGCGATCCACTCCCCCGACGAGTTCCTGCTCGCCGATTCGCTCGACGCGCGCGCGCGCCTGACCGCGCTGGTGCTGCACCGGCTGGACAGGCACGGCCTCGCACTGCAGGACTGAGCCCATGACATTCGTACTGCGCGCCGCCCGCGAGGAAGACCTCGACGCCCTCTACCGCATGGCCAAGGGGACCGGCGGCGGCTTCACCAACCTGCCGCCCGACCGCCCGACGCTCAAAGCCAAGCTCGAACGCACCGCGACCTGCTTCGGGCGCGACGAGGAGAGCATCGCCGACGACCTGTTCGTCTTCATCCTCGAGAACACCGCGACGGGCCGCATCGCGGGTACCTGCCAGATCTTCTCGCAGGTCGGCACGCGCTGGCCGTTCTATTCCTATCGTCTCGGCCACATCACCCAGCACAGCGAGGAACTGGGCCGCACCTTCCGCGCCGAGATGCTGACGCTGAGCACCGATCTCGACGGTTCGAGCGAGGTCGGCGGGCTCTATCTCGACGCGAACGAGCGTTCGGCAGGCGTGGGCAAGCTGCTCGCGCGCTCGCGCTACCTCTTCGTCCACGGCCACCGCCCCCGCTTCGGTCCCAAGATGCTGGCCGAACTGCGCGGCGCGATCGACGATGCGGGCAATTCGCCGTTCTGGGACGGGCTGGCCGGGCGCTTTTTCGACATGTCGTTCCACGAGGCGGACGAGTTCAACGCGCGCCACGGCAACCAGTTCATCGCCGACCTCATGCCCAAGCACCCGATCTATACCGCGCTGCTGTCCGACGCGGCGCGTCAGGTCATGGGCCAGCCGCACTATTCCGGCCGTCCGGCGATGCGCATGCTCGAGGATGAGGGCTTCTCCTACCAGAAGTATGTCGACATCTTCGACGGCGGCCCGACCATGATCGCGGACACCGACCGCATCCGCACCATCCGACAGGCGCGCGAGCTGACAATCTCGGCGCTCACCGCCGATCAGGAAGGCACGCCGACGCACATCGTCTCGCATGGCCGCCTCGCCGATTTCCGCGCCTGTCAGGCCCGCCTTGTCGAGAACGCGGACGGCTCCGTCACCATCGACGAGGAAGCCGCCGCGCTGCTCGGCGTCGGAACCGGCGATGCGCTGACCTGCGCGCCTGCCTGAGGAACCCCCGCAATGATCACCGAAATCAACTTCGACGGCATCGTCGGCCCCAGCCACAACTACGCAGGGCTCAGTCTCGGCAATCTCGCCTCGGCGAAGAACCTGGGCAAGGTCTCGCGTCCGCGCGATGCCGCGCTTCAAGGGCTCGCCAAGATGCGCGCCAACCTCGAGCTGGGGCTGGCGCAGGGCTTCTTCGTGCCCCAGCGCCGCCCCGACGAGGCATGGCTGGCGCGCCTTGGCACCAGCATGGAAGCCGCCTCGCAGGCGCTGCGCGCCAATGCCATGTCGGCCTCGCCGATGTGGGCCGCCAATGCCGCCACCGTCAGCCCCGCCGCCGACTGCGCCGACGCGCGCTGCCACCTGACCGTCGCCAACCTTGTGACGATGCCGCACCGCAGCCACGAATGGCACGAGACCCTGGCCCAGCTCAGCCTTGCCTTTGCCGACGAGGCGCACTTCGCGGTCCACCCGCCGGTCCCGCCCCCCTTCGGCGACGAGGGCGCGGCCAACCACATGCGCCTGTGCCTCTCGCACGCGGAGCCGGGTGTCGAGGTCTTCGTCTATGGCGAGACCGGCGGCCCCTTCCCCGCACGCCAGCACCGCGAGGCCTTCGAGGCGATTGCGCGCATCCACGGGCTCGACCCTGCGCGCACCGTCTTCGCGCAGCAGTCGGCCGAGGCCATCGCCGCGGGTGCCTTTCACAATGACGTTGTCGCCGTCGCCAACGAGCGCGTGCTGCTCACCCACGAGCTCGCGTTCGCCGAGCGCGAGGCGGTCTATGCGCAGCTGCGCGAGAAGGTGCCCGAGATCGAGATCGTCGAGGTCCCGGCCAGCGCGGTCAGCCTGAGCGACGCCATCGCCTCGTACCTGTTCAACGCGCAGCTGGTCACTCTCCCCTCGGGCGAGACCGCACTGGTGCTCCCCGGCGAGGCGCGCGAGACGCCCGCCGTATGGGACTGGCTCGAAGCCCACGTCGCGGGCAACGGCCCGATCCGCCAACTGTTCGTCCATGACTTGCGCGAATCGATGGCCAACGGCGGTGGTCCCGCCTGCCTGCGCCTGCGCGTCGTCGCCGATCCCGCCCACGTCGATCCCCGTTTCATCGCCACGCCCGAAAAGCTCGACGCGATCGAGGCGGTCGTGCGCGCCTACTGGCCCGAGGAGATCGCGGTCGAGGATCTGGGCGATCCGGACCTGTGGCGCCGCTGCATCGAGGCGCGTACCGCGCTGTGCGCCGTGCTCGGCCTGCACGAACTCGACCGCGAGAGCTTCTGATACGCGAAAGGGGCGCAGCCTTGCGGCGCGCCCCCTTCCTGAATTGGTGCCGATAGCCGCCCAGGCTACTGCGGCTGGCGTTACTGCGGCTGGCGCTGCTGCTGCGGCAAGATCGACTGCGGCGCCCCGCTCTGCTGGCGCTGCGGGGCCTGCGACTGGGGCCGCACGACGTTCACGCTCGAACTCGCCGGCGTGCGCTGTGGTCCCGCGTCGTACTGTGCGCCCTGCCGTCCGGTCGCGCGGTCGAGGAAGTCGTCGTTCGCCGCTGGCGGCGTGCCCGGATCGACCATGACCGGAGGCGCGCCCGGACCAGGGCCGGGCCCGACGCTGCCGTCCTCGTAGATCGGCTGGTCGCCATTGGCGCCCGCGCCCGGCTCGACGATGTTGCCGTTCTCGTCGACGTAGTAATAGTCCTCGGGATCGCCCTGGAGGTACTCGTCGTCGGGTTCGAGCTGCCATTCGGGCAGCTTGAGCTCGGTGTCGAATTCCTCGACCGGGCGCTTCTTCAC